>CAYHFW010000001.1:0-121659 GCA_964355975.1 uncultured Singulisphaera sp.
CTGCGCAGACTTGCTCGGCTCGGGAACTCGCGCGAGCGAAGATTCCGCCGCGTGAGCGCAAACCAAGGGTCGTGCTGCCGGATCGCGTGCTTTGGAAGGAAGATTCGACGATGACTTCACCGCCCCGTTAGCATGATTCGCGAGCCTCTCGTGTCGATCCGGACCGGTTCAATCACCTCAGAGGAGTACATCATGAAGACCACCCGCCGCTTTGGTTGTGGCATTCTCGCTGGGCTTGCTTTCTGCACCGCACTCATGGTTGTCGCGTTGCCGATTGCTCACGCTGTAGACATTGAACCACTTCGCAGCGCCGACCTCGATGCACAACTGAAGCGGGCAGGATTTGACGATGCGCAGCGTGCGACCGTTCTCGCTGATTATTCTGGCTATGTCACGCGATTCACAGCCGTCGTTGCCGATCGCACCGGAGATTGGCAGTCACTCGTGCGCACCGTTCCCGAGACACTCGAGGATGGCCGCGCGTTGCAAAGCAAAGCGCGTGCTGTGGCGCAATCGTTCGACGAGGCAGAGCGTCCGCTCATCGATGCGATTCGCAGCGCCGCGCGATCAGACCAAGTGGCCGCTGCGCAGCAGGTGATCGCGCTGCTCGCCATCCGCCGCGATCTTGTATTCGCAGACACGATGCGCGAGGGTCTGTATTCGGGGCGATCGGTCGATGTAATCGAGGCAATCGATGCCCTGCACTTGTCGAATGAGATCATCGCGGTCCTGCAGCCACAACTCACGCAGTACCTCGTCGAGAGGCAAGCGGCGGTGCACCGTCTTCGAGAAGCGATACTCAACGCTCCACTGCGGCGAATTGAGGCGCGGCTGAACTATCAACAGCCAGCTCGTCCGTTGCCGAGCAGCGAGCCAGCCGCGGCGGGCGAGGGAGAAGCGTTGGACTCCGATCGAATGAAGAAGTGGATAGCTGAAGCGCGCGCCAACGAAGGGGCGATGTATCGCGCCTCGAACGCCGAGCGAAACGAAGCACGCCTCAAGTCGCTCGAACTCGACGTGCGCACACTCGATGCAATTCTTCCTCGAATGACTCCGCGCGAACAGGTGCACCTCTTGAGCTGCTGGTGGCTGGGGGCGGGATCGATGGCGTACACGCTCGGAGATGGCCCCGGTGCGCTCAACCGCGCGTGGAAAGCACCAAGCGATCGCATCACACCAAGCGTTGCCACGCAACTCGATGCAATCTGCACGGCGTGGATTGGCGCGTGGTGGCCAGTCGCCAAGAGTGCGGTGATCAACAACACACGCGACGGTGGCCAAGACTTCTTCGGCGCCAATCCAGCGCAAGAGAACTCACCAAAGGAGGAGCGCGCCGTCGCTGCAACAACAGAAGCCGCCGCAGCGATCGACTTGGCGATCGACGGCAAGCCCGCCGCCGAGACGAGCCGCGCTGGTGGGTCTCGTGAGATTGCGGGGGCGATTGCATTGTCTGGCGGCAGCTTCGAGGTCATGGAGTGGCTGGAGGTCGACGAACAGATGTTCGAAGTTGACGGTGGGTTCGAGGCCTCAGAAGTCTCGTTTACCGCGGTGCAAGCCGATGGCTTCATGGGACCAAGCCCGCTGCCGCAACTCATGCAGTTTGAAGAGATTCAACCGGTGCTCGCTGCAGCGGGAGTTGACGCATCGATGATGGAGGTCGCAAAGACAGCGGTCGATGATTTGCGCGCCGAAGTCAACACAATTGTGCAAGAAGCCCAAGTGATTCAGCGCCAAGAGGGCGAACTCTTCATCGGTTCGTTTGCGCGGGGGGATGGCACACCCGTTCGAAGGATCGATCCTGCAGAGGCAACGCGGCGTAGTGCGCAGTGCGATGCGCTTCGTGCGCGCTTGCTCGCTCTTGAGGCGGCGAAACTCACCGAGATTCTCACCGCAATCGTGCCTGATTCAGGTCAAGCGTGCATCTCTTGGCTCGCCCCGTGGCGGCAGTATGTGAGTGCGCAAACCGCCACAGCGCCGGGAGAGTTCTTTGGAATGGTCCGCTCACCCCTCGATCCGACACGAGCAGTGCGTGCGGCAAAACTCTCAGCGCAAGATTTGTGCGCGGTTGGTCCAGAACTTGCTGCAGTCTGTGCCGATCTCGCGGCGCGCGAACATGCCGCTGCGGCGATAAGAAAAAAGGTGCGCGAGGCACTCCCAACGCCAATCATCTTGGAGGATGGCGTCACGCCAAAGTCGATTGACGCCAGTGCTGCCGAGCACGCAGACCTGATGAGGTTGGAAGCAGAGGCTGCGAAACTGCAGAAGGCAGCGCGCGCAGCGACTCATGAGTCGATCGCACGGCTCAAGAAGCGGCTAGCGACTGGGCCAGCGCAACAACTGCAAGACGCGTGGGATGACCAACTCTACGCACGCACGTTGAAAGACCCGACGAAGTTGACGAGTCGCTTCGAGAGCGCACTCGCGATGACTCTGAGTGATCCGGTGCGCGCGCAGGTCGTGGCGCTGCAGAGTTCTTGGACGAGCGCATCGCGCGCTTTTCGGGACAAGATCGTCGCGCTGAAGTCCACCGTGTTTCCTCACGCTACGACGCCGGAAGAGGTGTCGCGCATTACCGCACTCAAGGCCGAGCGTACGGTGCGGTTGAAGGCGGTTTCGTTCGAACGCGACGAGACGAATCGACGGGTCTTTCGCGAATTGTGCGCCCTCGTAGGCGCAGAGTCGTCAGCGAAGTTGCAGCCACTTCCAAAAGGAAGGGGCACGCAAATGGGCATCGGCGCACAAGGCGCGTCGTTCTCATTCACTTCGTCCGCGCCAGCCCCCTAAGAGAGGCGAGGCGGGTCTCGGTCGCGCTTGGCTTAGCTCCAACTGCTCAGAAGCGTCGCAAGATCAGCGCCATCGACTGTTCCACTGCCGTTGATGTCGCCGTTTCCATTCGTGCCCCACGCACTCAAGAGAATTGCAAGGTCTGCGCCGTTGACCGATCCATCGCCATTGAGGTCTGCCGGATTTCCAGCGACGCCGCTTGGACCTTGCATCGCAAACGTGGCCGATGTGCCAGTGCCTGGACGGAAAAGTCCGAGCGTCGCGGTCGCAGCAGTTGGAGGAGTCGTCGCGTCAAATCGAAAGTTGTAAAGCGTTCCAAAGCGCAGCGCGTTGCCATTGGCGCTGACGGCGTAGTCGCCGCCAGTCCAAGTCACTGATCCTGCTGCAACGCTCGATGTCCAGTCGGTCGCAGCGTATGGATCGCCTGAGTGGTAATCGACGTCGTGGAATCCAACATTCGTGATTGTCGCGCCAGCAGGAACTGGAATGCTGAATGAGCGTCCGCTGCGGTGGCTATTAATGTTCTGCACCGCGTACTCATAGTGCCATGTGCCATTGCCATTGTCGGTCACGAGATACCCAGCGGTGAATCGGCCGTCCGCGGCGACGTCTGCATTGACGAGCGTGACTGCGGGCAGCGCAGCGCGCCACGCAGCAATCGCCGCTTGCTGCTGATTCGTCGCGCCTGTGAGTGAAAGCGTGTACGCACCACTCGCGAGCGCTCCAACAGTAAAGGATCGCCACGATCCGTTGTTGTCGTCGTTGCCAGCGGTGGCATCTCCAGGATGGATGTACTGCGCCTCGGCGAAGTATGTCGCGCCGACATTGAGAGTTGGATTCAAATCATTTGCGTTTACTTGAATACGGCGTCCGATCGTCGCCGCCGCACCAGGCATGCCGGCGTTGGGAGTGCCCGGAAAGACGCCAGTCGCGGCGTTTACTTCTGAACGGCAGCCCAAGCCGCTTTGACTTCCGTTGAGCCCTGCGCTGTAAGGATCTGAGCATCCAACGCCGAGCCATGTGCCGCTCGAAGAGGGTGTGCATGCACCGCAGAGTGACCCTTGAAGCGCGGTGAATCCGTGCTTGCCCCATCCCATGCCGATCTGTTCGACGCGGCCACCCTTGATGCGGTAGAGATTCTGCGGAATGAACGGATGGCGATTGTCGGGCGCTGCGAACCAATCGAGCAGCGAGTCACCGATGTTGCAACTCGTTGTACCGATCGCGTACGCCATGATCGTCTGACCAGCGACGACGACCGATCCATACTTTGAAACATCTGGGATCGCGCCAACGATGACGTCGGGGCCAACGGTGCCGCCGCCGCCGCCACCGCCAGTGCCGTCGAATGTGATCGTGATTGCGCCAGCGCCGCCATCGGCGCTGCCGTATCCGCCCACGACGACTCGGTAGGTCGTGTTGGCGACGAGCGCGCCCGTTGCGGTGCTCTGATAGTTGCACGCATCATCGTTGCAAGCAACCGGAACCTGATTCGCGCCGCACGCGGGAATGACAGCGATGCGCGTGTCCCACGTCTCGGCATTGCATGTCGTGAAGGAGTAGTTGCCCGCCTCGGCCGCGGTGAAAGTGAAGTAATTCGCCTTGTAAATCGTGTGTGCTGTGCAGCCTGTTCCGGCAGCGACGACGAGCGATGCGGTTGCTGATGCTGTATTGAAAGCGTTCGACCCGAGCACGGCAGCTGGAGCAGTCGCGCAATCGGTGCCGCCTCCTGCGACGCCGCCATCTCCTGGAATGCGCGGCGCGCGCGCGCTCACGGGGGCGGCGATTTGGCCGACGAGTACGGCGGCGAATGTCAGAGTGAGCGCGACTGCAACGGTGGGGGAAGTCTTCATAGAAGGATGCCTTTGCGGGGTGCGGTTGAAACCGGGCAAGCGCACTCTACTGCGCAATCAGGCAAGTTCAAATGAAAACGCACCCTTTGGACCGGCCGCTACCAGTGTTTCTGACTGTTGTCGTCGGTCAGGGCGTAAAACCCTTGACCCTCGCGGCGCAGTTTTCCTGCTTGCACAAGGGCATCCCACACTTCGAGCGGAAACTCGCGCGGAGGAATCATCGCATTGATTTGGTGGCTCGACCCGCCGCTGAGCGGGCTGCGGGCGAGCCTCGATTCGGCGTCAAGTTGCGAAAACTTGATGCGACGGCGAAAAGTTTTGAGCGCAGTCTGCAGAAGTGTTGGATCGATCGCAGCAATGGTGGGCGCGGGTTCGACTGGCGCGGACGCAACATCTTCGCCGCGCAGGCGCGCGATAACTCTGTTGAGTTCGTCCAAATCGCGCGCGCCGATGACCCGCAAGAGCGCCATTGAATCGACCTTCGCCTTCAAGAGCAGCTTGTGCATCGCTCCCCAGTGCGGGCCCGCGCTTGCGGGGTCGGCGGCAGCGATCATTCTATGCTTCGCAGTGATTTCTGCGAGAAGTTGTGAAGCGGGTTGTTGCATGAGATTGGGATGACTCAGCGAACCAAGCGCGGGGCAGTTTCGTGTGTGAACCAGAGCGCGACGAACGCCCATGCGCAGAAGAGTGCGCTGTACACACCAGGACCGGCGAGCCATCCAAACTCATCGGCGAGCAGCGTTGCGACGAATGGAGCAGTCCCCGCGAGAAACGCCATCGAAAAACTGTACGCAAGCGAGAACATCCGGCAACGCAAATTTTTGGGAGTGATCTCGACGATCATCGCTCCTTGCACGCCGAGCACGAGTCCGATGGGAATTCCAATGACTGCTTGCGCAACGAAGAAGATCGTCGCGTCAAATGTGCGCCCC
Source organism: uncultured Singulisphaera sp. (assembly GCA_964355975.1). Classification (GTDB taxonomy): domain Bacteria; phylum Planctomycetota; class Phycisphaerae; order Phycisphaerales; family SM1A02; genus F1-60-MAGs104. The sequence continues at coordinate 5,570 of CAYHFW010000001.1, forward strand.
GGAAAAAACGCGTGGATTGTTCCTGCGTCACCCATGAGCAAGAGTGTTCCAGGAATCGAAAGGAGCAGCAGCGCGGCCGTGCAGAAGATCGAGACCGAGCGGCGTCCATATCGATCGCTCATCCATCCGCCGAGCACCATCCAGCCAGCGATGATCGCAAGATTGATTGTGTTGGCAGCTTGAATCGATGTTGCGTCAGGCACGAGCGCCTGTGCGCGATCAACGGCCCAAACATAGAGCACATAGAAGACAAGGCTCGCGCCAGTGACGATGCCGACAATGCGAATGAGCGCGCGCCAATGCTGCTGAAAGATCTGTTGAAATCCGCTTTCGACGCGCGTGTCAGAGGCAACGGGTTCTTTCGTCTCTGGAAGGTGCGCGCGCAGCCAGAGGCCGAGGAAGCTGATTGGGAGTCCCAGCAAGAATGGCAGGCGCCATCCCCACGCTGCAACTTCTGACTCGCCGAGTTGCACGGTGAGCAACCAGTCGGTGGCTGAACCGAGCACCAGCCCAAGCACGGCACCGATGGTCGCGAAACTGCTGAGCAGTCCACGCTGACTCGGTGGCGCGACTTCAGTCGTGTAGATCATCGATCCCGTGTATTCGCCGCCGACTGAAAACCCTTGCGCCATGCGCAGCACGGTGAGCGCGATCGGCGCGGCGATTCCGATCGCGGCATACGTCGGAAGGACTCCGATGAGAAACGAGGCGACACCCATGAGCACGATTGAAAAGGTGAGCATTGCGCGGCGGCCATATTTGTCGCCGATTGATCCCATCACGATGCCGCCGAGTGGGCGCATGAAATATCCAACTGCGAATACGCCGAATGCGGCAAGCGTCGAGGCGACTTTGTTGTCGGTTGGAAAGAACAGCACCCCCATCGTCGTTGCGAGATAGCCGTACACCGCAAAGTCGTACCACTCGAGCACGTTTCCGATGGTTCCGCCGATGATCGCCCGGCGCAGGTCTGTCTGTGAGAATGTGTGGGTTGCCGCCGGAGAAAGTGAACTCATAGATGCGCGCTCGTCATCGGCTCAGGCTACTCGCCCATCGGTTGTGCCGACTGCGCATGGAAGGCGAAGTTCGAAGGCGGCGCCGCGACACCGCCCGTTCGAATCATGCGCCGCACCGCGTGAAAGCAATCGCAGCGACCCTCCCATGCTCTGCGCGAGCGCGCGAGAGACCGTGAGGCCGATGCCGAGTCCAGGCAGTGTGCTCTGCGCAGCTTCGCCGCGATTGAATGGACGCCAAATCGCAGTTGCTGCCGCAGGCGAGACTCCGCGTCCATGATCCTCGACAACGACGACGAGCATGCCCGCATCGATCGTGATGGTGACATCGACTTCGACCGATCCAGCACTGTTCGACCCATACTTTGCAGCATTTTCAAGCAGGTTTCCGACAATTTGTGAGAGGGCATCGCCGTCGAGACGCACGGCGTCGCACTCAAAATCGCAGTGCGATGTCAACACAATATTGCTTGCGCGCTCGGCAGCAAGGCGATGAATGAGCGCATCAAGCGCTGGCGCATCGAAGTGGGTCGCTTCACGCATGGCCGAGGGCGACGCGCCTCTTTCAAGTCGCGCGAGACTCAACACATTTTCGACGAGGTGTCCAAGTCGATGTGATTCACGACAGAGAGTTTCGAGACACTGCACGCGCCGCGTCTCGTCAGGAACCATCCCGTCGCGCAGCATCTCTGAGTACAGCTGAAAAGTTGTGAGCGGCGTGCGAAGTTCGTGAGTCACACTCGACGCGAACCGCGCCTGTCGATCGCCGAACGAAACGCCTGCCCATGTCGCTGCTCCTGCAGCGATGAGTGCGAGCATTGCTGCCGACCAAGCAACAATGATGGCCGGAGTCGCAGTCGGAACCGATGCAATCGAAGTGGACCGCACTCCTTGCACGACAAGTTCGGCAGGAATGCTCGCAAGGCGCGTGGGGGTGAAGCCAGCGTCGGCAAGAAAGATCGGTCGAACCGACCCACCCTCAACGAGATCTGAGACCTCACCGAGCAGCGAATCGCTGAGCGCCTTCCAATCGACAAGCACTCCTTGGATGCGTGTCGCGCCGTTCTCGCGCACGCGTCGAACCAACGCAAGTGTGGGTGGGGTCTCAGCGATCCACACCGGGACGAGCGTGCCGATGCTCACGGAGTTGGCTGCTGCCTGCGCCACGGCGGGAGGCAGAAGTGGTTGCCGGAGTGTCGACGATCGCGCGGGCGCACCCATGTCGGCACTCGCTGCAAGATCGAGTTCAGGGTCGCCAATCAGCCCGCCCCTTGAATTCTCGGCAAGTTGCTGCGCCGATGTTGTCGCGCGAGCTCGATTTGCAAACTCAGTTTGTGTGAGAGTTTGTGCGAGAGCGTTCTCTGGGGTCACTGAGCGGATCTGTTTCTTGCTCGCACCTCCACCGAGTCCTCCCCCAGTTTGCACTGGCGCTGGCGCGTTCGCAGCGGAAAGTTGTTGACGCGCGCCGCTGTCCTTCGTATCGGCGGCAATCTCTGTCGCATTCTCCGACGACCAGGCGAGCGCGTCATTCGATTGCTCAGTCTGGCACATCAGCGACTCGAGCGCTTGCTCTTTCACAGGCAACAGCGCACGCAACGCTTCAAGTTGCTTCATATGCGCTGGATCGATGCCGGCTTTCAGATACTGACCCTCTGCGAGATCACGCAGATTTCCCTGCGGAACTTGCGGACTCGTAATCGCTCCAGCATCGCTCACTTCGAAATGCAAGAGGATCCATCCTGCGCTGCCCGAAAGCAGGGGACTCGGCGCAAACACCTCGCCTTTGGGAACCGCTTGCAACATGCGGTTCACAGCATCGTCGGGGGAAAAGAATGCTGCGTAGTCGGTCGTTGGGCGGGCCGCTTCGCGCACGAGTCGCGGCGTCATCCATCCATCCATCCGCCAGAGCGCGAGGCGGATCGTCTGTGCGCGGGCGAATTCATCTTGCGATTGCTGCGCGCGCGACTGCGATTCGCGCAGCGCAGTCGTCACCGACCAGAGTCCCGCGAAAGTCGCGACCGTTGCGAGCGCGAGTCCTGCGAACCACCAACGCCGAGCGCGCCTCATGATGCAACCTCAGCTTCTGCGGCGAGTCGGTATCCCTTCGCTCGCACCGTTTCGACGAGGGTTTCGAGTTGAACTGCAGCGAGCGATTCGCGCAATCTCACGATCTGCATATCGACTGCGCGGGTGTCGGATTGGCGCGGATCGACTCCCCAAACCACGCGCAACAGTTCTTCTCGCGTGACGATGCGTGCGCGGTTTGCGGCGAGCACCCGAAGCACTTCAATCTCTCTCGCACTCAGTTCGACGCGCGCGGCACCCGACGATTGCTTCGCGGCGAACGCCTCGCTTCGTGCCAGATCGATCGTGGCGCCGTTGTGGCGAATCGTGAGCACGTCGGTTGGTCGCTCAGCACTTCGTCGAAGCACCGCCTGCACCCGCGCGAGCACCTCGCGCGCGCTGAACGGCTTGACGACGTAATCATCTGCGCCGCGATCGAGCCCGAGCACGCGATCATCCTCGCTGCCCCGCGCGGTGACCATCACAATCGGCAGGGTCGGGCGCGCCGCGCGCACCTCACGCAAAATGTCGAATCCAGAAGCACCAGGAAGCATCACGTCGAGCAGCACAAGATCAGGTGAACTCTCAAGGATCGCACGCGCTGCACCATCTCCGCGTGGATGGCTGCGGGCGGTGTAACCGCCAAAGGTCAAGACGTCGCACAAGCCAAGCCGTATTGCCTCGTCATCTTCGACGACCATCACGACTTGCTTGTGCGACGACATGGTGCAATCTTATGGCGCAACCGCAGGCGCCCACGAGAAGTTCTTCTTCTGAGCCTGTGAACGAATCGCACCGCGCAGTGCGTCATCGAGCGTCGCTCCCGTTGCGGTCGCATTCTTCTTCGCTTCCTCGATGAGGAATGCCTCCCGCTTCGCTTGCAGCGCCTGAATCTCACCCTGAATCTTTGTTCGCTCTGCTTGCTTCGTTGCGACGAGCGCCTTCTTCTCAGCCAGGGTCTTGCCTTGCAGTTCCTTGGGCAGATCTTCGTCTTTCAACTCTTCGAGCTTGAGCGTGCCCTGCGCGCATCCGTCAACGAGGTCCCAGGAACTGTTGTCGTAGACATCGCCCCCCTTTGTTGCGCAACGCTGTGCGGCGACTCCGCCTCCAAGTCCTGCCGCGTTGCGATCTTGCTCTGTCTGGTTCGCCCATGCGGCACGGCCCTTTTCACCCGTTGGAAGATAGGTTGTGTTGATAGACGTCGAGAGTTCGCCGAGCGCCTTGTCGAAGGGCGTCGATGCGACTTGAGCGCCCGTCGATTGATCGATGCAGAGAAACTGTCCATCGGCAACCTTTGCAACATCCGCCCACGCGACTGCGATGGGATCGACTGCACTGCCGCAGTAGATGCTGTTGACGATGATTCCCTTCTCGATGCTCCCGCGGCACGCGGTTTGGTAAGTGACCTCGTGATCTTGATCGGCGCCTTCATTGCCCGCAACGAGAATGATGCGAAGCGAATCTGCAGACGCACTCCACGCGAGAGATCGCGCGGCTTTGTCGACGACACGCCCCACGAATTCGGTACCGCCGTTGGTGCGCAGCGCGAAGAGCTTCTGCGAGATGAGGTCAAGATCTTCAGTGAGATCTGAATCGACGACGACCCATCCACTCGCAGAGTCGTACGCATCACATCCAAATGTCAGCAACGCGACGCGCAGCGATGGGGTCGGCTTCGCAAGCGCGAGGTCGTTCACGATGCTCCAGAGTCGCGCCTTGGCACTGTCGATGAGTCCTTCCATACTGCCCGAGATGTCAAGGCAGATCGCGATATCGACCTGCGGGCGATTGTTCGCGGGTGCAACCGGGGGCGCCGAGAGATAGATGGGAGGTTGGAGAGGCGCGGGTGGCGGCGAAACGTCATCCCATGCGGCGCGAGCGCAGGCGAGGGTTGTGATGAACAGTGCAGGTGTGAGTGCGAGAAGTGAGAAGCGAGGTGTGAATTGCATGTGTTTTCCTTTCAACAGCCTGGGGTCAATGGATTGTGAACGAGAATATTCTTGCCACGGTGGCGAACGAGCGTGTCTCCTGGAAGACTGAGTACGGACTGCCGCCCTTCGGCGGAGAGTTCTTGAATGAGTTGCATGTGCCGATACGAGCCGAACTCGACCGTCTCATCGACGGCGACTCCTGCCGTGTTGCGGGGTGAACTCGCGACGAGTTCGGAATCGATCCACCGCCCGTCATTATTGTAAAAGCAACGATCGGAGAGCTGCTGCACGTTCTGAATGCGCGTCTCTTTGAGAGTCTCGTCAAGAAATCGATTGTCGTACGCAAGTTGCGCCTTGCCCTTCATGTCATTGAAGTTGACCCCTTGACTGATCGCGCCTTCGCCGCTGCGCACTCTGCTGGCACTCTCGAGGCGACCGCCGCAGCCCGCGGCGAGCGAGTTCCAGTCGCTGAGGTTCGTCCCAGCATTGGCGAAGAATGCTGTGTACTCCGTCAGCACTCCAAAGCGCGCGCTCAGGCGAACGATTTCATCGACGAGTTCCTTCACGCGTGGGTCGTGCGGCAGTGCAGGAGCACCGACGGGTTGCCCTGGGCGGTCCGCTGCGAATTGCCGTACTTCATCGACAAGTTCAGCGATCCTGCGCGTCGCCCAAAGTCGCGCGACGTACGCGTGGCGCGTCGTGGCGAGGGCAGGATCGAAGGACACTTTCGTATCAAGCTGCCCCGACGCTGTTCTGCCAGAAATCGAGAGAGTCGTTGGTTGCTCGCCGAGATACGCGCCGAAGACCACAAGTTGCTCGCCGTCAAAAACATCGGGGATGCGTCGCGGCGCCAAGTCGCGCACGCGCCGCGTGTCCTGCGCGCCGAACTGGTCGAGTGCAGTGAGCATGACATCGGTGAGGATCGGTCCGCGCAACTGCCGAAAGACCTGCGCAACCTTCAGTTCAACGTTTTCACCCGGCACGATGTATGTGGTGCGCGCGCGAGTCAGATCTGAGATGCGATCGAGCAGTGGTGCATTCACATCTGCGCCAACGCCGATGGTGAAAATGCGGCGATTGTGCGGGTTTCCCTTCTCAACAAGTTCGCGGATCGCACGCTCTGAGGTCTGCCCAACCGTCGGAAGGCCGTCGGTCAGAAAGAGCACGATGGGAATCGTTCCAGGCACATGTGGCTGCCGCAGCGCTTCAACGAGGGCGTCAGAAATATTGGTGCCGCCAGTTGGACGAAGCGCCTCGAGATATGCGCGCGCCTCGCCCACACTCTTGGCGTTCTGTTCGACGGGCTCACGCGCAAACATCGAGACGCTGTTCGAATAGTCGATGAGGTTGAACCGTTCGCCGGCCTTGAGCCCTTCAACAACCTGCAGCGCGGCGCTCTTGGCTTGGTCAAGTTTGCCGCCTGCCATACTGCCAGAGCGATCCAAGACGATCGTCACCTCGCGCGCAATCGCCTGCGCATGCGTCTGTGGTGCAGCGACTCCGCCCAACAGCATGAAGTACCCACCTCCATCACTCGGCGATGGATACGCCACAACGCTCGCACGCGCAGTCGCACTCGCACCGCCCGCGACGATGCTCATCAAGAATGGCCCTGGAGCGCGCTGCGCAGTCGCACTCAGCGTGAACTGTCGCGCATTGGCAGCACGCCCAGGTTCGATCTCGATGAGTTCATGACTTGGTGAGTAAACCGCGGCAATCGCTTCGGGCTGAGTCACTGAAACACTCAATGTCCACGGAGTCTCATATCGAAGCGACTCGCTGCGCGGCAAGATGTAGTCCATGCGTCCATCGATGCTGCCGATCACTTCTTCCCACTCGATGCGAACACGTTGACGTGCACCCGCAGCGATCGGAAAGACGCTCGAACGCACAAGCGTTGCTCCTGCGAATTCGAGCAGTCCAGGATCGCGACTTGCGCGCACGATTGAGTCATAGAGTTGCCGCGCTTCGTCACGAGGAAGCACTTGTGCGACTCCCTCGCTCGCACTGTTCGTCGCACCCTCGTACGAAAAGCGCTTCACTGACGCCCCCGCAGGCACGGGAACGAGCAGGACTGCTTCCGCGATCATCGGCGATTGATTCACAATCATGAGATCGAGCACGGTCGAAGCAACGCGATTGTCGATCGAGACTCGCGCATCAACTTGCGTCAGCGTTACCCCAGCCGAAATCCCAACCCGAGCCGGAACGATGCGGTGTTGCGGGACGACGTAGTGAGTAACGGTCGATGCAGGTTCGACAAACTGCGCGGCAGCAGGGGAGTGCACGGCGACTGCAATCAGCGTCGCGACGAGAAGTTGTTGCAGGTGGACGATCAGCATGCGAGAAACATAGAACTCCCGCACGAACGATTCGACCACGCGTTTGTAACAGGGTTGAGGTGCAGCCACGGTCCAGGCAGCGCGATCGCTGGTATGCAAACGCGAGACAGCGGGGCGACAAGCCCCGAGACAACGAGCCAGCGCGATCGCGGCGGAATCCTTCACTCGGCGCTCAAACAGCCCTCGCCGAGCTGCGCAGGCTTGCTCGGCTCGGGAACTCGCGCGAGCGAAGATTCCGCCGCGCATACGCAAGCGATGCATGCAGCAGTGGCTCGCACCAAATCTCGTTCTTTGGAATGAATGACCCTCTTAATGATGCATTCTTTCCAAAGAACGAACGCGAACGCGATCCACCAATCCAGTGCGAGCGCGCCGGAATCTTCACTCGGGGCTCAGACAGCCCTCGCCGAGCTGCGCAGACTTGCTCGACTCGGGAACTCGCCGCGAGCGAAGATTCCGCCGCGGGTACGCAAACGCAATTCCTCCGCAGGGTCGTTGGCCTGCGGAGGTCACCGTTGTTGGCCCGACTCGGGAACTCGGTGTCGGTTGATCCCATGATGTCCCAAGCGCTCTCCACGCTTGAGCCGTAGCGTGTGACGCTCACATGCCGCGCGCGCCCGCTACGCCCATCACACTCTCCGCCATCGATGCGCGGCGGGTCTTCCTGAATCTGCAAGGACTCGCAACTCCGCCAGCTCGATCGAGCGCGAAAGCGGTCGGCAAACTTGTGCACGACCTGGGATATGTGCAAATCGATTCGATCAATGCACTCGAACGCGCGCACCACTTGACACTCGCGACACGGCTCGATGGATACCGCCACGAACACTTCACGCACACGCTCGAAGAGTCCCGCGTTCTCTTCGAACACTGGACCCACGATGCATGTGCGATCCCAACGGCGTGGTATCCACATTGGAAGCACCGCTTCGCCCGCAGCGCTCTGCGCGTGAAAGCGAGCGCGTGGTGGAAGTCGCAGTTTCGCGGAGATCCAGCGCCGACGATTCGCCGGACACTCGCACGCATCAAGCGCGCGGGGGCACTTCGCGCGCGCGACCTCGACCGACCTGCCGACCATCGCAGTCAAGGATGGTGGGAGTGGCATCCCGAAAAGGCGGCGCTCGAATATCTCTGGCGTGCTGGACGCATCGCCGTCGTGCGCCGCGAGCGATTCGAAAAGGTCTACGACCTCGCAGAGCGCGTCTTTCCAGAGGCGCATGCAGTTGCGCGCACAACCGCACGCGCGCATATCGATTGGGCGTGCGGCGAGGCGATCGCCCGCATTGGCATCGCGACTCCGACGGAGATCGCGCGGTTCTTTCACGCCATCTCGCTCGCAGATGCCCGCACCTGGTGCGCACAGGCGGTCAGACGCGGCGAACTGATCGATGCGCTCGTTGCCGATGCGAACGGAGAGTCGCCCGTGAAGTGCGTCGCGTTGCCGAATGTGAGAGAACTCGCAATCGAACCTGATCGCTCGCGAATCGTTCCACTCTGCCCGTTTGATCCGGTGTTGCGCGAGCGCGCACGCGTGGCGCGACTCTTCGGATTTGACTATCGCTTCGAAGCATTCACCCCTGCTGCAAAGCGCATCTTCGGCTACTACGTCTTGCCTCTGCTCGAAGGAGATCAACTCATTGGACGGATCGATCCAAAGTTTGATCGTGCGAGTGAGACGATGATCGTGCGTGGACCGTGGTGGATGCCTGGGATAAAAAAAGACGCCGCGCGAACGCGGCGTCTTGAAGTCGCACTGGACCGACTCGCAGCACACATCGGCGCTGCGAAGTGGACGCTTACGGACAGGCGCCCCACGCGCCGAGCATGATTCCAAGATCTGCGCCATCGGTGTAGGCATCGCCGTTGACGTCAGTGACGCTGCTGCCCCATCCGCCGAGCAACATTCCCAAGTCTGCACCGTCGACAAAGAGATCGTGGTTGAGATCTGCTGGGCATTGAGCCACGGCTGCACAACTCAACGCCAGCGTTCCAGAGCCGCTCGTCGTGCCAGGGGCGCCAACGCGCACGTACCAAACGCTGCCTGCGGTGACTGCCCACGAAGCAGAACTCGTCGAACTCGCGCATCCGGTGCCATTATCAGAGCAAGCGAAGACCGTGGCGGCGCTGGTTGGGCAGGTTGTGCCAGCGTAGACCGCGATGTTGGTGTCGAACGTTGCACTGCCGCAGGTGCTCGCGGTTGCGTTGCCCGTGCACGCGGCGGTGTACTTGAACCAGACATCTTTATTGATCGCGACGCCCGCACCCTGGTTGCATGACGCGGGAAGGTTCAGCGCCGTCGTCGTCGCATAGGTTGTGTTGAACGCGTGCGAACCAGCAGCGACAACTGTCGCCGCAGAGCAATTGTCATTCGCAGGAGCGGGGGTCGCCCAACTCAGAGTCATCGAATAATCATTGCGCGTGTCGGCTGAGAGGTAGACGCGCATCAAGAGCGTCGTGCTTGGACCAGGATTCGTATACGAGAGCGTCTCATTGTTGACATTGCCATTGCGTACGAGCACCGCAGTTGTGCCGCACGCGTTGTAGAGATCGACATCGATGTCGCCGTTGGCGTGCGTGTACGTGAAGGTCCCAGTCAACGCCTGGCCCACTGGAACGCTGAGCGAGTACCAATCTTCGTCGAGGCGCTTGACGACAAGGCCTGTATAGGTTCCAGGAACCAAGACCTTGGGCGACGCGCACGCATCGTTGGGTTCCTGCGCATCGTCGCTGCCGGCAGCGAGTGGCGTCGCGAATCCGCCAGTACTGACGGCAAGATCCCACCGTCCGTAGCCGTCATCCGAGCCTGGGCTTGAGCAAGAACTCGCGCCGCAGGTGAGAACCCCGTACATCTTGTGATCGCTATCTCGGTAGATCGCTGAACCAGAAGATCCACCCTCAGTGATGCCATTGGTCCAAGTCTGCGAATTCCAATTGCTCGTCGGCGAGCCGCAGTTGAACGATCCAGCGTTCTTCGATCCGAACGAAATCGCTTGCGCGGTGCCGCTGGGATGATGCAATCCCGTCGATGCTGTGCCGGTCGCTGGGTTCGCGTTTGTCCATCCTGACCAATACACGCCTGATGGCAACGTTCCGCGTGCCATCAGCAGCGTGCAATCGCTCGTGGGATATTCGGCGGTGAGGTCTGCGCCCGAGACTGTTGTGCCGGCTGAGTTTCCTCCGGTGCATGCAGATCGATAGAAGAAGATAAACGCTGCGCTGTTCGCTTCAGCGGTCGTTCCGATGCAGTGATTCGCCGTTGAAACGTACGGAGTCTCATCGGCGGCGGTCGTCGCGATCAACTGTGATGAGCAGAGGTAGCCAGCGCCGCCACTCGTGAATGTGAGTTTCGCCGTCGCATTCGACTCATTGAGCCATGCCGCGTAGCAAGCGGGATTCAGCGAGCAGGTGCCGCCGAGTTGGTCGAACATGCCAAAGACATCGCGGTAGCCAAATGCATCGGCAGCAGACTCGAAGGGCAATCGCGCCGCGGATTGTCCAGCTGGCACAAACCACTCAATGCGTGTGCGCGCGGTTGGTCCACAGATTCCAAACGCTTCACCCGTTCCAAAGTCGCCCGTGCCAGTGAGGACGCCAGTCATCCTTTCTTCGAGATCAGGATTCACAATCGCGAGCTCCTGCCCATCTGCGAGATCAAGCCCACTCAGATGCAGTCGCGAACTCATCGCGCCATCAAGCACGATGTCGAGTCGCCACAAACTTCCGCCTTCGACTTCGATCCACTGTCCATCAGCGAGCGTGAAGTCGAGTGCGCGTTCGATTGCGAAGCGAAAGGGTTGCGAAGTATCGACGTTCGCATCTTCTTTGAGGTATCCCTGAACATCCATCGCAGCGAGCGCAACTTGTGATGGCGGAACGAACCACGTTCCGTATCGCTCGCTGAGCGTCGGCTCTGCGGGCTTCTCATTCGCGGGGGCGAGGAGTGGTCCGTGGCCATCAGCTTCACCCGCGGCGAGCACCGCCCCAGTGAGCGATGAGGCGAGAACGAAAGAGAAGGCTGCGAGTGTTGCTGATCTCATGGGGGGCTCCGGGGATGAGTTGGGTCGGGGGTTGAGAACGGTCGATACGACTGAAAAATACCCAAGATTTCTGCGCGCGCGAGAAAATCTCCGCAGAATTCGAAAAAACTAGGGGGAAGTGGGAATCTGCGATTCGAGATAGGTGATTAGCGCGAGTATTTCTTCGTGGGAGCGAGAATTCAGCAGTCCACTTGGCATGCTTGAGGTCCCAATCGCTGAAATCGATGCGACCTCTCGTTTCAAGAGGCGCGTGCGCTCCTCTGACAGTGGACTCGTTCGAACTTCAATCGCATCACCTGTGTCGCTGACGATTCGGCCGACAGTGATCGATCCGTCGGTGCTCTCGATGAGGCTGTCGCGATACTGGTCAGAGACGGTTGCAGAAGGATCCAGAATCGCAGTGAGTAGATCGCGCCGCGAGAATCGCCCTCCCACCCCCGTGAGGTCGGGACCGGTTGTCGCACCATCGCCCGCGAATCGATGGCAGAGGATGCAAGTCGATTCACGAAAGACTTGCGCGCCGCGGGCAAGGTCAGCGCTCTCGTGTGGCAGTGTCGCAGCGGCATCGAATGCACTCTCAAACTCTCCGACGCGCCAATCGTGCAGTGTCGAACTCGTCGTTGTGAATGTGGCGGGTGTGACTGCATCGGTAGTGGACTTGCCCTCGCCGCCCGCGGCGCGAGTCGACTCGCCAACATTTGTGCGCGCATCGCGGACGATGTTCTCGATGAATCCGCGCAAACTGAAGCCACCCGCACGATCGTTCGCACCCACGAGCCACTGCCAGTAGCGCGCGCGAAGGTCGTCGGTCCAGCCATCCTTGAGAACGCGAAGGTTGGCAGCAAAGCGAAGCGCTTCGCTGCGACTCGGCGCTCGTTCGAGCGCCGCCAACGCAAGGGGCACGGTGGCGGGAAGCCCAAGCGCGCTGCCGAGCTCGAGCGCGATGAACGTCGCTGGCCCATCCGCGATTGGCGTCCCATGATTGCGTTGCGCCACGCGTTGCAGACCCAGTTCGGCAACTCGCAAGACACTCGGGTGAGCCGCCAGCTCGCGGTGCCGAGCGACAGCGATCTCTACGACCCGCATCGCCGCGATCGCATCGTCGTTGCTAGCGTCGGATGCAACTTGCGGCAGAAGCTCGGCCATCGTTGTTGCAGCAAGATCACAAGCACTCTTCGAATCTTCAAGATTGCCAGCGCGCACGAGCGCGAGCGCAGCGCTGAGCCTCGCGCGTGGCGAGTTCAGCGTCGCGATAGCGCCTCGCCATGAATCGGTCGGCTGGTGCTCGAGCGCAGTGCGCGCGGCACTGCGCACGAATCGATCCGAGTGTCCTAGCCCAGCGAGCAGCGTCGGCAACCCCTGCTCGAGCTGCGAATTCGAAAGAAGATGTTGCAGGCTTTCATACGACCGCCGCAGTGCGCGAAGTTGTTCGGCGGCGCTATCAGTAGCAGTCGCATCGACCGCAGCGATGGTCGACGCATTGGCACGAACGCGATAGAGACCGCTCTGCGTCCCACGACCTCCGGTCACGAAATACATCGCGCCATCGGCTCCCCATGCAAGGTCAGCAACAGGCATCGGACGACCCGTAATGAATGGTTGCCACTGCGCTGTGTACGAGGAACCACTTGGGGTCAGTGTTGCCGCAAGAATTCGGCCATAGGTCCAATCCGCGCAGAAAATCATGTCCTTCCATGGGGCAGGAAATCCTCCATCGCAACCCGCGATCATGCCGGTGGGAGACGAAGAGTCTGTCTCGCACGCGGGAGGGAGTGTGTCGGGATACCAATCTGGCATCGCCGCACTTCCGCTGCGCCATCCAAAGTCACCGCCCGAGACGACGTGCACAACGCGTGGCGCGCGATACCACGGCGCGCCGATGTCCCACTCCATGTCGCTGTCGTATGTGAAGAGTTCTCCGTCTTCATTGAAGCAGTGGTCGTACGCGTTTCGAAATCCTCCAGCGAACACCGTCGCACTGTGGTCGGATGGGTCGACACGCACGACAACTCCACCAGGTGAGTAGACCCCAACAGCATGACCACGTGGATCCCACATGCGCGCGTCGATGCGATCTTCGCCAAAGAAGTCGTGGGGCGAACCCATCGCCCGTCCTGGTGTTTCATCGTTCGAATAATGCGCGAGGCTCTCGGGAACCCGCGTGTGGTTTCCGAGCGCAACATAGAGAGCTCCATCAGGACCTCGCACCACTGCATGCGGCCCATGCTCCCCCGCGTCACCTGAGTAAGGGATGACGGCGAGCGCGTCTTCGTAGTCGCCATCGTGGTCGAGGTCGCGCACGCGCCAGAGCGCGCTTTGGCCGCCCGAACCAAGCGCGTTTGCGTAGAGTTCATCGCCGACGAAACACAGTCCTTGCGCGCTGCGAATCGGTGCGTGAAACTGCTGAACGAGTGTTGTCTCGCCAGTCCAAAGGGTTCCGTCGCTCGTGCGCGTGAGCCCTGGAATGGACGCGATGGAGAGTTCGCCATCCTGTGGCGAGATGACGGCGCGCCCATGCGAATCGAAAGTGAGTGCGACCCAACTTCCTTGCGATGGTTGCGCGCTTGCGAGCAGTTCTGCCGTGAATCCAGCGGGAAGAGTGAGACTTGAGACTGGAGGGGCAGATTGGATCGCACGAACTTCAAGTGCGCAGTACCGCACCTCCATCGGTGCACCCTGATGTAACTGAAATGCGAGGAGCCCATCGCGACGAAATCGACTCGCGTCGCCGTCAGTCACATCGCTCATGAGCACATTGTTGATCCAGTGTCGAACCCGCGTTCCATTCGCTTCGATTCGATAATCATTCCACTCGCCGGCGCGAATCGTTTTGCGAAGCACCGTGTCGGGCGCGAACTGCGCGATGACGCGCTTGCCAGATGGGGTGAATTCAACCTGCTCTCCGCGCGCACTCATCAATTCGCGCCCGAGTCCCTCATAGAGCACCCCCGAGTAACTGTTCTGAGCGTCTAGGTCTGCTTGAAACCCGTGCATGTCGGCCTGACCAGCGATCCGCGAGCTTCGATAGTGAATACCGCTATTGCCACCATTCAACTTGACGCGACAGCGCAACTCAAAGTCCTGCGGCATGTCACCATCCCATGCGAGGTAGGTGCTTGTTGTGAGTGGATGCTCCTGCGTTGACCTTCCGACGATGCATCCATCTTCGACACTCCAATACGATCGATCGCCGTTCCATCCATCGAGTGACACACCATTGAAGGGCTCGATCACGCCCGTGGGTCGATGAAACCACATCAGATGTTGCTTGGGAAGCGAACTATCGGTGCGGTCGAAGATGAGTCCCGCAGCTTCGATTTCGCGCCGCGCCTGCCCCTGCGACATCTTGTGCAGAGGCTTGATCTCAACGCGCTCATCTTCGGCGCGAAACTCGACGAGCGCGAGTCGGCCGCCTGGGCGCAGCGCACGCACGATTGAACGCATCATCTCCCAGGGTTTTTCGAACTCGTGGTACGCATCGACGAGCAGTGCAAGATCGACTGATGCGGCTGCAAGCGACACGTCATCGATCCGGCCCAGGATTGTCGTGATGTTGTCGACGCCATCCTGCTTCGCTCGCGCCGTGAGAAACTCAACCATTTCCTTCTGAACATCCACCGCGAACACGCGGCCATTGGGTTCAACAGCGTGGGCGAGAGGAATCGAAAAGTAGCCACTCCCTGAACCGATGTCGGCCACGACTTCGCCGCGCTTCACCTCGAGCGCACGCGCCAACAGGTCGGTGCGTTCCTCACCAGCGCGCCCGTCTCGCTCGAGCCAGTCCACTGCTGAGTGCCCCATGACCTGTGCGATTTCTCGGCCAAAATAGGTTGATCCGATGCCGTCCGCGGTTGGGATGCACACGCCGTATGCGCCACTCGGCGGGGGCTCGCAGTGCGCGCTGCACGAGAGTGACACACTCATGGCGATGGCAACGGCGCGAAGTGGATTGAGCACCGTACGAGAATAGAGAGTTACGATGTACGAATGAAGATTGTTTCTCGCATCGTGCTCGGTGTCGTGCTCGCAATGTCGATCGGATTTGCGCGTGCACAACAACAAACTCCCCTCGCGTGGGCGCAAACGCTTGAAGCATTGCCATCGGCGGCCGTCATCACTGATGAAGCGATTCGCGCGCGCATCGAGGCGACGGGTCTTCCGTGGCGTGTGCGCGATCGCGCGAGCGGAATCGAAATGCTGCTCGTGCCACCAGGGTCGTGCGCCGTGGCAGCGATTGCATCGAGCGGCGACGCGGTTGCAGTGGCTGCGTGCGAGATCAAGATCGCCGCACCCTTCTATATAGGTCGCACCGAAATCACACAGGCTCAATGGACTCATTTGATGGGCAACAATCCGAGCGCATTTCAGCGCGGCGCGATCCAGGCACTCGCGGATGAGAAGCGCGAAGTGAAAATCAAAGCCCTCATGGCTGGTGGGTACACGCGACGCGAAGCCAGCGCGCAGGTTGCAAGTGTTGAAGTCGAAGCGATCGATACGAGCAATTGGCCGGTCGACTCTCTTTCGCCAGACGAGATTCAATCCTTCCTTCGCAAGAACGAACTGCGACTTCCAACCGAAGCAGAGTGGGAGTACGCCTGCCGCGCGACAACCACCGGTGAGCGGTATGGCGAACTCGATGCGGTTGCGTGGTGCGGAGCGAACGCGAGCGAGCATCCACATGATGTTGCGACCAAGAGAGCGAACGCATTCGGCTTGCACGACATGCTCGGCAACGTTTGGGAGTGGTGTTCAGACAGTTTCATCGCGGGAGAATCACAAGCGCTTCGCGGCGGAAACTGGCTCAGCCTTCCCGTGGCATGTCGCGCCACCGCGCGTGTTGGTTCAGCGGTTGGTCGACCCGCCTACGGTGTGCGGGTCGCGCGCAACCCATAACGACTTGTTCGCCGTAATCTGCTGCCATGAACCTATGGGGTACCAAGATCGTGTCCGTCGCTCTGGGCGTGGCAGTGTTGAGCGGATGTTCAGTCACAGTGAAGGGTGGCGTCGGCAAGAATTCGCCAAGCGGATCACTCGCGTGGGCACAAGTGCTCGAACGCAATCCAGATCCTGCGGTCGTCACCGATGCGGCGCTCTTGGCGCGCATCAAAGCGACTGGGCTTCCATGGCGCGTGCGTGACACCGAGAGCGGCATTGAAATGTTGCTCGTTCCTCCTGGCGAGTTTGTGATGGGGATGAGTCCTGGCGACATGATTGCCATGGAGGACGAACGTCCAGCCCACGAAGTCACTTTGACGAAAGCGTTTTATCTCGGTCGCACTGAAGTCACTCAGGATCAATGGACCAAGATCATGGGTTACAACCAGAGTTACTTTCAAGAGGTGAGATTTCACGTCGAGAGCGGTCCCGACCATGACGCAAAAATTGCCGCGCTCGTCGAAGCTGGATACACGCTCAGCGAAGCAGAGTTGAAGGCTGGACGCGGAGCACTCGTTGAAGTCAATTCTGGTCAGTGGCCAGTCGAGACGCTTACACCTGACGAGTTGATTGCATACCTCTGCAAGACCGAATTGCGTTTGCCGACCGAGGCCGAGTGGGAATACGCAGCGCGCGCAGGAGTGCGTGAGCCGCGCTACGGCGAGCTCGATTCGATTGCTTGGTACTCAGAGAATTCAGAACAGCGCACCCACGCGGTTGGCGAAAAATTGCCAAATGCGCTGGGTTTTTACGACATGATCGGCAATGTCTGGGAGTGGGTTGGCGATTGGTATTTCGCCGACTATTACGCTGCATGTGAGAACGGCGCGACCGATCCGACTGGTCCAGCAGCGACCGATTTTCGGGTGGCGCGCGGTGGGTCATGGGATCACGTCGCGAAGAATTGCCGCGTTTCGTTCCGACAGAATCATTACTTGCCCGACCCGCGCATCACCGATTTCGGATTTCGAGTCGCGCGCAATCCATGAAGCCGCTCCAACGAGAAAGTTGCACCATGCACAGCAAACGAATCCATCCTCGATACACACAGCTCTTGCCAGTCATCGCACCACTCTGGGGGGCAGCCATCGTCGCGACCACGCTCGGCGCGCAGAGTCCACCAGCGGCACCACCACCGCCAGCGACACCACCAGCACCAGCGCCCGCGGCGCAAAGTCAGCCAACAACGCTTCCCACGCGCATTCAACCGGGAAGTCCAGGTGGCGATCGTATGGCTGCCGCGGCGACAGCGATGGGATGGGCAGACGTTCTTGAGCAGAGTCCAGATGCGAAGGTCGTTACGGATGCGACCCTGCGCACCGCGATCGCGGGCACTGGACTTCCGTGGCGGGTACGCGACAAGGCAACGGGTATCGAGATGCTGCTGGTTCCATCGGGCGAGTTCGTGATGGGAATGAGCATTGGCGACACGCTCGCCAACAGCGACGAGCGTCCAGCGCATGAAATCATTTTGACGAAGGCGTTTTATCTCGGCCGCACCGAAGTCACGCAAGAACAGTGGACTCGCCAGATGGGGACGAATCAGAGTTATTTTCAAGACATCAACTTCGAGGTCATCACCGATGAAGATCGCGCTGCAAAACTCGCAGAGTTGATCGAAGCGGGTTACACGCGCAAGCAGGCCGAAGAAAAACTCGGCGCTGAAATGATGGCAACGGTCGTGACCGCAAACTGGCCTGTCGAAACGCTGACGTTTGAAGACCTTCAGCCATTCCTTGCGAAAACAAAGATGCGCCTTCCAACCGAAGCTGAGTGGGAGTTCGCATGTCGCGCCGGCACGCGCGAGCCAATCTATGGCCCACTCGACGAAATCGCGTGGCATGCTGACAACGCGCAGGGTCGCACTCACGCCGTCGGTGAGAAGAGCGCAAATCCCCTGGGTTTCTACGACATGATCGGCAATGTGTGGGAGTGGGTCAACGACTGGTACGGCGCTGACTACTACCGCTCCTGCGAAAACGGTGCCACGAATCCAACGGGCTACGCGCAGAATGCGTTTCGCGTGCTTCGCGGAGGTTCATGGGATCACAGTGCTCAGAACTGCCGCGCATCGTTTCGCATGAACCACTGCACGGGCGATCCAAGAATCACTGAGTTTGGATTTCGCGTCGCCCGAACCCCGTAAGGTTTCACAACACAAACGAGTTACTTCGAGCTCGCCTTCCATGCGTCGATGATCTTCTGCTGCTCTGCTTTTGGGAGCGAGCGAAACTGATTTGCATCGGCAGATGTGGCAAAGCCAATGATCGTCTCGTTGTACTTCACGGGCGAAGCAGCCGCAGTCAGCGCGCTGCCAGTGAGCGGACAGGTTGTGTTGGTGATTTTCTTCTGAGCGAGCACTTGAGTCGCCGCGACTTCAGCGCGCTTCGAGGCGGGGAGCGATCCAAACTGCGTCGAGTCGCTCAGTGAAGCGCAGTACACAGGATAGATGCCGTAGTACGCGACGTAGAGCGTGTTCTTCGTGACGGGCTCTCCGCTGATGGGGCAGTTCATCGCGGCTGCAGCCGTCACTGGTGCCGCAGTGTTCTGTGTCGAAGCGCATGCGCCATCAAAGAGCAGCGCCGAGAGTGTGAATGAGGTCAGGGCGAGAGTAAAAGTGTTGCGTGACATGCGTGGGCTCCGAGGGTGCGAGTAGGGGGCAGAGAGTAAGCAAGAACTGTCCGGCCCGTCACTTCAGCGGAATCACTTCGTACGGTCGCGACTGAAAATCTTTCCACTCTGGTCCGACTTCGCCGAGGTCTGCGATGTTTCCATCGTGACGCTCATCAGAGGTTGCGGCTTCGGCAAGTACGAATCGTTTTCCGTCATAACTCACTGTTTGGTCGGTGGAATGTGGCGTGACATTGACTCCCAAGATCGCGTGTCCCGAACCATCGCGCATTGTGAGAGTGACAATCACGACATCTGCAAGTTTCTTCGAACGAATCAGTGCCGCCATGAGCACGCTCTTCGAGTCGCAATCCCCACCGCTGAGCAGCGTGATGAGCGGGGTGCGCATGCCGCAGCGGTCTTTGCCATCAGCAAGTTCAGGAACCTCTTCGTACGGAATGCTCTGAATGAAGCGAAAGATCGCCGCAACCTTGTCCCGCGCGTTCGCGATCCGCGGGGCATCGCTTTCCTTGAGCACGCGGTCGGTTTCGCGCAGGATGCTTGCCGCAATCGGTTCAACTTGTTTGGCACAACCATCGACGAGCCACTGATAGTCCGCGTCGAGAACCCCAGACGATCCATCCTTTGATTCTGTGAGCCGCATCCCGTGATGCGCAAGTTTGGTTTTCTCGAGTCGCTGACAACGCAGTTTCTCTTCTTCACTTGTGAAGCCGAATTGGACCGCATCGAGCGGAACTCCAAAGTGTCGCTCGATCGCTTGCGCGCGCGCCTCATCGATCGATGCCTCGATCGAGAATCGCCAGGGTGCAATCGATGGATCGCGGTACTTCACATTGTCTCGCACGGTGATCGACGGAGTCGCATCGCGCCAAACAAATGTGCGCTTCACGATCTTCGACTTCACTTTCGCAGGCGCATCGGGGGTCTTGAGCCACGCGTCAAACTTCTTGTTGTAGTCGGCAGCGGGACTCTGCTGCACCGCGGCGAGCATTCCAGCCATCAGAATCACACATGCGAGAAGTCTCAAGTGGCAGCGCATTCAGAGGGCGATTCTAGACACTGTCGCTGGGATTTCTCAGATTCTGGGCTACCTTGCATGAGTGAAAGTGAAAGTCGTCGCTTCGATCTCACTTGTTGGCGCCTGCGCACTGCAAGCATCTGCGGGGATCACGTTGCTCGGCCCAACAACTCTGCCGTTGTCGCCGCTTGTGAACCCAACGCACGCGGCGGTTGCAGATCTCGACGGCAACGGCGTCGTCGACATCATCGTGAGTTCTCGTGACACCACTGGGCAGTTGGCTTTCTTGCGTGGCATCGGTGGCGGTGCCTTCGCCGCGTCAGAGTTCATCGCAGTCGGAGCGCCGACAGATTGGGTTGAGGTGCGCGAACTCACCGGAGATGGCATCCCAGACCTCATCGCAGCAGTGCGCTCGAATCACGGTCGACTTGCGTTGCTCACTGGGTTGGGAGGGGGGCTCTTCGCGAAGCCGCGCATGATTCTCGCGCAGCGCAATCCATCGAAGGTGATAGTGCGCGACCTCGATGGCGACGGCGACCTCGACGCTGCAGTGGCGAACTATGGCTCTGGAACTGTCGAAGTGTGGAAGTGGGATGCAACACAGCAGTTTCAACCAGCACAGGTCATCGCAACGCAACCGTGGGCGACTGCAGTTCCCTTTCCATTCTGCATCGTCGCCGCCGACTTCGATGGCGACTCAGACATAGACATCGCAACGGCTTCGACTGGGGGATCGGCCGTCGCGATCATGCGAAACAATGGGGCGGGGGTGTTTGCGCAAGGCGAGTCGTGGCAAGCGCCGATCGTCGCGAAAGAGCGCGTCGCGATCTCAAACATCGTCGAGGCAGACATCGATCTCGATGGCGACAATGACATTCTCTCCAATGGGCTGTTGCTGAACTCACCCAATGTGACCGTCGTGTGGGTCAACGATGGAACTGGGCAATTCGGTGAGAAGGTGCTTCGAGTCGGCGGGACTGAAGGCTATTCATGGACCGTCAATTCTGCCGACATGGATGGCGACGGCGACCGCGATGTGCTCATGGGTTCGGCGCTGCCTGGCAAGTTGACGATCGCCGAAGTCTCAGGATCGACTGGCGGCGAGTTTGTGCATGTCACTTCGAAGGCGGCCGGCACATTTCTGCGCGACATGACTCTCGTTGATATCGACAGTGATGCAGATACTGACATCGTTGCGGTCGACATCGCTGCGCACACCGTGATGATTTATCGAAACACTTCGGGTGGAGTCGCAGATGGTCCGCCGACACCGCCTCCATCCGATTCGTCGCCGATTTTTACGAACGCATCGGCGGCATCCCAGTGGCTCGCGCAGTGGCAGGATGACGCCGAGTCATTCGGCAGCGCAGTGCCGCCAGCGTGCGGGGCGGGTGCTGGACTCTGCGAAGAACCGCACGAAACACCAGGATGCGTGCGCACTCTCTGCTGTCAGGCTGTGTGCGAATTCAATCCCATCTGCTGTGAGGTCGCATGGGATCAGTCGTGCGTCGATGCCGAAGGCGAACTCTGCGATGATTACAACTGTCCCAGCGCAGGCGCGTGTGATGCCTTTCACCCCTCGGCGGGTTGCGATGACGAATCGTGTTGTTCGTTTCTCTGCACGTTCGACGCCTTCTGCTGTTACGCGATCTGGGATGAAGTCTGCGCGCGTGAAGCCGCTGCTCTGTGCGGTGCATCACCCTGTTCGATTGGGCACGATCCTGCCGCAGTTGAACTTACTGAGATTTGCTACCAGCGCATCGACGAGGGATGCAATAAGGTCGGCGCCGCTGCGACACTCGTCGCGTGTGGACGGAAGTATGAGTCGACTATCTCGACTGAGTCAACGCGCGATACAGATTGGTTTCGACTCGATGCGCTGACATGCCACGCCGAGCTCGCCATCACGAGCGAGTTTCCGCTGCTCGCAATCATTCTGCGCGGCGCGTGCGATGGTCCGCTGCAAGTGATCGACACTCTTGAGGTGCCCCAGTGCACCACGCGTTCAATCACACTCGCCGGGTCGAGCGATTGGCTCGTCATCGGCGCGGCGACGGCAGATCGCCCATTTCGCACTGCCTTTTCGTGTGACATCGAAGATCCAGATGCTCCGCCGCCAGGGCCCGATGACCCTCCGTATGTGCCGAGTTTCTTTGGACTGCATTACCGTGTCTCAGTCGCCCCGCACATCGTGAGCGGCGACATCAATCGGGATGGCATCGTGAACGGCAATGATCTCGCAGCACTTCTAAGCGGTTGGGGCGGGGCGGGTGCAGCCGATCTCGATGGAAGCGGCGTGGTCGATGGACTCGATCTCGCCACACTGCTATCGAACTGGGGGGGGAGTTAGCAGCTGCTGAGATTGTTGTGGCATATCTCGTTCTTTGGAAGGAATGACCCGCTCAGCGATGCGTTCTTTCCAAAGAACGGCTGCGCGCGCGAGCCGGCAGCGCGCAATCCCAAGCCAATCAGAAAGTGCGAGCGCGGCGGAATGCTTCACTCGGCGCTCAAACAGCCCTCGCCGAGCTGCGCAGACTTGCTCGACTCGGGAACTCGCGCGAGCGAAGATTCCGCCGCGAGTGCGCAAGTGAGTGACGGCAAGACACCAAGACCCAATCCAACAAGACAGCGTGAGTGCGCAAGCGGCAAACGTCGTACAAGAATTCCTTCCTTCGGAAGGAATGGCCAACGTACCGCCGAGATCAGACGGACACCCCAATGCGCCACAATGTCCGCAGCCGAATCAACCCTCTTTGGCAGTCTGTTCAGCTGCGACTTGGTAGCAGCGCGTCATCTCGGTGCGCACTTCATCGTTGCTCACCGTGACCCCTCGGCTCTTGAGGTCGGCGACGATTTTGGCAAGCACATCGGCATCGCCTGGTGTCTTGAGATCAGATTGAATCAGTTCGGTCGCGTACGCGGCGATCTGGTCAGCCGTCATCTTGGCGCGCTCGCCAACCCACTGCGCAAGCAACTTGTTGCGTCGCGCCTCAGCGCGAAAACGCTTGGTTTCATCAAAGGCAAACTTGTTTTCGAGTGCATCTTCGCGTTGTGAAAAGCCCGACATGGTTCAATCTCCTAGTAGAAACTTCCATAGTATCGTTCGAAACTCGAAGCGGAAAGCGCTCCACAATGAACACAATGCCGACGCAACCTTCATCCACACCAGCCACTCAGCCCACCGCTGATGCTGGCACGGCAACAATCGGTTCGATGATGGATCCCGTGCACGCCGTCTTCTCGCCGACGCAAACGGTGGCCGAGGCGACAGAGCAGTTGCGCGAGCTCGTCAAGACCATGTTCGTGACGTATGGGTGGGTCTGCGATGCGCAGGGACGGTTGCTCGGAGTGCTCACGACCCGCGATCTGCTTCTCGCCGAGCGCACAACACGCCTCGAGCAGATCATGATTCGCAATCCGTTTTCGCTTCGGCCAGAACTTGGTTTAGTCGATGCAATGCGTGAGGTTGTCACACGGCACTATCCCGTTTACCCCGTCTGTGATGCGAGCGGCAAACTGATCGGTCTCATTCGCGGACAGAAGATGTTTGAGGCGCAAGCGATCGAAATCAGCGCGCAAACAGGAGCAATGGTGGGTGTCTCGAAAGAAGAGCGGCTCGCGACTCCGTGGTTAAAGAGTCTCATCTATCGACATCCGTGGTTGCAGCTCAACTTGCTGACAGCGTTTATTGCCGCTGCGGTCGTCGCGTTCTTTCAGGGCACGCTCGACTCGCTCGTCATTCTTGCGGTCTTTCTTCCGGTGCTCGCCGGTCAGTCGGGCAATACTGGATGCCAAGCTCTCGCCGTTGCACTGCGTGGGATGACACTCGGAGAACTCAAGCCAGGGCGTGAGCGAACGCTCGTGATCAAAGAAGCGCTGCTCGGAATCGCCAACGGCGCACTCGTTGGAATCACAGCAGGAATCGGCATGTACATCTTCGCACACATGCAGCCCAAGCCCGAAGACCCAACTCATATCTGGGCCGCTGACCGCGCCTTTCAACTCGCCTTGATCACATTTGTTGCGATGATCTGCAGTTGCATGATCAGTGGACTCTCGGGTGCGTTCATTCCACTCACGCTCAAGAAACTCGGCGCAGATCCGGCGACCGCGTCGAGCATTTTTCTGACGACTGCAACTGATGTGGCGAGCATGGGAATTTTTCTAGGTCTCGCAACGATCTTCATTCGATAGAAAAGAAAAAGGGCCGAAGCCATTTGCTTCGACCCTTTCGATCAATTGATCAGATTGCGTGAACGAAATCAGGTGGTCGCGTTGCGCTTGGTGAAGACGCCGATGATCACGAGCAGCGCGATCAGTCCCACGAAGCCGCCACTACCGATCTGGTTGACGAAGCCCATTAGATTGCTGGTGATGCCAGCAAAGAAACCAACGTTGTTCGATCCAAAGATGATCTGAACAAGAACGCCAAGTCCGATGAAAAGAAGCATGATGTCCATGAGTTCACGGGCCCAACCTTTGATCCATGTGAATGCCTGCATTTGTTAGCTCCTGGGGATTCTGATCTCTTGAGCCGCTGCACAATGCAACGGCTCAGGTGTTGTTATCGACCGATCACCAGAAAACCGCCAAGAAATGCGGGATTATTCATCGCAGGCCGTCATTCCATTCGCGAACGACTTGGCCTAACCGTCGATATCTTGCGAAAAACGAGGCTTTTGCAGTAGCCTCGCGCTCGGTGACGCTGGCATGACCGAACTCATCAATGCTCAAAATTTGCACAAGAGTTTCGGCGCAATTCGTGCCGTCACCGGGGTCTCTCTGCGGGTGCAGGCGGGCGAAGTCGTTGGATTTCTCGGCCCAAACGGCGCTGGCAAGACAACGACGATGCGCATGCTCACTGGGTTTCTTGATCCCACAGATGGGGAGATCATGATGGGTGGCTTCGTGCTGCGCGACAACCCCATCGCTGCGCGACGCACGTTTGGTTACTTGCCCGAAGGTGCGCCTGCATATCCAGAGATGACGGTGCGCGAGTACCTCACATTCATCGCGCGTGCGCGCGCGATTCCACAACGCGAAGTTCGTGCGCGGCTCGATGATGTCGTGCAACGCATCCATCTCGGTGGTGTGATCGACCAGGTCATTGAGACACTTTCAAAGGGATTCAAGCGACGCGTTGGCATCGCACAGGCGCTCATTCACGATCCTCCGATTCTCATCATGGACGAACCGACTGACGGACTCGATCCGAATCAGAAACATGAGGTTCGAGAACTCATTCGCGCGATGGGTTCGACCAAGGCGATCGTGCTTTCGACACACATTCTTGAAGAGGTCGAAGCGGTGTGCACGCGCGCGGTCGTGATCGCGGCTGGGCGCGTGGTTTTCGACGGCACGCCCGCCGAGTTCGAACAACAGGCGCCAGAAAGTGTGACTCGCAATCGGATGGACTGCGCCTTCCGAGCAATGACGGCGCGTGCGAGCGAGGTCGTGACGTGAACGCGTGCGCCACCATTTTTCGCCGTGAATTCAGCAGTTACTTTGCAACACCACTTGCCGCAGTGGTCCTCGTGGTCTTTCTCTTTCTCGCGGGCATTTTTACTTTTTCGATGGGTTCACTCTTCGAGCGAGGGCAAGCAGATCTTCGACCGTTCTTTCAGTTTGTTCCGTGGCTCTTTCTCTTTCTCGCCCCAGCGCTCTCGATGCGATTATGGGCTGAAGAGAGGCGGCTTGGGACGATTGAAGTGCTCACGACGCTTCCGCTCGGGATCGCGCAGGCAGTCACAGGAAAGTTTCTTGCAGCGTGGCTCTTTGCGTTGGTCGCACTCGCGCTCACGTTTCCGATCTGGGTCACAGTCTCGTGGCTTGGCGATCCCGATCAGGGGGCGATCGTCGCGGGGTATCTCGCATCTGGCATGGTCGCGGGCATTTTTCTCGGCATCGGATCACTCGTCTCGGCGATGACCAAGAACCAGGTCATCGCATTCGTTGTAACAGTGGTCTTGTGTTTTCTTGCGCTGCTCACAGGTTTTCCGGTCGTGCTCGATTTCTTTCGCGGATGGCTCTCGGGCGATGCGATCAATCTCGTCGCGGGAGTGAGCGTGCTCACGCACTTCTCGAGCCTGATGCGTGGAGTGATCGAGGTACGTGATGTTGTGTACTTCGCCACCGCGATCTTCGCGCTGCTCGCAGCGACTTCGCTTGTGGTCGATTGGAGAAAGAGCGCCTGATATGAAGCGGATCAACAGACGATCGACCGCGATGTTGGGGTGCACACTCTTGCTCGCGGGATGGCTCGTCGTGCAGGCGATCTTCTCGTCGTTCACGCTGCCGCTGAGAATCGATCTCACCCAAGGGTCGCTCTACACGCTCTCGCCGGCAACGCGCGCGATGCTCGAGAGTCTCGACGAGCCGGTACGGATCGACTTTTTCTATTCGGCCGATGCGGCGAAAGACATCGCGGTGCTTCGCAATCACGCGATTCGCGTGCAGGAGTTTCTTGAAGAGCTCGCGCGCGCATCGCATGGCCGAGTCGAAGTGCATGTGGTCGATCCGCTGCCTTTTTCAGAGGCTGAGGATGCCGCGACCGCCGCAGGAATCGCGCCAATTCAAGCAGACGGCTCAGGGCGGCAGTTGATGCTCGGGTTGCTCATCTCTGGGTCGACCGATCGGCGAGAGGGAATCCCATATCTGAACCCTTCGGATGAGGCGTATCTCGAATATGACGTCTCGCGTGCGATTGTGAATGTCTCGCGCGCCACGCGTGCTCGTGTTGCGCTGATTACGAGTTTGCCACTCGATTCGAGTTTTGATCCACAGGGCAAGCGGATGGCACCGCCATGGCAGGTGCTCGTTCAACTTCGCAATCTCTTCGAGGTCGAAGTCGTTGCAGCGGACGCCGAAAAACTGCCAGAGAACTTCGACGCGCTTGTGATCGCGCATCCAAAGGGTCTTGGCGAAAAATTGCTTCGCGCAATCGATGGGTATGCGGTGGGGGGTGGAAAGATCTTGATGTTTCTCGACCCCTACTGCGAATCGGACGCACAGGCAGCGGGAGCGATGGGATTTGGTGCGGGTGGCGGCGCGAGTGATCTCGGCGCGCTTCCAGCAGCGTGGGGAATTGGATGGACCCCTGGCGCGGTTGTTGCCGATCGCACCTATGCACAGCGTGTGCGCGCGCGGTCGCAATCTGGACTCGCAACGGTTGATTACGTTGCGTGGCTCTTGCTGACGAAAGACGCGATTCTCAAAGAAGATCCTGCATACGGCGCGCTCGCCAACATCGTGATGCTCTCTGCGGGCAGTCTCTCGGCGAAAACAGGTGGATCGCTTGAGATGACCAATCTCATCGAGAGTTCGTTCGACACGATGATGATCGATGGATCGAAACTCGGAGCATTCGCTGACCCTGCAGCACTGCTGCGTGAGTTCGTCTCAACCAATCAGCGTCACGCGCTCGCGGCGCGATTCGTTGGACCAGTGAAGAGTGCGTACTTCGACCCCAACGCATCGCTCGTCGATTCGCCGCCAACCCGTTCCGCGACGATCGTCGTGGTCGCCGATGCAGACTTGCTTCGAAATGAAGCGTGGACCCAAGAGGAGCGCCTCGGTTCGTTGAGCCTCGGTTGGCGCCCATTCGCCGATAACGGGTCGTTACTCATCAATGCAGTCGAACAACTTTGTGGCGACAACGCACTGCTCTCGCTTCGTGCGCGCGGATCGAGCCAGCGTCCTTTCGATATTGTGCGTGACTTGCAGCGGGCGGCTGAAGAGCGTTACCGCGCGCGCGAACAAGAACTGACCGCGCTGATCACTGCATCGCAAACACGAATCAACGAGATTCAGAAGCAGAAGAGTCCCGATCAAATGCTTCTCCTGACGAGTGAGCAGCAGACGCAACTCGTTGCGCTTCAGCGCGAGATGGGAGACGCGCGCAAAGAACTTCGCCAGGTGCAATTCAGTCTGCGCGAAGAGGTCGAGTCGCTTGGCCACCGCTTGATGTTGTTGAATGTCGTCGTCTGGCCGATTGTGGTCGCAGTCATCGCGGTTGGATGGGGATTGCGCCGCTCATTCTTTATGACGAGGGTCGCTCGATGAACAACGCAAAACTGATTCGTGGTCTGATCGTTGCGGTGCTTGCACTGATTGCCATCGGCGCGATCCTTCAGAGCCGCCGCAACGCAACGACCGTTTCGAATGACCTCGACCAATATCTCGGCGCGCTCGAAACGCTCGCCCCAAAGATCAGCGCGATCGAAGTTCAATCCGGCGAGACGGTGCTTCGAGTGGAAAAGACCAACACAGGATGGGTGCTCGCATCGCGCGACGGATTTGCAGCAAACGATGAGCCGATCCAAGAACTCGTGCGCGGTCTGATCGCCCTTGAGACGACACAGAAGATGACTGCGAAACCCGAGCGACACCATGAGCTGGGAGTTGCGTGGCCGGATGAGACAAAGATTGCACGGCGCATTCGCATCTACATCGATGGGTCGCCCGATGCCGCCGCAGATCTCATCGTCGGAAACGCTGTGCAGTCGCCCACGGGTGTCTATGTGCGCAAACACGGCGAGAACCAGGCATTTCGTGCGAAGGGTCGACTCGCGGCAACTGCGGAAGCGCACGCTTGGATCGATGGGCCAGTCGTCGACTTGCAGTCCAAGGACATTCAGAAAATCGATGTGGATGGACTCACCCTCACACAGAGCGAGTCGAATTGGACATTCGCGCAGCCGGCACCCGCTGAGCCCGATCTCAAGCGCGATGCTGTGAAGTCGACCATTCCATACTTGCTCTCTGGATTCCAACCCGACGACGTGCGCGTCGCACGCGCAGATGACAGCGCACACCCCAATCAGGTCGTCGCAATCTTTCAACTGGATGCCGATCATGCGGTCGAAGCACGCCTCTGGAAAGAGGAAGATGCAGTTTGGGTGCGGCTTGCGCGAGGAGAGTGTGCTGCAACTCCCCACGAATCGCTCGATAAGTACTCTGCCCTCTGGCAAGGATGGGTCTTTCGTTTGCCAGCATGGCGTGCGGGACAGTTCGAGCCATTGTTTGCTGCACCGACCATCGCTCCACAGGCAAGTCCAGAAGGATGAACACACGATGACAAAGACTCAACCCGCAAAGACCAATCAATCAGCCTCGTCCGCTCGCATCTATGAAGGGGATGGCGATCGACTCGTTGAGGTTCCAGTTGCAGGTCCGAAGGTCACGCTGCTGCCGTCGGGTGATCCGCGCGCTTGCAGTGCGACTTCGCGCATTCGATTGATGTGGGGGCAACATCTGCTCGATGACCTAGTTGATGGTCATTACCGCACGCTTGTCTGTGGCGTGAACGACACAGATAACACGCACGGAATTCTCAGTGAGATTCTCAAACTTGTGCCGACGAGTCAGTGGACCCTCGCGTCGGCGACGAGTTACGCAAAGATGTTCCGCACCGCGGTCAGTGTGCACGCGAAAGAAGATCGTGAGCCGTACATATTGAAGTTCGACCTCGATCGCATTCTCGTGCTTGCGTTGTTGCGTCCAACGGGTCGTGAGTACTTCAATCTCGAAGACATCTACCGAGGATTTCGCACGGTCTCGCAGATGCTCAGCGGCCGCGCCGATCGCGCGCCAGTTGCGACGATTTCGTTTCTCGGCGCCAAGAGCAATCGTCTGCGCGATCATCAAGGAGCAGAGCCCAGCATCGAAGCTGTGCTCAAGGCGATGTATGAAGGTGGATACCGCGGCGACTACTATCCGCCTGTTTCTGCGTGGGAGTTACCTCGCACCGGAGTTTTTGCGCGCTACCCATTCCCTGCAGGCGTCGATCGAATGCGCGAAGGCAGCAGCTGAGCGCGTTGCGTTCAATCCAGCGTGATCGCGACGCGCTCGAAACAGCGTGATCGCGACGCGTTCGAAGCAGCGTGATCGCGGTGCATTCGAGATAGCGTGATCGCGCCGGAATCTTCACTCGGGGCTCAAACAACTCTCGCCGAGCTGCGCAGACTTGCTCGACTCGGGAACTCGCCGCGAGCGAAGATTCCGCCGCGTGGACGCAAGTGATGCATGCAGCAGTGGTTCGCACCAACTCTCGTTCTTTGGAAGGAATGACCCTCTTAATGATGCATTCTTTCCAAAGAACGGCTGCAAGCGCGAGCGCAATCCACCAAGCCATCGTGATCGCGGTGCATTCGAGATAGCGTGATCGCGCCGGAATCTTCACTCGGGGCTCAAACAACTCTCGCCGAGCTGCGCAGACTTGCTCGGCTCGAGAACTCGCCGCGAGCGAAGATTCCGCCGCGTGGACGCAAGTGATGCATGCAGCAGTGGTTCGCACCAACTCTCGTTCTTTGGAAGGAATGACCCGCTGAATGATGCGTTCTTTCCAAAGAACGGCTTGAGCCGCGAGCGCTACGCCGAGCGCTCAGCGGGTAACTCAGCCGCTCGCGCTGGATCGCACAACGGCCGAAATGCAATCATCACCAGTGCGCCGCGCAGCGCGGTGAATCCACCGAGCGAGAGTCCAAATGCATCGACGAATGCTGGCTCGAGTGGTGCCCAAACCAAGAGCGCAACCGCGCCTGTTGCGACCGAGTACCAGCTGAGCGTCGAGGCATTTCGTCTGCACGCGACAACAGTGAGCAGTGCTGCCGCAACGAGGGCAACAAGCAGGGGATGGACCGCTCCCGGCGCGATCACGCCAATCGCACCTGCAAGCACAGCCACGACAGCCCAACCGCCGAACCATGCATCCCAGTCGGAGCACGTCACGCTTCGTCGCAATTGTCGACGACGTGCGGTGAGGCGCGAGGGCATCGCCACATAGAGCGCACCCACCGCCAACAACATCGCATCGCCCCACCAGATGTTGTCGCGTGGCCACGGAACCTCGACGATTCCAAACGATTTCAATCCGAGCGAGAGAATCGCCCCAACGAGAATCGCCAACAACAACAAGAGCGCGACGCTCACTGCGCTGAAGAGCGATCCAAGCAGCGAAGCGCTGCCTCTTCGTCGAAGTGCGCGAAGAGCGATCAGGCCCGCGATGACCGAACTTGCAAGTGCACAGTGACTCACCCACGTCGGCCAGCGCACGAGGGTGAATCGAAAGAAGTCGAACCAGACCGCAGAGATGCGCTGCTGCGATGCATCCGTGCCAGTGCATTCAGCGATCTCGGCAGCGCTAAGCATTGGTGGAGTGCCCGCAGCAAGTGCGCGCACGAGTGCGAGGGCATTCACTCCCATTTGGTTCACGGTGCGTGGATCAAGATTCGCAACCGTGTCGTCGGCGGTGTGGTAGTTGCGCGGAGAGCCGATGAACGCAAGGTTGAATCCGGGACGTCCACCGCGCAAGTACACCGAAAAGTCTGTGCCGTTGGGCATGCGCGCGTACGCCTCGCGCGCGAGACTCGTTGTGTGTGCGGGAAGGTCGAGTGATGCCAGCATCGCTGCGTGTGTCTCGCCATCGCAGCCCGTTTCAAAGATGTAAACCGGTCCATCGCTTCCGCGTGCATCGAGATTGACGACCGCGCCGACTTGATTCCACAGAGGATGGTCTGTGACAAACGCACGTGCGCCGTAGAGACCGACCTCTTCGCCATCTGTGAAGAGCACCACGATGTCGCGTTCAGCAGGGCGCGCCTTGAGCGCGCGGATGATCTCGAGTGCGCACGCCACTCCTGCTGCGTTGTCGCCAGCACCCTCACCTCGCGCGACCGAGTCGTAGTGCGCACTCAGAAGCACGCTCGGCAACGCTGCGTCTGCCGATGTCCCACGCAGGCGCACGAACAAGTTCATCATCGGCACACTTGTGCGGTTCCATCCGCGCGCATGAAACGATTGTTCGCCAACCTCGCAGTCGAGGTTTGCAAGCGCACTGCGCAATCGCAACTCTGCCGCAGCGTGGCCGGCTGATCCGACATCGCGTGATGCGCCATCGCCGACGAAGGCGCGAAGTGATTGCATCGCGCGCGATCCGTCGAAGTCGCCGCCAGCCGATTGCGCAACGATCGCCTCTGGCCCGTGGCGAACGATGGTGAGCGCGATGACTCCAGCCAGAATAAAAACCGCGGCGACTCGCGCGCGGCAGCGACTCATGCGCGCGCCTGCACTCCGTGCGCAACTCCCGTGAGTTGCGTGTGCCGCTGCAAATACTTCAGTACAGTCGTCATGAACGCTGCGTGCGACCAAGTGAGCGGACTGACAGAGAGATGATCACCCGAATACGGGTCGAACTGTTCTGCGAGCACGCCCGATGGCGAGGCACGTTCGCACGTCCAAACCAACAAGTGCTGCGCCTCGGTGAGTTCTGCTTCACTCTGCGCCTTTTCGATCAGCCACTGCGCGTACCAGAGTGTCGAGATGATCCACGGATTTCCAGGCACCCGTCCCAAGTCATATCGCTCAACTTGGTGATACGGATCGCGTTCGTATCGCGCCATGCCGCCGATGTGCGTGTGTACCCAGAGTCGCTCGCGCAGCGTCTGCATATGCGCGACCACTTGCGGATCGGTCGCAGCGAATGCGTCGAACGCAAAGAGTCCACACGCGCTCGCATCGACTGTGAAATCAAGGTCGTATCCACCTTCAGGACGCAGCGTCGCCATCCGCGCAAACATGTTGCGTTCAGGACTCCACATGTGTGCAAGCAGCGCACTCTTCATGCGCTGCGCACCTTCGCGAAACTCACTCGCACGGTCGAATGCGCCCACTTCGTGCGCAAACTCGCTCGCAGCCTTCAGCGCGCCAATCGTTGCCGCCACCGTGAAGAGATGCACTCCTCTGCGCTCTTCCCAGAGATCCCACGAGGGCATCGGAAGTCCGTTGGGGTCGCGGTAACGCAACATCCATGTCGCCGGATCGATCACAAGCGGGTTGTAAAGGTCGCGAATGAACTCGACATCGCGAAATGTTCGGAAGTGTCGCCGCAATGCCCAGACAACCAGTGCAGTCTCATCCTGCTGAATTGGAAGGATGCGCTTTCCATCAAGCATCCAGGGATGCCAACTCGACGCCATCGTTCCAGTCGGGTGGTACTTATGCAAGAAATATCCAGCGCTCTCAATCACACGCTGCGCGAAGCGAAAAAACTCTTGCGAGAGTTCGCTCTGCCCAGCGAGCACGAGCGCGTACGACACGAGCGCGCCATCCCGCGGCCACATGTACGAATAGGTATCGCCAGCAAATCGCGTAATGTCGTAATCGTTCGCAGCGATGATCGCTCCATCGTGGTCAATCTGGGTGCGCACGATCAGTTCGCTTCGGATGAAAAGATCGCGCACCTCTTTGGGCAGTGGTGAAAAGTCGAACTCTTCTTTCGTCGCCCACAACCGCCAGTACGCCTCGGTGCGCGCCATCATGCGCTGCGGAGTCTTGCTGCGAACCTTGTCGTCGAGTGCCTTGACGGCGTCGTAGTCCTTGCCAGCGCAAATCCAATAGGTCACAGAAGCCGACTGTTCTGGCGCCAGCATCAGTGAGAATCCGACGGTTGAATCGACCGAGCCCTGCGCGATTGCGTTGCGCGAGAGCAATCCATCTTCTGCATCGCGCCATGTGCCTTCTGCATCGCGAATGCGCTTCTGACCTGTCGCCCACGTGTCGACGCCGTACGAGCGCGCCCCGCATCCATTGAAAAGAAAGTAGGTGGTGTCTTTGTAATGCACGAGCCCGCCCGTCTGCGGGTCGTAGTTCACCGTGTCGCCAATGGCGTTCTCGCCAATCGAAAGGTCTTGGTGAAAGAAGAGCCGCACATCACGCGGGTGATTGTGCAGATTCGTCACCGTGACATGGCGAAAGTAGACGGGGCTCCAGTAATCAACCGCATCGCGACAGAGCAGTTCAACACCGAGGCGCTCGTGGCGCAGCCGTACTTCTGTGACCAGCGAATCTTCGACGTATCGCAAGTCGCGCGTCCATCCTGGCGCTTCGATCCACGCGAAATGTCCATCGACCCAAACGCCAAATCGTTGCAAATGCCCGCAGGTGTGATTGGGCATGCCAACATGCGGCCAATAGAGATCGCGCACCCGATACAGGTCGTCGAAAGCAACGAGCATTTCGCCGTTGCCAACTGGAAGGTTTCGTGGCATTGCGTGGCGCGTTAGCCAGTCGCGCGTGCGAAGACGAGCGAGGTGTTGTGCCCGCCAAATCCGAACGAGTTGTTGATGGCAATCTCGATTGGCTTCTCTTGCGCAGTCTTTGCGACAAAGTTCAGATCGAAATCATCGCTCGGGCAATCAAGATTGACGGTTGGTGGCAGCACGCCGTTCTTGAGAGCCATGATCGTCGCGATGCTCTCGATGCCGCCTGCAGCGCCGAGCGCATGGCCAGTGACTGACTTCGTCGAGCTCATCGCGAGCTTGTAGGCATGTGCACCAAAGAGGCGCTTCACTGCAGCAACTTCTGCGGCATCGCCCAGCGGAGTGCTCGTTCCATGTGCGTTGATGTATCCGACGCGGTCGGGTGCGACCTCGGCATCGCCGAGAGCATTCACCATCGCGCGGTGCGCGCCCGCGCCTTGCTCTTCGGGGGCAGCGATGTGAAATGCATCGCCCGACGATCCAAAGCCCAACAATTCTGCGTGAATGTGCGCGCCACGTTTCTTCGCGTGTTCGTACTCCTCGAGCACGAGCACGGCGGCACCTTCAGAGAGCACGAATCCGTCGCGGTCTTTGTCAAAAGGGCGCGATGCAATGGTCGGAGCCTCGTTGCGCGTCGAAAGAGCTTTCATCGCAGCAAATGCACCGATGCAAAGTGGGGTGACGGCAGCTTCTGCGCCGCCCGCCATCATCACATCTGCGTCGCCGCGCTGAATCAAGTGAAATGCAGCGCCGATCGCGTGCGATCCTGTCGCACAGGCCGTCGCCGTTGCAATGTTTGCGCCACGCAGATTGAAGCGAATCGAAACTTGACCCGCACCAGCGTTCACCATCAGCCGTGGAACGGTGAAGGGTCCGATCTTGCGGTTTCCTGTGGTCGTCATTTGGATGACGCCGCTCTCGATGGTTCCGATGCCGCCGATTCCTGAGCCGACCGCCACACCGTGTCGGTATGGATCGCCCGACTGAAAATCGAAGCCCGAGTCTCGCGCTGCTTCGGTCGCCGCAGCAAGTGCGAGCATCGCGAACCGGTCGAACCGGCGCATCTCGCGTCCATCGAGAATTGTTGAGAAGTCGTAGCCGCGCACTTCGCCAGCGAATCGCACCCCCCAATCTTCGTTGGCATTGAAGAGCGTGATCGAAGCGATCCCAGATCGCCCGTTGACCATGCCGTCCCAGGTTTCAGCAACGCTGTTGCCGACCGGGGTGAGTGCACCCAAGCCTGTGACGACGACTCTCCGAAGGGTTATTGTCCGCAATGCCATGAACACTATGCCAGCCGCGCGAAATCAGTTCGCAGACTTCGCCGCGTCGCCCTTTGGACCCGCACCGAAGTTGGCTTTGATGTAATCGATCGCTGATCCAACAGTCTGGATCTTGTCGCTCTGATCATCTGGAATCGACGTTCCGAACTGATCTTCAAACTCCATGACGAGCTCGACGATGTCGAGGCTGTCGGCGTTGAGATCGTTCATGAAACTCGACTCACGCTTGATTTCGCTCTTATCGACGCCCATCTGTTCAGCAACGATGGCGATGACCTTCTCTTGAATCTCTGCTTCTGTCACGGGTGGCTCCTCAGTTCGAATCGAATGGTTGATATGAGTGAATACAGACGGGGGGAAACATATCGGCGTTTGCCGACCTTTCGGATGATAACGAGAATGCAGCGGCGCGGGCGGGCGCACCGCGATTCGCATGGTCACAACCATGCATCGGATGCGTTGGTGAGAGTTGGTTATGATCCCTCGCCCTTGAAGGAACCAACGACCCCAAAACGTGTGGCAATTGTCACAGGAGCGAGCCGAGGAATCGGACGCGCCATTGCATTACGTCTGGCCGCTGATGGACGCCATGTCGTCGGCTTCGCGCGCAATGCTGAACATCTCGAAACGCTGCGCACAGAAATCACAGCGGCTGGCGGGTCGTGCGAGATGCAGGCGTGCGATGTTGGGGATGGCGAAAAACTCGCGCATGAAATTGAAGCGGTCGCCGAGCGTCATGGTCGTCTCGACATCATCGTGAACAATGCTGGAATCACGCGCGATGGGCTCATTCTTCGCATGGGCGACGAGGACTTCGACGATGTGATTCGAATCAATCTTCGATCGGCGTTCGTTGCATGCCGCACCGCGGCGCGTCCGATGATGCGCGGGCGCTTCGGCCGAATCGTGAATGTCGGATCAGTCTCTGGCATCGTTGGAAATGCTGGACAAGCGAATTACGCCGCTGCGAAGGCTGGGCTCATCGGGCTCACGAAGTCAATCGCGAAAGAACTCGGTGGCAAGGGGATCACTGCAAATGTGATCGCGCCTGGATTCATCGACACCGACATGACCAGCGTGCTGCCTGCCGCGCTTCGTGAAGCAGTCCTGCCTGCGATTCCGCTTCGTCGCTTTGGCTCTGGCGCTGACATCGCAGCAGCGGCTGCGTACCTCACGTCAGATGAAGGCGGCTACGTCACCGGACATGTCTTGTCCGTCGACGGCGGCATGGCGATGTAAAAACTTGTTTCGGGCCGCTGGCGTTACTGCGGGCCGCTGGCGTTATTGCGGGCCGCTGGGTCCACGCACTGGAGGCCCTGGCTTGTTGCGCATTGGTGCGCCGCCGCCGCCAGTTCCGCCACCGCCGCCACCGCCCTCGCTCGAAGGTGTCTGTGATTCAGGAGCGTCAGCAGCCGCGACGTCGGTTTGTGGAATCTCGACCTCTTCGTCGGGCAAATTCGAGTATTTCTCGAAGAGGCCGTTGACATATTTCTTCCACGACTCGATCGAGTTTTCGCCCGAGAGGTGTGCCATGATGTCCGCTGGACCAGGGAACGCAGTGAAGGTGGCGTCATCGTTCTCGAGCGTGGCATCCCAGAGCAGCGGCTGCTCTGAAGTACCCGCAGTGACGAGAGCGAATGTCGCAAATCCTGCGTCGTCATCCTCGCACTGAACTTCGATCGACTTGATTTGCGCGGTGGTCGTGCTCCACGATCCATTCTTGACAATCGCGTCGATCGCCTTGTGATCGAGTTCGCTCATGTGCGATCCTGCATAACTCGAATCACCTTTGGCGAACGCATTCCAGAAGAGCAGCACAGCAACGCGCTTCTCGGTGGTGTCGGGGGCGAAGTCTTCAGGAAGATTCACCTTTGGATCGATGTTCAACTCAGCCATCAATTCAGCGATTGACTTGACGGTCGGTGCTTCTGGCGGTGGTGGCGGCGGAGGCGGTGCAACGCGCACGATCGGCGCAGGAGGGGCTTCATCTTCACCGCATGAGGTGAGTGCAACACAGACAATCACACTTGCGACCGCGACGGAGAGAAAAGCATCACGCATTGGGAGCCTCTGCTTTGGATGGTGCTGGCATGGCTGACTTGTCTGGCTTGTCATGACTGGTTACCTCGCAACTTCGATCAATTCGACGCATCAAACCTTTGAGAACACTGCCCGGCGCCAACTCGTGCAGGGCAGGGCGGTCTGCGCCTGCGGGAAGTGCCGCAATGAGCGCCGACATGCTCTGAGCCCATCGTACGGGGTGAATGAGTTGTTCGACGAGAAGTTTTTTCAGCGTTTGCGGATCGTTCGCGCTGTGAGGTCGCGCCGTGACATTGCTCCAAACCTCGCATTGCAGTGGATGAAACTCGACCGATTCGAGCGCATTTCGAAGGGCTTCTGCTGCAGGCGCCATGAGTGGCGAGTGGAAGGCGCCAGCAACCTGCAGCTTGGTCGCGCGACAGCCAACCGTGCTCGCGAATTCAACCGCGCGGTCGCACGCTGTGGCATGCCCCGAGAGCACGATCTGACCAGGCGCATTGAAGTTTGCGCACACGAGCACTTCACCTTGCGCGGCGCCATCGCAGACCGCTTGAGCCTGCGCTTCATCTGCGCCGATCAGTGCGACCATCCCGCCGCGACTCGCCTCTGCAGCGGATTGCATCACGCGTCCGCGCGTTGCAACGAGGTGCAGTCCATCTTCAAACGAGAATGCGCCAGCGAGGTGCAGCGCCGTGTATTCGCCAAGCGAGAGTCCAGCACAGGCTGCGATCGAGGGCGGGTTCGCCGAATCTTGCATCGCATGAAAACTCGCGACCGCACATGTGTAGAGCGCGGGCTGACTGACATCTGTGCGGTTGAGCACTTCAGTCGGACCATCGAAGCAGAGTCGGCTGAGAGGCGCTGAGAGTGCGTTGCCGAGTGCGGCATCAGCACGCGCAAAGATGGCTGCTGCGTGCGAACTCTCGCTGGACCAGTCGCGACCCATTCCGAGCGCTTGCGCTCCCTG
Source organism: uncultured Singulisphaera sp. (assembly GCA_964355975.1). Classification (GTDB taxonomy): domain Bacteria; phylum Planctomycetota; class Phycisphaerae; order Phycisphaerales; family SM1A02; genus F1-60-MAGs104. The sequence continues at coordinate 43,867 of CAYHFW010000001.1, forward strand.
GCCTGGACAAAGAATGATGCGTGCATTGTGCATGTGTGTGCCCTCAAAAAAGTCTTGAAAACAAGACGAAATGTGTCAAACTCAGATTCGCCAGACGCCGCTCGCCCACGTCAATCCGCCGCCGAATGCGACCATCACAAATGGGCGTTCTTTTTCAATCTTGCCTGCGCGCCAGAGTTGATCGAGACAAAGCCCCACACTGCCGGCCGAACTGTTGCCGAAGCGATCGATGTTGACATAGACCTTTTCGTGGGGCAATCCAAGTTTCTCACGGGCAGATTCGATAATGCGAATGTTGGACTGGTGACAGATCACTTGCCCGACACTCTCAGGGGTGAGGCCAGTCTGTCGCATCGCGTCTTCGATGACTTCGCGAAACTTCGTCACAGCGAACCGAAAGACCTCTTTGCCATTCATGCGCAAATGACCAAGAGCGATTGGATTGTCGCGGTCATTCTCGGGAACTTCTTGCGGGCGGCGGGGAATGTAGAGAGATTGCCATCCGCTGCCATCCGAGCCCATCGTGCTGTACATGCATCCAATTCTTGGATCAGGATCGCGCGTCAACACGGCCGCTCCCGCAGCATCGCCAAAGAGAATCGAGACGGTGCGGTCTGAGTAGTCGACAATCGAACTCATGCACTCTGCGCCGACGACGCCGATAGTGCGAAACTGCCCTGAACGGATCAGTGCTTGCGCGAGGTTGATGCTGTACACGAAGCCACAGCACGCAGCCGAGAGGTCGAACGCCGCGGCTGGAACCGCGCCGAGCGCTGCGCCAACGCGCGCTGCAACTGAGGGGCAGGTCATCTCGGCGGTGACGGTGCCAACGATGATCAGATCGAGGTCGGACCCCTTCATTTCAGCCGCATCGAGCGCATTCTTGAGCGCATCGCGCGCCATCGTGAATGTGCCTTCGGTCGAAAGGTTGCAGATGCGCCGCTCGTGAATGCCCGTGCGCTGCACGATCCACTCGTCATTCGTGTCGACCATTTTCGACAGATCTTCGTTTGTGAGTCGGCGTTCGGGAACGCACGATCCTGTGCCGCGGATGCGGACACCGAAGGGCTGCGCGCTGGTCATGCGACGAGATGGGGGGCTGTCGCGAGGCGTTTCACGATCGCATCGTTCACGCCAAGATCGACAAAGTTGTGCGCGCGGCGAACGGCATTGGTGATCGTGCGCGCAACGCTTGAACCGTGTGAGATGAGGCAGACGCCGTTGACTCCCAAGAGCGGCGCTCCGCCATGCTCGTGATAGTCATACTTTGCGTACAGGCTCTTTACGACTGGTTCAAGACGCGATGCAAGCGTTGGATCGATTGCAAAGACCTCTTTCGCGAGCGCCTTGAAGATGCCAGAAGAGAGCCCCTCGGCAAGTTTGAGCATGACGTTGCCGACGATTCCATCGGTAATCACGACATCTGCTTCGCCGTTGAAAACTCCGCGTCCTTCGACAAATCCAGTGAAATTCAGTCCGTCGGTCGCACGAAGCAGGTCGCGGGCATCGCGCACTTCTTGCGTTCCCTTTTGCTCTTCGCCGCCGACATTCATCAGCGCAACGCGCGGACTCTTGATGCCGAGCACCTTCTGCGCATAGATGTCGCCCATCACGCCGTACTGCGCCAAATGGCTTGCTTTTGGCTCGATATTTGCGCCAACGTCAATCAGCACAATCGGTCCAGCAAACGTTGGAACGGTCACTGCAATCCCTGGGCGAATGACTCCTTCGAGTCGGCGCATATGCAACTGCGCAGCAGCGACGCACGCGCCAGTGTTGCCAGCAGAAATGATCGCAGCGAGGCAATTGTCGAGTTTGGGCGATGCCATGCGCGACATCACGACGATCGAAGAGTCCTTTTTCGCGCGTACCGCATCGACCGGAGGATCGTCCATCCCGATGATCTCGGTGGTCGCGACGACTTCGATTTGGGATGGGTCGACTCCGCGTTCGGCGATCGCCTCGTTGATGAGGGCTCCATCGCCGAATAGGACGAGTTGATCTTCTGGCTTGAGGTGAGTCAGTGCCGAAAAACAACCCTTCAATATCTCGTCGGGGGCGTTATCGCCTCCCATTACGTCGACGCCAATGCGCATCGTTCAGGTCAGGCGCTGGCCTGGAAACCCTTGAGTTGCAGTCCAGGGCGCACGTATCCGCATGAGGAACACGCGTGGTGTGGTCGGCGGGTTGCTCCGCAGTTTGGGCAGCTGACAGTGTGCGCGGCGCGCAATGCCTGATGGTTGCGGCGTCGGCGGGTTCGTCCTGGTGATGTGCGGAGTACTGGATTCATGTGTTGGGTCCTCGAGTTTGCCCGAAGGGGCAGATTGGGCAGTCTAGCCAAGAGCAACAAACTGTCAAGGTTTCAGCCATCGCAGTTGCCGCGCCGCCGCTTTCTCTGTATATTTCTCGGCTCGCCTCAGAGCCACATTTATGCCGACTATCAACCAACTCGTTCGAAAGCCCCGCCGCGACCCAGCCACCAAGAGCAAGGTCAACGATCTTGCCGCATGCCCACAGCGCCGCGGAGTTTGTTTGCAGGTGAAGACAGTCACCCCTAAGAAGCCCAATTCGGCTTTGCGCAAGGTTGCCCGTGTGCGACTTTCGAATGGTCGTGAAGTCACCGCATACATCGGAGGCGAAGGCCACAATCTTCAAGAGCATTCAATCGTTCTCGTGCGCGGCGGCCGTGTGCGAGATCTCCCCGGTGTGCGTTACCACGTTGTGCGTGGCACGCTCGATTGCCTCGGAGTCGAAGGTCGCAAGAAGGGTCGCTCGTGCTACGGCGTCAAGCGCAAGGTTGCGGCCGTCAAGAAGAAGTAAGTCACTCGTCAGCCTCTGACGAGAGCCAGTCTCGTTGTTTCTCTCATATAGATGCGTGGGGACGTTCCCCTCGCTCGGCAGTAATCGCGGTGCATTTCTCCGGAGATGCCCAACCTCCAGCACCGCGGTGAACTCATCCACGCAACACGCGTGAAAGCCCAACAGGAGTCAGTTATGCCAAAGCAATTCACAGCCAGCGAATCACAACTCAAGCCTGATCCTCGTTATCAGGATCTCATCGTCGCCAAGTTCACAAACTGCATCATGTACGGCGGCAAGAAGGCCACCGCACAACGCATCGTGTACGACGCATTCGACATGGTGCAGAATCGCCTCGACAAAGAAAAGTCGGACGCGCTGCCAAAGACTGCGATCGAGTTGTTTCATCTCGCAATGAATAACGTGCGCCCATCGGTCGAAGTGCGCTCAAAGCGCGTCGGTGGTGCGAACTATCAGGTGCCAATGCCGCTCAACCGCCGTCGGGCGCAGAGCCTCACTTTCCGCTGGATTCTCGATGCGATTCGCAGCGAGAAAGGCAAGCCGATTGCGCTTCGCCTCGCGAAGGAACTCTTCGACGCCGCAAAGAACGAAGGCAAGGCTGTCACGACGCGTGAAAACACGCACCGTATGGCCGATGCGAACAAGGCGTTCGCACACTTCGCCTGGTAACTGACCGCGTGGACGCGCCGAACGAGTTCGGTCGATTTCACCGCCAGATCATCCTGCCTGGATTCTCGCTCGAAGCGCAACAGCGACTGCAGAATTCACACGCACTCGTTGTGGGTTGCGGTGCGCTCGGTTGCGCATCGGTGGATGCACTCGCCCGCGCTGGTGTTGGGCGATTGACGATCGTCGATCGCGACACCGTCGAGCCGACGAACTTGCAGCGGCAGTCACTCTTCACCGATGACGATGCGCGTCGTGGAGTGCCCAAAGCAGAGGCGGCGGCGCGGCGAGTGCGTGCGATTGACCCCAACATTGCGGTGCGCGGATGGGTCGATGACTTTCGCAGTGACAACGCGCTTGCGTACAGCGATGGTGTGAGCATCATCATTGATGGACTCGACAACTTCGAAACGCGCTATCTGCTGAACGACCTCGCGCTGACGCGTGAGATTCCGTACGTCTATTGCGGCGCGGTGGGCTATGAGGGAATGACATTTCCAATCGTTCCAGGCGTCGGTCCATGCTTGCGTTGTCTCTTTCCTGATCCACCCAGTGCGGGCGTTGCGCCAACCTGCGACCGCGCGGGGGTCTTTGGTCCTGCCGTCGCGATCGCGGCTGCGTTCGCCGTGAGCCGCGCGCTTCGCATTCTCGCTGGCATCTCGCAGCCGCACGACCACGATCTCGTTTCATTCGATCTTGCACGCGGTGCACTGCGAACGACCACTCTCGACGCATCGTCGCGGGTGAATGATTGCGTCGCATGCGTGCAGCGCAACTTTGAGTTTCTCAATGGATCGCGCGCGTCGCAAACCACGACCCTCTGTGGTCGCAATGCCGTGCAGATCTTGCCGGCAACGGCGGGGCGGGTCGATCTTGGCGAACTCGCTGCGCGCCTTGCTCCACACGGCGCGTTCGTCGTCGAAAGCGGCAGATTGCGCGGCGAATTGCGCGGTGAACGAACCGACGATGGTGGGTGCTTCGAACTGACCGTGTTCGAAGATGGACGGGCGATGGTGCGCGGCTCGACTGAAGTGAGCGATGCGAGGCGCATCTATTCGAAGTACGTCGGAGGGTGATCTACAGAGGCGGGGGTATCCTGCAGCGATGAACACCATCACGAATCCGACCCACTCGACTTGCGCTGCGAAGCCCACTTGCACTCTCCTTGGCACAACGATCGCTCCAGCGCTGACGATGACGCTCGGATATGCGGCGAAGTTGATCGACTCGATTCCTGCCGATCAGTTCGCGGTCATGCCAAAGTCAGACATCAATAGTCCCGCGTTTTGCATCGGACATCTCGCGTTGTACGCGCCGTGGGTCTGCGAGCTCGTCGGGCATCCCCAACCTTGCCCGCTTCCTGAAACATATGAGCAGCTCTTCAAGAATGGCGCCCCCTGCGTCTCAACGCCTGGGCACTATCCATCGAAGGATGAACTCATCAAGCACTTCACCGCTGGATGGACGAAGGTCGCATTGCTGCTTCCAACAGTGGATGACGCCCAGTTCGCGAAGGCGAATCCGGTTGCGCACATGGCTGCGCGTGCGCCGACGATTGGTGCGCTCGTTGCGTTCATGTCTCTCACACACAATGCAATGCATTTGGGACAGATCAGCACATGGCGCAGAGTCATGGGCTTGGGATCAGCGATGTGAGTCGCGCAGCCGCCGCCATCCTCATCGCGCTGCTGATGTGTGTGGCTGGTGGTGGTTCGTCGGCGCGCGCGCAAGGAACTTCGGGTTTCTTTGCCGACCCGATCAGGCTCATCGAATTGACGGACTTGCTTGAGGCCAACGGCGTCGTCTACCGAGCGGCCTATCCGGCAATCGAGGCGGCCCATGTGAAGTATCTCGAAGGGTGCACAGAACTTCGTAAGACCAAAATCGAAGAGGTGCAGAAGGTGATCCGTGGGTTGTTGGGCAGTGTCGAGGTGGCGCAGAACGCGGCGCAGGTTCAGAAGATGACCGACGGTTGCCGGGTGATCATCGCGCGCAATATGGAACTCGAAATGGCGCTCTTCGACAGTGTGCGCGACGCGCTACCCCAAGAGGCGCATGTGGCGGTCGCTCGCGCGCGGGCAACACGCGAGCGAGAGCAACTTCAATCATTTGCGGGCACGGACTGGGGAATGGGCGAGCGTGTCGCCGATGTGCCTGTTTTCATGCGCAGACTGCAGTGGAAGGAAGTCGCCGACGCGGCGGCTGTGCGCGCCGAATGCGAACTCGCGTTGGGCGATTACGACATGCGGCAAACAAAGTTGTGCCGAGCGATCCTTGCGAAGGCTCTTGTGATTCCAGTCGAAATGGCCAAGTTGATGGCGAGTGCGGCGCAGGCTGAGGCAGAAGGTGCCGAACATGCCGAACATGACACCGGTCTGCAAACCATGCCACCCAACGACGCGCTCGTCAAAGTGCTTGGGCCATTTATCGAGGCACACGCCGCGGCTCGCGCGAGTAGTGAGCGGGCATTTCGTTCGGTGCACGCTGTGCTCGTGGCTCGCAACGCGCAACTCGCCCGCGCATTTCGCAAGGAATACATCACGTGGGTCTATCCAGAGATTTCACAGGTTCCAACGGGAGACTTTGAAACGCAAGCGACCAACGCGCTGCGTTTGAAACGCCTCACTGGAGATCAGCGCACGGCGATCCGATCGGTCTATCAACAGTGGCAAACCCAGGACGATCGGCTGATTGACGAGCACATCGTTCTGCAGGAGCGGTTCGTCGCGTGGCAGAATGCGAACATTGGGACCCATGATGTGACCTTCTACGAGAAGCTCTTGGCCGATCAGGCGGTGGTCGAAGAAAAGCAAGCGAAGTGCGCCGAGTCGGCGTTGCGAGCGATCGGATCAATTGTGGGGGCGGACCTTCAGGGGTTGCTCGACAAACTCGAAACGCATGAAGAGACCGATCTGTTCTTGCCAAGCGGACAAGTGAGTCTTGTCGAGGCGATGGCGGGTCCGCTCGACGTCGTCGACGACGATGAGGCGGTGGACGCCGCCAACGCGGTCGCGGGACACGCGCTCTGGTTCGACAAGCGCATGGATGATGCGTGGATGGATCGGATCAGCACTGCGATTGGGGCTGAAGTTGGCCCTCGCGCAACGCTCGAGTCGCTCAAGGAGGACTACTGGCGAGCATGGGATGCGCGCATCGCTCCGATGATCGCAACGATGGAACTGCCATTCGTCGTCGAGAAACCTGCCGACGATGCAGCGATTGGATCGGTGAACCTTCTCGTCAACGATGCAGATGTCGCCAATTGGATCGCCACAGCTGCTGCGACGCGCAGCGAGATGCGCGAGCTCGAAGATCAATTCTTCGCAGATGTGCAAAGTGTCGTTGCGCAACCGAGTCAGGCTGCCGTCATTGAGATGTTGCGCGTGGGTCGCCGGTGCGGCGAACGGGTGGACGCCCTCGATGTGCTCTTCGACGGAGTCGAAGGGGGTGAAGAGAACGCGAATGTCGTTCTTGCCGCAACTGGAGTGCAACTCTCTATCGCTGACTGCGCAAAGGTCGCACTCGTGCTTCAATCAAAACTCGCTGGTTTGCAGGCCGCCGCAGATCGCATGCGCGCTGTGGCGATCGAAACGTGGCGCATCAACCGACTCAGAGAACTTGCCTATTCGAACTACGCAATGGGTGCGGATAATTCTCGGTGGGGTGAGGTCTGGCGCGCGATGAAGGCGCAGGATGAGGCGCTCCAGACGGCAGGATTCGCGGCATCGAGAACAGGCGCCACGTTGCAGCGCGAGGCATTTGACGCGGTCATCGAGGTGCTTTCCGAGTCTGCGCGCAAAGCGGTGCGCGGTGCGTACCTGCGCGAGGCGTACTTTTCGGCGGCTGGGGCAAATGAGGATGCGGCGGTGGCGCTTTCGCGTGCGTGTGCGCTCGTCGACCTCACCGAGGCGCAGCGGGGAGCACTCTCGACGGCGCGAAGTGAGTATCTCGATGAACGCGACACAGCGGTTGCACTCATGATCGAGAACATGAAAGCCCATCCACCCGCTGAGCCATCCAAGGATGCAGCGCGAACGATCGATGACGGCGGCGCGGCTGATGAGAGTGACCGTCACTGGGTGCAACAGCGCGCGCAACTCGAGCAGATTCAGCGGTACGCGTTTGCGCGTGACGCGGCCCGTGACAAGTTGTTGTCGCGGTTGAAGAACACGTTGAGCGAAGAGCAGTTGCGCAAGGCGGGGATCAAGTAGAGTCGCGCGCCGCGATGACTCGCTCACTCATACTCGCGCTCGATCAAGGAACGAGCAGTTCACGCTCAGTGCTTGTCGATGGCAGCGCACAGATTGTTGGCGCCGCGCAGAGTGAGTTCAAACAGATATTCCCGCAGCCTGGATGGGTTGAACATGACGCGGTCGAAATCTGGCAATCGCAACTCGAGACTGCGCAGCGTGTGATTCGAGAGGCGAAGGTGTCGGCGAAGGACATCGTTGCCATCGGCATCACAAACCAGCGTGAAACGATTGTGATCTGGGATCGCGCGACGGGAGCACCGATTCACAACGCCATCGTCTGGCAGGATCGCCGGACTGCAGGTTGGATGTCGAAACTGCGCGAATCGGGCGTCGAGGCCGAAGTCACAGCCAAGAGTGGATTGCTGCTCGATCCATATTTCAGCGCGTCGAAAATCGCATGGATTCTCGACAATGTCGCTGGTGCGCGTGCGCGCGCTGAACGCGGCGAACTCGCTGCGGGCACGATCGATTCATGGCTGATCTGGAATCTCACTGGCGGACGCGCACATGTCACCGATGTATCCAACGCATCGCGCACGATGTTGATGAATCTTCGAACGCTTGCGTGGGATGAGTGGCTGCTGAAACTCTTCGGTGTTCCGCGGGCGATTCTGCCGACGATCGTCGACAGCAGCGGCGTGTGCGGTGAGAGTGACCCGGCGCTTTTCGGTCGTGCGATTGCGATTGCAGGAATCGCTGGCGATCAGCAGTGCGCGCTCTTTGGACAGTCATGTGTGCGCCCAGGAATGGCGAAGACCACTTTCGGCACGGGCTGTTTTCTCTTGGCAAACACTGGCGCCGAACCAGTCGCGAGCCGCGCGCGCCTGCTCACTACGGTCGCGTGGAGAATTCGTGGATCGCCCGCGGCCTATGCGCTCGAAGGAAGCGTTTTCATGGGAGGAGCCTCTGTGCAGTGGCTGCGCGATGGACTCGGCATCATCCGCTCCGCCCCCGAGGTCAACACACTCGCAGCAACTGTGCCTGACTCAGGCGGAGTTGTGGTCGTGCCCGCCTTTACTGGGCTCGGCGCGCCGCACTGGGACGCCACCGCGCGCGGAGCGATCTTTGGGTTGACACGCGGATCATCGGCAGCGCACATCGCACGCGCGATGCTCGAAGGTGTGGCGATGCAAGTCGCCGACGTCGTCGAGGCGATGAACGCCGACTTTGCGCATGAAACGGGCGGCGCTGCGGCAGTCACGCTTCGCGTTGATGGCGGTGCGTGCGCGAGTGATTTGCTCATGCAGATGCAGGCAGACCTCTTGGGAGTTCGAATCGAGCGACCTGTGATTCTCGAGTCCACCGCACTTGGCGCCGCGTTCTTTGCAGGGCTTGCGGCGGACGTGTGGAAGTCAGTCGAGGCAATCGAGTCGTTGCGCCGCGTCGACCGCGTCTTCGCGCCGTCGATGACAGTCATAGATCGCGCAAGGGTGCGCAAGCGGTGGAAGAGTGCAGTCGAACGGACACGCGGATGGGAGGAGTCATCATGAGTCAGTTTTCACGCGACGCAATGTTGGCGCGCGCAGATGGAAAGTCGTTTGATGTGCTCGTCGTTGGCGGCGGGGCAACAGGACTGGGTGTCGCAGTCGATGCCGCATCGCGTGGTTACTCAACGTGCCTTGTCGAGGCATACGACTTTGCGAAGGGAACATCGAGTCGCAGCACCAAACTTGTGCATGGCGGAGTGCGGTATCTCGAACAGCTCGACATCGCACTTGTGATGGAGGCACTCCACGAGCGGGGGCTCATGCATCAGAACGCTCCACATCTCGTGCATGACCTTGCGTTCTTGGTTCCGCGCTTCACATGGTGGGAGGGTCCGTTCTATGGTGCGGGATTGAAGTTGTACGACGTGCTCGCTGGCAAACGCAATTTGGGGCCAAGTCGATTTCTCTCGCGCGATGAAACGGTCGCGGCGATTCCGAATGTCGCGCGCGATGGCCTGCTCGGAAGCATTGAGTATCACGATGGACAGTTCGACGACGCACGCATGGCGCTCTCGCTTGCGCGCACCGCCGCTGATCACGGCGCGGTCGTGATCAATCAAGTGCGAGTCACGGCGCTGCGCAAAGATTCTGCGGGGATGGTCTGTGGAGTCGATGCGACTGACAGCGAGAGCGGCCGAGAGATCTCGATGCGGGCGACGGTCGTTGTGAATGCCTGTGGCATCTTTTCGGATGAGTTGCGCGTTCTCGATGATGGAACAACCAAGCGCATGATCGAGCCAGCGCAGGGAGTGCATCTCGTGTTCGACCGCGCATTTCAGCCGAGCAATCGCGCGATCATGGTGCCGCACACCGACGATGGGCGTGTGCTCTTTGTGATTCCCTGGCACGAGCGCATCGTCGTTGGAACGACTGACACGCCGATGAAGCAGGCCGAGATTGAACCGCGCGCGCTGCCAGATGAGATTGACTTCATCCTGCGCAATGCGGGGCGTTACCTCGAGCGCGAACCATCCCGAGGCGATGTGCGTGCAGTCTTCGCGGGGATGCGTCCACTTGTGCACGAGAGCGGCGTCGATGCGCCAACGAAATCAATCTCACGCTCGCACAAGGTTGTCGTGAGCGCGAGCGGCTTGGTCTCGATCATGGGTGGCAAGTGGACGACCTATCGCCGGATGGCGCAAGACACGATGACGCGCGTGATCGATGTCGGACAACTCGATCGGCGTCCGTGCGAAACAGAATCGTTGCGCGTGCATGGTTGGCTCGCGCGCGAAGATGCGGCGACTCCGTCTGAGGATTGGTTGCGCGTCTACGGAAGCGACGCAGTCGCAGTGCGCGCAGTCTGCAGCGAACGCGCGGGATGGAATGTGCCGATGCATGCGCGCCTTCCCTATGCGCTCGGCGTTGTGGCATACGCGGTGCGACATGAGATGGCGCGTTCGACCGAAGATGTTCTTTCGCGGCGAACGCGCGCACTGCTCATCGATGCGTCCGCGGCGAGTGAAATCGCTGAGGTTGTCGCGGGCATCGTTGCGTCTGAACTCGGACGCGACAGCGCATGGGCGGCACAGGACGCTGCAGCGTTTCGAAAACTCGCTGCGGGCTACCAACTCGCAGGTTGAGATTCGCTCGCGCGGTATCGTTTCGTGATGAAGTTCTCTTCGAGCGCACTGTTCACTCTCTGCCTCTCGTCGATCGTGGTTGGGCAAGATCCTGCACCTGCACCTGCGCCTGCGCCTGCACAAGCACAGCCGATGCAGATCCCATGGCCAGTGCAGCTGGGAGTGCGATCGTTTCAAGTGCAGATGCGCCTGACTGTGCTCGACAAGGTTGTGCTCGTGCCAGATGGCGCGACGTACCTCGATGAAATCAGCAAGTGGTCGTTGCGAGGTCGGTGGCCTGTCCTCATCGAAGATGATCTCTACACACCACTCTTCGTGCGTGCATTCAAGCCGAGCAAAGTGATCCGCCGCACGTCGGTCGGCGCACTCGCTGCAACTGAAGATGCACGCCGAATCGCTGCGCGCGCCGCAGTGACGCGCGCGTGGACGGTGCCTGGAAGTGAGGTGATCCCAACGACTCCTGCTGAGGCATACTCCGCGGTGCGATTTGAGCCGATGGGAATTGTGTTTACTGAGATGAGCGATCCGGCGTGGCCTGCAGCAGTTGCGCTCGCAGCGGGCCACGGTCAAGTGCTCAACTGGATCGATCACTCCGCTGGATCGCCCAACGCGACGATGACGGCGACGCAACTGCAAGAACTCTCTGCGCACATCGATGCCGTTGCGCACGCGACTGGACTCTCATATGCGGGGCTCGGTGATGCGATCGATGCCGTGACAATCTGCCGCGCGATTCCAGCAAAGGCGATCGCGCCTCAAGGGGCGCAGTGGGCACCTCCATCGGCCGCTCCAACAAAACCCGACGAGCCAATCGCAGTCACCGATGCACTTTGCAGAAACCCAGATGGATCGCGCTGGGCGATCGCCGCGTGGATTTTCGGAAGTGAATCACGCAGCGCGTACATGGCGATGAGCAGTCTCTTTCTCACGCGCAAGTCTGTGTGGATGATGAACACATATGCGAACGACGGAGATTGGGCGCGGTACGGGGTTGCCGATGGAATCAAGGCGCTCGCTGCCGACGGGTTCGAAACGACTGAGTATTCAGGAATTCAGACATCAGAGTTCGCTTGGCTGAATCTGCTCATGGGAGGCTTCAAGCCCGACGTGCTGTTCATGAACACGATGGGCAACCAGGATTTCTTTCAGCTCTGGAATGCCGCGATATGCCGACCAGAGGATGTCCCGATGTTGCAACGCCCGATGGCTTTGCACTTGATTCACTCGTGGAGTCTGACATCGCCAGAGAGTCGTGACACAGTTGGCGGGCGTTGGCTCGAACATGGCGTCTACGCCTACACCGGAAGTGTGTACGAGCCATATCTGACTGCATTCGTTCCGCCCTCGATGGTCGCGAGTCGCATGTCGAACTACACGCCGTTTCTGGTCGCGAGCCGGTGGGGCGGGGGGCCGCTCGATGCGACGTGGCGATTGACAACGATTGGTGATCCACTGATGGTGACGCCGTCTCCGTCGCAGCCTCAGCCGCCGCGCGAGGCGAAGTTCAATCTCGATATCGCTGCGGGCGAGAGCGACGTGAAAGAATCTGCACGCGCTGCACTGCTTGCAGCGAAGAGTTCGAATGCGCCAGATGATTACGCCCGCGCGCTTCGCGATGTGGTGCAGGCGGGCGACGACGAACTCGCGGTGCAACTCTGGGCGATTGCGTCGATGAAATCGCCTGAGGTCGCATCGGCGTGCGCCCCGATCGCGCTCGGGTCGCTCTTTCGCCAGCGCGAGAGCAGCGCATTTCTCGCGGCGTATCGAGCGTGCGCAGTCCACACTCTCATCGACCAAGACATGCTGTGGCAGCTCTTCACGCCGCAACTCTCGTCGATCACTGATCCAGCGGTGCTCGCATGGTTCGAGACGCAGGTTCGCACCGTGCGCCCCGATGTCGATCGCGCACGACTCGCTCCCGAACTCAAGCGTGTCAGCGAGTAGCCGGCAAGATTGGATTCCATCGCGAGCGCGGCGGGGAAAAACAGGAGCCCATCGCGATCGCGCCGAAGAAGCAGCAGTCAAGTGTGATCGCGGCGGAATCTTCACTCGGGGCTCAGACAGCCCTCGCCGAGCTGCGCAGACTTGCTCGACTCGGGAACTCGCCGCGAGCGAAGATTCCGCCGCGGGTACGCAAGCGGCCTGTTCCGCGAGCGAAGATTCCGCCGCGGGTACACAAGCGCGACCAACCAGAAATCTCACCGAGTCAGTGTCTCGCCGCTCTTCTTCTTCGCAGACTTACTCTTCTTGGTCTCGAGCGCGCGTGTTGCAACGGAGGCCGGATCGAACACAAATGGCGGCTGGGCCGAGGTGTCGTTGGTGCGCGCAAGGTCGATCAATCCTGCGGCGATGATGACCGTTCCGGCAAATGTCGGATGCAGTTGATCGTTCTGCAGCAGCGCTCCGAGCTTTGTCGGATCCCACGCGCGCCCCGCGACCGTGAGTGCGCCGCCAGCCTTGAGTGCCGCGAGCAGCGTTCGAAGCTGCATCAACTTCACGGCGGGTCGTGTCGCGACCCACGCGGTGATGCGCGCATTGACAGCGTTGAGAGTCTCTGGCGCGGGCACTTGGTTCTTCGAGAGCATCCGTCCAATCGCATCGCGCATGTCAGGGAGGTCGCCGATGATCACCGGCACTCCAGTTGCAAGCACGCGGTCGAGTTGTGCAAGCCCTGCCTCAAGATTCACGACGCGCGCAGCTTCGTCTTGCATGGCTTCGCCATCAACAGTGACGGTTCCGTAGACGTACCAAAACAAAAAGTCGACCGCGAGCACAAGCGTGGGTTTCGTTCCGAGCGCGCGGTCAATCTCGCTCTTTCCAACGCTTCCAGGATTCGAGAAGAAGAATCCGCTCGCATAATGGTGCACGATGGGCGCGGGCGAGGTAGGCACCGACGCGCGCAGAACATCTGAGAGATTCACTCCCGCAGGCACACTCTTGGCGCTCTTCGAAGCAGCGGTATCGCCCTCAGCAACTTCTTCGACCACGACGACTCCGAATCCATCAGAGACGCTCGCGCCAACGACGGCGATCCTGTCATAAAGATGACCTGGTGTGACAACTGCCGCAGTGGTGGGGTCGTTCGAGCCCTCGCGAGAGAGCGCCGAGAGGCTGCTCGACATGGCGAGTGCAGCGACGAGCCCAACGAGTACGCGAATGCACGCTCTGTTCATGCAGACGATGGTAGGCAGCGCCGCGGCTTACAAACCAAGCGCCGCGGATTACAAACCAAGCGCCGTTGCGGTCATCGCGCCCATGTCGGCGGGACTCTCAGCAACGTGCACACCGCACGCGCGCAACGAATCGATCTTCGATTGCGCTGTGTCTTCAGCGCCGCCAACGATCGCTCCCGCATGACCCATGCGGCGACCCGCTGGAGCGGTGCGTCCCGCAATGAATGCCACCACGGGCTTCTTGGTGTTCGCTTGCAACCAGCGTCCTGCATCGGCCTCTGCGCTTCCACCGATTTCGCCAATCATCACGATCGCGCTCGTTTCAGGATCTGCCGCAAAAAGCTCAAGCACCTCGATGAAATCGAGTCCCTTGATTGGATCGCCACCGATTCCGACGCAGGTCGATTGCCCGATGCCGCGTGCCGAGCACTGCCACACTGCCTCGTAGGTCAGCGTGCCTGAGCGGCTCACAATGCCCACGGCTTTGCGCGATGGAGCATCGGTGCGGTGCATGTGGATGTATCCGGGCATGATGCCGATCTTGCATCCACCTTCGTACTTGTTCTCGCCGACTTTCTTGCCTGGGGTGATCACGCCGGGGCAGTTGGGTCCAACAAGTGTGGTGTTTGGATACTTTTCAAGTTGCGCACGCACGCGAATCATGTCTTGAACTGGAATCCCTTCGGTGATCGCGCAGATGAGCGAGATGCCTGCGTCTGCTGCCTCGATGATCGCGTCGCCTGCGAATGGCGGCGGAACAAAAATCATGGTCGCGTTGGCGCCCGTGGCCCGAACCGCATCGCTGACTGTTTCGAAAATCGGCAGACCGTTGGCGTCACGCTGTCCACCCTTTCCTGGAGTCGTGCCTCCGACCATCTGCGTGCCATAGTCGAGGCATCCCTTGGTGTGAAAGGCGCCAGCCGCGCCCGTGATGCCCTGACAAAGAACGCGCGTGTTGCTATCAATGAGAATTGACATGGGGCGGCGAGCATACGCCCGAATCGATCGGAATCGTGTGTAATGCGGGAATGAGTTCAACCCGCGTATCCAAAGGACTGACCTACCGAGAAGCTGGCGTCAACATCGATGCGGGTGATGCCGTGGTCGATCTCATTCAGCCAGTGTTGAAGCGCACGCACACGTCGCGCGTGCTCGGACGACACGGCGCATTCGCTGGAATGTTTCAACTCGATTTCACAAAGAAGAGTCTGAAGAGAAATTACCGAAGACCGGTGCTCGTCGCATGCACCGACGGCGTTGGAACAAAGGTGTTGATGGCCGCCGAGCGTCGTGTCTACGACTCAGTAGGAATCGATTGCGTTGCGATGAACGTGAACGATCTCATCGTGCAAGGCGCCGAGCCGCTTTTCTTTCTTGACTATCTCGGGCTTTCGAAACTTCAGCCCGCAGAGACGAGTGCGATGATTGAAGGTGTTGCGCGCGGCTGCGAGATTGCTGGATGCGCGCTGCTCGGTGGCGAGTGCGCCGAGATGCCCGACATCTACAAGCCAGGCGACTTTGACATCGCTGGTTTCTGCGTCGGCGTGGTCGAGTACGACAACATCATCGATTCGACGCGCGTCAAGAAGGGCGACGTGATCATCGGGCTCGAGAGTTCAGGTGTTCACTCAAATGGATACACGCTCGTGCGACGCATCGTGCGCGATGCAGGGCTCGACCTCAACGCGACCTTTCCAGAACTCGGCACGCGCACGCTCTGCGAGATTCTGCTCGAGCCAACGCGCATCTACGCGAAGTCGATCGTGAAACTCGTCGGCGAGTTCCGCAAGAAAAAGGCAATCAGCGGGATGGCACACATCACCGGCGGCGGACTTCCTGGCAATGTGTGTCGTGCGCTCCCGAAGAAACTCGATGCGGTGATCGAGAAGTCTGCGTGGACTCCCAACCCGATCTTCCCGTTCTTGCAGAAGCATGGCGGTGTCGAAGAAGCAGAAATGTTTCGCGTCTTCAATATGGGAATCGGCTACACGATCATCGCACGCCCCGATCAAGCAGATCGCATGATGAAGACTCTCAAGCGCGCGGGCGAGAAGCCGATGGTCATCGGCGCAATCGAAAAGGGAACCGGCGAAGTGCGGATGAAGTGAGGGGGGGTTCAACTCGCTTGCGAGAACGCCCAGTCGGCGAGGTTCAAGAGAGCTTTCGGTTGCCACTGGAGACCGGTCTTGGCAGCGAGGTCGGCTAGAAAGGCTGCGTGGTCCTCGTTCCTCAGCGCCCATTTCGCGCGCTGTTTCTGTGTGGGGAGATGATCGGATTTCTTGATGTTGACAGACTTTGTAGCGAGGACGAGATTTCCGACAGAGTTGTTGTGTGTGAGACTCCACGGCAGGAAGTGGTCGACCTCTGTCGTGTCTGGGAGCAGTCTCTCGTTGCTGTAAAAGCACTTGCCACCCTGAAGGTCAAGCAATCCGTCACCGACAGCACCCAACGGCACGCGTTCGCAGCCGAACAGATGGTCTCGTAACGCGGCGCTGCCTTTGATGGAACTGTTGGCACGCTCAACAAACTCTGCCCATCGAGCCTGAATCATGTCGGTGAGCAGTCCATGAAATCTGCGCAGGGTCTGTGGCACGCCTGGCATGAAGTGAAGATCGGCGTCGGGGCTTGGCCACGAGTAGAGCAATTGTGCTTCTTTCGGTTGCAGTCTCGGCAGCACATCCTTTCGAAGCACCCGAAGCATTTCGCGCGAGTAAGCCGGCAGCCGATTGCTGGTGCGCGACGATTCGAGTCTTGCTGAATTCACTCTGCGCCAGCGATTGACAAGCACGAGTGCTGTGGCCGACCGGCCGCCGGTCACCTGTTTGAGCGTGCCATGCTCCCCGAAAGGTCGCGGATGTGTCCAATACAGCTCAATGAATCGCTCAGCAACGAGAGCGAGCGGAACACGGTCGGCATCTGGCGCAATTGTGGTGGAGAGATCGCACAGAGCATGCAGCAGCGCAAACTTGTACGTCGATGTCGTCTTGCTACTGCTGAGCAGCCGTTGGATCCAGTCCAGCAACTTGATCGCTTCCGCCGGGTCTTCCTGGGTCGTCGCCACGTGCGAAGCCTACTCCCCACCCCCGCGCTGACGCTTCTTGTCGCCTTGGATGCGCTTGCCCTCGAGCCGCCGCTCCTTCGATCCGCGTGTTGGCTTGGTCTTGCGTCTGCGCTTCGGTGGCACCGACGCGCGCAAGACGAGCTCGTGCAGTCGCTCGATGCACGCATCGTGATTCGCGCGCTGCGACCGATGCTCTTCGGCCGAGAATCCAATCTCGGCAGTGAGAGATTCGATCGACATCGCATCGTGCGCGTCGGCGCCCAAGAGGTGCGAGCCGGCGATTTGGGCAAGTCGCATGCGCGCGCCGTGGTCAAGGCCGCCGATCGATGCGATCGAAACGCGCAATTGTGCCTTCGATTCGACCTTGTTTACGTTTTGTCCACCAGGCCCGCCAGACCTGGCATATGTGAATCGCAGCGCCGATGGATGCACCCACGCGCGTGGTCCGAGCGCGATCGCATTGGATGGTCGTGTTGGTGGCGGTAGGCTCACGCAGTGCATTTCACACGCAAAGCGTCGACTCTGCTGACCGGATTTCTGCTCACGGCTTCTGCCGCGCAGGCTCAGACCGAACCTGCCACCTCGGTGGCACCGGCTTCTGCCACCGTCGTGGCACCGGCCCCCACACCAATCGATCCCGCGCGCGATTCAGATGCACTTCACTTCGCCCTTCGTCCAGCACTTTGGATGGCGCGCGTTCGGGGCGACACAAACTTTGGGGGTGGCAACTTTGTCGTCGATGACGCACTCGGACTCGACGGATACGAAGCGACATTCAATGGCGAACTCTCGGCATCGTGGGGAGTCTTCTACGAGGTGATGGTCGACGGGTGGTTTTTCTCGACATCCGCGTCGCTTGCATCGCAAGTCACAGGAACCTTCGGCACGGTCAACATCGCACTCGGCGACCAACTCGCGACAGAATTCGCGGGCGCGAGCGCGGGCGGCGAATTCGACATCACACTCTGGCAGCCATTCGCCGATCGTCAAACTCCATGGAGCGCAGCGATTCCAAATCAGAAAAACACTGCGGCAGGCGGGGGATACAAGGCAGACTTGCGCATCAAGGCGATCGGATCGGTTCGTTGGTACAGCGCGTCGATGAGTGTCAATGACACCACCAGCGCACAATCCGATTCATGGGCGCTCGCTGCGGTGATGCCCGGCATTGGCGGCGGATTCGATCTCGCCTTCGACATGGCAGGACGAATTCCACTCGTGCAGAGCATTCGCCTTGAAGCGGCTGGCGGAGTTGGATCGAATTTCACCAATGGACAAGAGTTCACATTTGCGCGTGCGGGATTGAGCGTGATGTTCAACGCAAACTGCGGCGCAGAGTTCGGCTATCGCCTTGAAAATTTCACACTCGACAACAACTCTGCCAACTTTGATGGTGGAGTTCAGGGGTTGTACTTCGGTGCCAACATCAAATTCTGAATCAAAGCGCAGCAAGGTCACGCTGAAAAACATTATCGCTGTCGGCAAGACCGCGGCGCGTGGCGATGGTGCTGGGCGCCTCGCGCGCGCGAGACTGCGCCACGCCGCGTTCACGCTGCTGCCAGACCAACTCGTGGGCGGCGCGCTCATGAAGCGACACTTGCAGACCGAGATTGCGCTACGCAAGATCGAGGTGCGCATTGCGAACTGGCCCGCGAAGTTCGACGGCGTTCGCCTCGGCCACATCAGCGACTTGCATGTTGGAGATCTGATGCCCACCGCTCGTGCGCTCGAGGCAGTGCAACTACTTCGCAACGAATCGCCAGATTTGATCGCCTGCACCGGCGATGTCGTCGACCTCGATGTCGCAGGTTGTGAACCGGTCTTCGAAGCATTGGGCGCGCTGCGGGCGCCGCTTGGCAGATATTTCGTACTCGGAAACCACGACCTGCTCGACAACGCGCGTCGTGTGCTGCGACTCGCAGAATCGTCCGGACTCAAAACGCTGCGCGGCGAAATGTTGACTGCGCGCGGCGGACTGCGCATCGCAGGCATCGATTGGTCGCGCACGCTCGAGGGCAACGCTCAGGGAATTCGGTCAATTGTGCAGGATGGTTCAATCCCGCATCTCTTGCTCGCGCATAATCCAAAGGCATTTCGAGAGGCGGCGAAGCACAATGTGCCGCTCACGCTTGCTGGTCACACGCACGGTGGTCAATTCACGCTGAATCGCAAGGGCCGTGAGAAGCCGCGCGCGGCGACTGCGAAGGCTCTGCGCGCGGGGCACTATCACGATGGGCCATCCCATCTCTTCGTGACGACGGGCGCAGGGGGATGGTTTCCACTGCGCGTGAATTGTCCCGCAGAAGTGGTTGTGATCACCGTGCGGCGGGGTTGACGCGACGCTGTCACGCAACCAGTGATCGGCCCAGCTCGTCGTTACGCGTACAGCCGACCGAATCGATTGGTGATGAAGTCATCCCATGAGACGTCTTCCATCCGCACGAGTCCGCGCTGGGGCGTCTTGCCCTGAGCGAAGAGATCGACGAGTGCGGTGATGCCAGCAGCGGTCGTGATTTGGATGGCGGTCCAGTGATGACCATTGATCATCTGCGCACGCACGCGCTTGGCATAAATGCGTTCGACGAGTTTGCCATCGAGCACGCCAGTGGCACTCACAAAGATGACGACCTGATCTTCGGTCGTGCTCGGGATCGCTCGCTCGAGCATCGTGCGCAGTTCGTCGCGATGTTCGCGCATGCGCAATTCTTGCAGGAGGAATTTCATGAGATCGCAATGCCCTGGAAAGCGAATCGTCTTGTAGTCGAGGTTGCGCACGCGCCCCTTGAGACTTTCTGCGAGTGTGCCGAGTCCGCCAGATGTATTGAAGGCTTCGAAGTCGATGCCGTCGATGACAAGTCGCTCGTTGTTTTCAAGAGCGGGCAACGACACGACCGCGCCATCACGCACGGCTTCGCAGTCCATGATGTATTCGTTGATGACCCCTTCAGTGCTCCATGTCAGGTTGTAACCAAGGCGATTGGATGGAGTCAGCGGCAATGCTCCGACGCGAAGTCGAAGTGATTCGATCTGCGCAAATGGATCGGCGAGATAGTTGCCAGCGATCGTGATGAAGCCTGGAGCGAGTCCGCACTGTGGAATGAACGCAGTTGTGGAGTCGCGCGCGAGTTCGATGACCTGCTTGGTGACCGCGACATCTTCGGTGAGGTCGAAATAGTGTGCGCCCGCATCGCGTGCGGCTTTCGCAATCATCGGATTGCAGTGAAACGGCGCGCATGAAATGACAGACCATGCTCCCTTCACAAATGCAGCGACCTGCGCAGCGTTTGCGAGGTCAACAGCAACACCCGTACCGCCAAAAGGTGCAACCGCAGCGCGCGCAGTGTCGGCGTGCAAGTCGCCGACTCGCACTTCGTAATCACCGCATGTACCCAGCAAAAAACTGACCATGCGTCCAATTTTTCCGCCACCAAGAATGACAACGTTTTTCACGATCGATGCTCCTTCAAGCACTCTGCGGGGAGTCCGCCGAGGGGTAAGAAAATGTTTCGGGCGATGCGCTGCGACGATATCACGCAGGAATCGTTGCGAGTTCGGTCTGCACTTCTTCCATCAGACCGCGCACAGTCTCTGGTCCGAAGTCGAAGTTCAACCCAGCAGAACTGAAGAGTTCTGGGAGTGGTTTCGAGCCACCCAACGCGAGCGCCCGTTTGTAGTTCGCCAGGGCAGCCTTTGGATCGCGCCGCGACTGTCGCCACAACTGCAGTGCGCCAAGTTGGGCGATCCCATATTCGATGTAATAGAAGGGCGATCCAAAGAGATGCAACTGTCGGTGCCAAAGCGAGGCGAGCACATCTTCGTGGCCACTCCAATCGATATCTCCGCCGAATCTTCGGTTGAGATCAATCCAGCAGTCAGTTCGTTCGGAGCGTTTGTGGCCAGGATTGGTGTAGACCCAATGTTGGAACGCATCGATCGTCGCAACCCACGGCAAGAGCGTCGCGAGGTTTTCGAGAAGGTCACGACGCGCGCGCGCAGATTCTTCGGGGGTATAGAACTCATCGAGTTGCGGAAAGGTGAGCAGTTCCATGCTCATCGATGCGACTTCTGCGAACTCAGTCGGACTTCCGCGGTACGCCAAGAGCTCATCGTGCTTGCTCAAGATTGAATGGAAGGCGTGGCCAGCTTCGTGCACCATCGTGACGAGATCGCGTTGCAATCCTGCTGCATTCATGAAGATGAATGGAGTGCGCGAGTGCTGGCGTTGGTACTGGTAGCCACCCGGAGCCTTTCCCTTGCGCGTTTCGAGATCGAGGCACGATCCACCGCGCATTGAATCGAACATCACGCCGAGCTCGCTGTCGAGTCGGTGAAATGCGCGCGAGGTGCGGTCGACAAGTTCAACAGAATCTGCGAATGGACGCAGTTGGTCGCGGCCGCGCAGGTCGACTTTGGTGTCCCATGGGCGCACGGCAGGAATGTCGAGCGCAGCCGCGCGTTCGCGGTGCAGCGTGCGCATCAGTGGAACGCACGTCTCTTCGACGGCCGCATGAAACTTCTGACAGTCGCTCGGGCGGTAGTCAAAGCGCAACATGCGCTCATGCTGAAAGTCTCGAAAGTTGTCGAAGCCCGCGTTGAGGGCCATGCGATGGCGGATGCCGATCAAGTTGTCGAAGATGCCATCGATTGCATCGCGGTCGCGCAGCCGGCGCGCGGCAACAGCGGTCCACGATCCCTCGCGCACCGATCGATCAGTCATCTCGAGGTAACGCGCCATTTGTGGCATCGTCTGCTCGCGTCCGTCGAAGGTCACAGACATCGCGCCGCAGAGGCGGCTGTACTCCTGGTCGCAGGTCGTTGCCTCGGTCTGCAGGGGAATATTCTCGGCGCGAAAGAGCTTCGCCTCTTGGCGAAGTGCGCGCAGATAGGTCTCGTACCGCGCCGAGTCGAGTTGTTTGGCGAAAGCGCTCTCAACAATCTTGCGGTCGAGCGCGGCACCTGCCGTGCGAAGATGTGGATCAACGTTCTGGACAAATGCGAGATACGCATTGCGACGCGCCTCGTCGTCGGTATGACACGTCATCGCGATGTAGAGATTTGCCTGAGCCTCTTCGGCCATCGCATCGAGCGCGCTGCGATCCAAGATGAGCGTCTCAAGCTCGCGGCACGAGGCGATCGCGCGATCGTTGAGTTCGCGGTAGAGCGGTGCGAGTTGATCCCAGTTTGCGGCGTCCAGTGATGGGGGAATCTTCATGGGAAGGGCGATCATAGGATCCCTCCGCCGTGCGGCTCACCCACCGCCAGTTGTCGAAATGGCGACTGCTGGCATGGCAAGTTTGGCTGTCGCCGTCTCGGCAAGCGCAACTGCGTGCGCGGGGTCGCTGCAAACGACAAAGAGGCTCGATCCGCTGCCGCAAACATGCACTGGAAGGTCTGACAAATCACAGAGTTCTTCGATGTCGTCGGCCATGGCAGGGGCGATCGCCTTCGCCGCTTCAGTGAGGTCATTGAATGGATCGCGCGCGTTGAGTCGTGATTTCGCAGCGAGGTCGCGCACGCGCATCTCGTTCAGCGTCGCGAGTGGTGCGAGCCGATCAAACGCGCCGTACACAGCACCCGTGGGGCACTGCACATCCGGAAAGAAGAGCACCGCGTCAAGCGAAGGACTCTCGCGCAGCGCCTCAATTCGCTCGCCGAATCCGCTCACAAGTGCAGAGCCGCCGCGCACAAGAAATGGAATGTCGCTGCCGAGTTCTGCTGCGATTCGTTCGAGCTCGACAGTCGGCACATTGAGTTGGAAGAGTTCGTTGAGTGCACGCAACATCGCTGCGGCATCGCTCGAACCTCCACCAAGTCCGCCGCCGACTGGAATTCGTTTCTCGAGTCTGCTCTTGACTGGAAGTGCCTTGCCGACGAATTGTTCCAAACGATCATGCGCGCGGTGCACAAGATCTTTCGAGAGATCCCAGTCGATCTCAGTGCGCCGAAGCGCATCCGCATGCCAGACCGTCGCGAAAAGTGACGCGTGAGTCTCAGCGACCCGCTCGAGATGAAGTTCGTCATAAAGGTTGACGGTCACCATCCAACTCGAAAGTGGATGCATCATCGTTGCAGGGGACGCAGACGTTGCGCACGGCGCGCCAACGGACAACGCCAAGTTCAACTTCGCGGGTGCGCGCACAACAAGAGACCGTTCCATGGAAGCCATTGGAGCGGAATCTATAGAGATGGCAATTTCTTCGCGAATCGAATCAGTTCACAACGCCCCAGCGCGAAAGCACTGTGGTGAGATCGCCGCCGTCAATGAGTCCATTGTGATCGAGGTCTCCGACTGGAGGATTCGTCACTCCCCATCCAGAAAGGATGTACGAGAGATCGAGTCCGTCGACGAACCCATTGAGGTCGAAGTCGCCGTAGTCGCGCTCGCAAGAATCGATGCGACCATCGGCATCTGTGTCGGCGGCTCCAGCGGCAAGATCGCACGTGTCGGGAATGCCATTGAGATTGCAGTCCTTCGCAATGCCTGACGCGATGTCTTCTGCGTCAGGAATGCCGTTGCCATTGCAATCGGGGGCGGTCAACAGAAAGATGTATGCCGAGCCGCGATCTTGCATTCCGCTGACATCGTCGCCGTCAGCACCCACGATCGCCGAGTCGCCGAAGAGTCCGACCGAATCGCCGAAGTATTTTTCGCTCTGGCCGTCGGCGCAGGTGAAGCGAGGTTCTTGTGTCCATGTCGAAGTTCCGGTCTGGACGAAGAGATACGCACCGCCGAGGTTTGTGAAGTTTGTCGAGCCGCCCTGCGCGACTCCGTCGTCGTTGGGTGCAGTCGCGACCGCAAGGTTGCCTTGCAATGCGACTGAACTTGCAAAGAAGTCACTCGCAACACCATCGCTTGCGACGACCTTTGCCTCTTGCGTCCAAGTTGATGCGCCCGAGAGTTGATAGATGTATGCCGATCCGCGGTCTGCGACTGCGGCAAAATCGTCGTTGGGGGCGCCCACAATGAGTTGGTTATTGAAGATGCAGCAGGAGAATCCGAAGTAGTCAAACGCTGCTCCATCGCTTGCAACCAACTTTGCTTCCTGCGTCCAGACGCCAGTCGCTGAACGTTTGAATGTGTAGGCAGAACCGCGGTCGGACACCGCGCTGATGTCGTCGCCAGCGGCCCCGATGAGCGCGCGGTCGCCGTAGATCGATGCAGACTGGCCGAAATACTCTTGCGCGGCGGCGTCGGTGCCCGTGATGGCGAGTTTGGCCTCTTGCGCCCACGTGCCGGCGGTCGCGCGCTTGAAGACGTATGCAGAACCTTGGTTCGCATTCGCCGCAATCGTGTCTTGCGGTGCGCTCGCGAGTGCGAGGTCTGCGAAGGTGGCTGTTGTCACTGCCGTGTTGGTGAGTGCGACAGAGAATCCGAGCAGTTCATTCGCGCCAGGATCACTCGCAACGAGTTTTCCGGTTTGCGTCCAGACACCCGCGGCACTTCGCTTGAAGATGTACGCAGAGCCTTGATCGGTAAAGGTTCCATCGTCGTTGGGAGCGCCGACCATCGCCGTGTCGCCAAAGATTGCGACGGATGCACCGAAGAAATCGTTGGCGAGTCCATCTGAGGCTGTCAACTTCGCCTCAAACACCCAGACCCCCGACGCATTCAACTTGTAGATGTTCGCCGACCCGCGGCTGACTGCCGTTCCGATGTCATCGTTGACGATTCCGACAATCGCGATATCGGGCGAGGCTCCAGCGATACCCAGCAGGTTCGAGACTGCTGAGGCGTATCCAAACTGGTCAACGGCGAGTCCATCGGTCGCAGTCAACTTCGCTGACTGAACTGGGGGAATTGCCATGGCCGAAGCGGAGAGCGCAGAGAGCGCCGCGCATGCGGTCAGCAGAAGTGGTCGGTGTGAAAGTGGATACATGTGGGTGCCTCGATGCGTCATATATGAACCATTGGATACGGAATGATCGCATGTGCGATCCAGAAATCAGAAACGAATCCGAAAAGATTTGAAAAAACATGGACGGCGGCCACCCCAATTCGGTTGAAAGGGCGGGTTACTATTTCGGATGATGCTCTGGCAACCCGAAATTCCGCAAAAGTATCGCGAAGCGACGCAGAGCGATCTTGCACAACTGATTCGGCAGCGACGCCAAGAACTTGGCCAGAGGCTCATGATTCTGGGCCATCATTATCAGCAGGATGAGGTGATTCAACACGCTGATTTTGTTGGGGACAGTCTCAAGCTCAGCCAGATCGCGGCAGCCGAGAGCCCCAAGCGCGGCACTGAGTTCATCGTTTTCTGTGGTGTGCATTTCATGGCAGAGACCGCTGATGTGCTCACAGACCCATCCGTCAAAGTCATTCTGCCCGACCTGGGCGCAGGATGTTCGATGGCCGACATGGCCGCATACGAAGATGCAGTGGATGCGTGGGACTTCATGGCAGCGGCCGTGAAGGGAGAGAAGGCGCGTGTGATTCCCGTGACCTACGTCAATTCAAGCGCTGCAATCAAGGCGTTTGTTGGCAAGAACGGCGGAGCGTGTTGCACAAGTTCGAACGCGCGACAAGTCTTCGACTGGGCGCTTGCAGGAGGCGAACAGCCCAAGGCGCGCGGCGAGAAAATCAAAGTCTTCTTCTTGCCCGACCAACACCTCGGGCGAAACACTGCGCACGCACGCGGGATGACAACCGAAATCGACGCGCAACGCTCGAAGAAATCGCCGCAGACTGTTGTGTGGGATCCAAAGAAGGATCATGGTGGAGTCTCAGCCGAGGTGATTCGTGCGACCGATGTGATCTTGTGGGCTGGGCATTGCAGTGTGCACAAACTCTTTCGCCCTGAACATGTCGACGCGATTCGCGAGCGCAAAGATGGCACGCAAGTGCTCGTGCATCCTGAATGTTGTCAAGAGGTCGTCGATGCATCTGACCTTGTTGGCTCGACAGAATTCATCATTCAAACGATCGATCGTGCGCCCGCTGGATCGGCGTTCGCAGTCGGCACCGAAGTGCATCTCGTCGCACGCCTCGCACGCGCCGCTGCAGAGCGCGGAGTCACCGTTGAAATGCTCTCGGGTTGCCAGTGCCTCTGCACAACGATGTACCGAATCGACCAGCAGCATCTTGCGTGGGTGCTTGATCAACTCGTCGCTGGAAAAATTGTGAACGAGATTCGCGTGCACGAGAAGGCGCGTGCAGGTGCGAGAATCGCGCTTGAGCGAATGTTGACGAATGTCGCATCGAAGAAGGTCGCGCTCGTCGATTGAGGCTTGGCTCAAACAGGCGAAACGCAACCAGTGAACGCATAGACTCGGGGGCTCGCATGAAATCGCAAACAGAATCGAGTTCTCCCAAACAGGTGTCGCACCGTCGCAAGTGGATTCGCCGGGGCGCGATCGCAAGTTGCGCGCTGGCAGTCGTCGGCGTGGTGGTGATCGCACTCTTGCCGACACTGCTCTCGTCATCGCTGGGGCGCACTCTCGTGGTGCACTTCGCATCGCCGTATGTGCATGGACAAATCGCCGTTGCCGATCTCTCGCTCTCGTGGTCAGGTCCGCAGGTCATTCAAGGGCTTTCGCTCACTGGTGCCGATGGCGCATCGGTCGTTGTCGATGTCAAGGCTGAGAACGGGCTCATTGCGCTTGCGCGTCAATCTGAAGGACCCCGCATCACGCTCGGTGGTGTGGTGACCACGGCTTACCGTCCCGATGGATCGCTTTCGGTTGCAGAGTTGTTCGTGCCGCGCGCGACATCAGCGCCGAGTGCGCAAGCGCCCGCGAGTGCGCCGCCGACCTTGCCTTCTGCACCCGCTGCGTCGCTCGCGGCGCAACTCGAGGGGCTGGCCATCGAGATCACCGGACTCTCTGTGACTGCAACGAGTTCTGAGGGCGGACGCGTCGATGCGCTGAAGAACCTCAAGGGAAAGTGCGAAGTCGAAAATGGCGGATTTCGCGCAGATTTCTCGGCAACAACACAAGTTGGAGAGAAGCAGGGATCGTTTGCGATTCGCGGTCTTCTCGAACACATCTTCTCAGCGAGTGGATCGTTCAACATCGCTGAGGCCGCTGTCGATTTCGACCTGCAAGCAACTGAATTCGCACTGCCGAGCACAGCGAACGCGTTCGATGTGCCTGCGCTCTCATTGAAGATCACATCCAAGCGACTCGCGAGCGAAGTCTCGGTCGATGGGACAACGACCCTTCGACTCGCCTCTGGCGAACTGGCGAAGGTCGCGATTGATCTGCAAGCGAAGAGTCCACTTGAACCCAAAGAGAGTGCATTCAGCGGCACCGTCGCGGTCGACGCTCTTTCGACAACCGCGTTCAATCGTTGGTTGCCTGCTGGCGTCATCGCTGCGCGCGACATCGGTCCGACTGTGAATCTGTCGCTCTCTCTGGATGAACGATCTGGCCAGATCGAGATCGCCTCGGCCGCACTGCAGTTGAAGGTGCGTGGCGAACTCGATTCGACGGGACATCTTCTCGCTCTGCGCGCGCTCGATGTGCATGCGGTGATTGATCCTGCACTTGCGCCAGCATCGGCAAGGCCCTCGGCGCCAACACTGGTCGCCATCACGGCCGAGCAGATCACGATTCCGCTGGGAGACTTGAAAGATGAGACGCTTTGGAAGCATGTGCAGGGCGAACTCGATCTAGCGATTTCGCCGATCGAACTCAACATTGCTGCAACAACTCCAGGCTCGGCGCCGATGATTTGCGCCATCGGCGCAACCCGCCTGCAGGTGAAAAGCAGCGATTTCACAAGTGCCGTCGCGATTTCGTTGGCGAGTTCGATCGACGGCGCACCGCTCGCGGTCGATCAAGTCATCCGCGGACTCGTCGGTCCCACTGGGTTCGCCCTCAACTCTGCTGCAGCAAAGGGATCGATCACACTCGGATCTCTCTCACTTGCTGGCGCACAGTGGGTTCCAAACGCAGCGCGCACAACCCTTGCCGACCTCGCAATGTCAACGCTCACTGCGCGCATTGACATCGATGCGACGATGAGTGCTGGTACCGCGACCGCGTCGTGCCAACTTAGCGAGACCGCTCTTTCGCTCAAGTGCGCATGGAACGAGCAGTCGCTCGCGACCGATCCAATCATTCTGTCAGCGACTGTCTCGCCCGCACTTCTCTCGAAGTTCGCTCCAGAAACAGTCGCGCTCGCTTCGCCTGTATCGCTTGCCGTCCGCATCGAACCGCTCACAATCAAGCGGGATGACATCCGCGCTGGCCACTTGCTGCCAGCGAAGATCGACTTGCGTGTGACATCGCCGCTCATCGAAATCGCCCGCGCGCCGGGGTTGACTCACGGAGGGCAACTTGGTGAGTTCGCACTCACTGCAACTCTCGCATCACTTCCCGATGGCACGATCGGTGGCGTTGCATCGTCGCTGAACGCAAAGATTCTCGATGGCGGCAAAGCGGCAGGAACGCTCGCGGCATCGTTCGCGATGAGCGACTTTGCCGCAGATTCGTGGCAATCGTCGGTTGATCTCACAGTTGGAGCAGGGGAGACACTCGTGCAGATGATCGATGCGAAAGCGGCGTCTGTCATGCTCGCGGGGCCAGGCCGAGTGCAGGGAACATTCAATCGCGCAGGTGCATCCGATGCGTTCACAGCGAAGGTCGCGCTTCCACGACTGACCCTCGACACGAGTGGAAAGCGCTCCGCAGATGGCATCGATCTCGCCGCGACGACGGCGACCTTCGATCTTCCAGCGTCGCTGATTTCGAAGAGCCAAGGCCCATCGCTGATCGGATCGCTCGCGATCGAGAGTTTGCGCTGGACTGGAAACGTCGACGATGCATCAGTCGTCATGAGTGCAACCATCGAACCTGGATCGTTCACACTTCCAGGGCGCGATCCCATTGCGTTTGAGCAGCTCAAACTTGACATCAGTAGCCCGCGCCTCGCCGAGCACGCGAAGGGTTCAATCGCCGGCAAGATTGCAGTCGGCAAGGGGGCTTTCGGCGCACTCGCGCTCACAGTCGATGCACAAGGAAACTTGCGCACGCTGCTCGGAGCGGTCGATCAACCGCTCACGCTCGCCAAGAGTCATCTTTCAATCAAAGCTCCTGGGGCGCTTGTTCTCGCGCTCGCGCAGTGGCAAAGGGGTGAGGCTGCCGCGCCGCTCCCAGTTACACAACTTGGCGACATCGCCGCTGATATCACGATCGATGCGCTGTCGCTACCAAGTGCAGCAGCGCAGAGCGGATCGATGAACGCGACGATTGCACTCGCACCAACGAGCATCACGCCAACAGGAAAGCCAAAACTCACACTCGGCGCGACAACGATCACGGTGGCAGCGCAGAAACTCGATGCCGCACTCAAGGCATCGCTGCAAGGGACGCTGCAAACCGGTGAAGCTGCACCAAGCGCGCTCACGCTCTCGGTCGATGCGCGAGGCGATTTGCGCTCTCTCTTCGGTGCGACGGAATATCCGCTTGTGCTGCGTGAGAGCACCGTGCAGTTGCAAGCACCCGGATCACTCGTGCTCGCGCTCGTTGATTGGTCGAGCGGCACCCACGACGCGACCGCCGCACTGACTCGTATGGGTGATGTCAAGACGAGTCTTGCGATCAAGTCACTCACGCTTCCACCTGCGGGAGTTGCGAATGCTGCACTCGACGCGACGCTCACGCTTGATGCGCTCGACATTCAGCCCAAGGGCAAGCCGCCGGTGTCGATTGGTGCAACAACAATCAGCGTGCAAACGCCGCATCTCGCAGACTCGCTCGCTCTCGCAATCACGAGTGGTGGTCCACACGGCGGGTCAATCACAGCAAACGCCAATGCGCTGCGTCTCGTGAATTCAGCGGGAATTCTCGATCCAATGGCCGCTGCATGGACGGCACACGCGCAGGCGCGCGGAGTGGCAACTGCGCTCATTGATGCGATGGCAGGACAGGGCGGTCAGATGGTCGAGGCGCTTGGTCCAACGCTTGATGCGACCGTCGACACGACGGTGGTGACTCCAGCAACTGGGGGGCAAGAGACACGTATCGCCGCACTGCTCAAGAGCCAGTTTCTTGATGTTGCTGTTCCGAGCGTGCTGCTCTCGAATGGTCACGCGATTGTGACTGCGGCGAATCCGCTGCGCGTGACATTCACGATCAACCCCGTCTTGCAACGTCGCATTCTCGAGCCGCTGAATCCAGTGCTCGCAGATATCCGCTCAGCGCCGCCGATTGTGTTGACAGTCTCGCGCGCCTCGTATCCCCTCGACGGCAAACTCGCAACGCTCGATCTCGATGCACGCATCGAAGTTGGCGACGTCGAGATCGTGCGAAGCAATCAGGTGCTTGGCGTCTTGCTCTTGGCCCAACAAGGCACCTCAGAGACGATTCCAGCACAGATTCAGCCTCTCGTCATCACAGTGCGCGCGGGCCAACTGAAGTATGCAGACTTCATTGTGCATGCAGGAAAACTAGGAAATCAATGGCAGCAGACTTTGAAACTCTCGGGCGATATCAATCTCGCGCGCACTCCGCCCTACGCAAACGCGATCACCTGTCGCTATCCGCTCGCGTCACTCGCACGAAGTGTCGGCGGCGCGTCGAGCGCACTTTCTGGAACGATGGTTGAGTTGAGCGAGGCGATCGCGGCGTTGCCAGTCGATCCAGGCGAACTCGTGCAAGCAGATATCACGCTCAGCGGTCCGCTCGGAGAGGTCGATGGAAAGAA
The DNA here is from genome assembly GCA_964355975.1 of uncultured Singulisphaera sp. Taxonomy (GTDB): domain Bacteria; phylum Planctomycetota; class Phycisphaerae; order Phycisphaerales; family SM1A02; genus F1-60-MAGs104. The sequence goes on from CAYHFW010000001.1 coordinate 74,558, forward strand.
AGTGCCTCTCGCGAGCAAAGTGAAACTGGTCTTTGACGCATCTTCGATCAACGGCAAGCACATCGAACAGGGAATTCGAGATATCGGCGGCACGATCGACAAGATCAAGGGTCTGTTCGGAAAGTAGCCCACCAAACTCGCCCCCGCGCGAAAATCACATCGGCTTTTCGGCGATCGTCTGATCGAAGACTTCGAGCAACTTCGCCTTGTCAAAGATAAGTTCGGCGCGCGTGAGTCCTGTCAGTTCATAGTGCGGTGTGAGTTCGATCGCATCGACCGGACACGCCTCTTCGCACATTCCGCAGTAAATGCAGCGCAATTCATCAATGTCGAATTGCTTGGGGTATTTCTCGCGGTCGGGCCACGGGCTCTCTTGCGCCACGATGTGGATGCAATTCGCGGGGCACGCCGTTGCGCACATGAAACACGCAACGCAGCGCACGCGGCCATCCTCATCTTTGTTGAGTCGGTGCACGCCGCGAAAGGTCGGGCGAAACTGGCCGCCCTGTTCGACGGGCCGATCGTCGCGCTTCTGTTCTGGATACTGCACGACCCAGAGGTTCTTCTTGTTCGTGCCATCCCGCCCCACGTTTTCAATGAAATGGCGCAGCGTCGTGCCCAGACCCTTGATGATGTTTGGCACAAACAAGTTCTCGCTGAGCGTCAACTTTGTCGGCGTGACATCAACAATTTCATTGTCGCGAATCGTCATGGTGGGTGAGAATCATAGTATGCCCGCGTGCCATCCAAAGACCCGTCCATAGGATCAAAGCCACCGACGATTGGGCGAGCGAAAAACGAAGACGCTCAGATGCGTATCGGCTATAAAATGATGGGGCTCGGCTGGCAATTCGTCACAGAAATGATCGCGGGGGCCTTTCTGGGATGGGCAATCGGGTACTGGTTTGGCAATGAGACGCGCGGCACGATCATCGGCACTGGCTTTGGATTCGTAATCGCGACCTACACGCTCATTCGCGGGGCCCTCAAACTGAACGCAGCCCTCGACAAGATGGAACGCGCTTCCGGCCGTCCGCTACCAAAGCCGCTCGCCAATCCGCTCAACGAAAAGGACGCGCAAGAATGACGAACGACTCGCAGACACCTTCGACGCTCAAGCTCGGTCCGCCGATGACAGTTCGCTGGATCGCGGTCATGTTCGCGATGGTCGCCGGGGGACTGGGAGTCGCCACATTGTGGGCAATTCTGGCGCCAATGTGGGGGTATGAAGGGTGGGCGGTCAGTTTGCGCGCGGTGGTCGCCGTCGTGCCCGTTGCGCTTCTCGGATGGGTCATTGTGGCGCCTTGGAAGAGTCGCCCCGCAGTCGATTGGATCACGATTTGGTTGGCTGGAACAGTGATTCGACTGCTGCTGACTCCCCTCGCAAGTGTGGCGATATACTCCCTCGCCCCATGCGGCTCACGTGAGCAATTTGTTGGCGCGGTGGGTGCGTGTTACTTCGCGACAGTCTTGTGCGAGGTCGGCATGATCGCTGCGAGTCAGAAGCGATCGGCTGGTTCAGTGGCTGGCTGATTGGTTCGCTGCGAAGTGTGCAAGAAGTACTCGCCGATGTCGGCGGCGAGCGACTTGAGAGTTTCCGACACGAGGTGCGCGGTCAATGTCAGTTTTTCTAGCAAGCGGTTCAGATCCGATTTCTCACATCGTCGATAAGCCTGTCTTCGACTGGTCTCTCATGGGATCACCGGTCATGCTCAGCATGTTGACGGTGGCTGGTTCAGCGATCGTGTTGATCGCCTGCCTCATGTGGGCTGCGAAGGGAACTTCAACTGGCGCTACGAGCCTCGGAAACCGCCGCTATCTGCCGGCAGGAAAATTTGCTGCGCTGATTGAAGTGATGGTGGTGTATCTGCGCGACGAGATGCTCATCCCAGTCATGGGAGCGCGTCTCGCAACCCGCTATCTTTCCTACCTTTTGTCGCTGTTTTTCTTCATTTTGGCGCTCAACATTGTGGGGCTCATTCCCTTTGTCGACCTTCAGCATGGAATCCATTGGTTCACGGGAATGCACTTCGGAGAGATGAAAGAAAGCAGCACAGCAGCACTCTTCGGTGGCGCAGCGACTGCGAGCATCTCTGTTACGGGAGGGCTTGCGTTCATCTCCTTTCTCGTCGTGCAGATTCAGGGATTCCGCGAACTTGGAATCGGCGGATGGCTCGAGCACTTGTGCGGCGGGCGTGAACTTGTGCGGGGATCGATCTTTCTCTGGCTCGTCATTCCGATCATCTTCGCTGTTGAACTTGGCGGCATCTTTGTGAAACCTGTGGCGCTCGCAATTCGACTCTTCGCCAACATGGTTGCCGGTCACACACTGTTGCTCACGCTGCTCGGATTTGGCGCGCTTGCTGCCAAGGCTGGACTCGGCACTTTCACAGTCTCAGGAATCACAGTCGTGAGTGGCATCGGCGCCGTTCTGATCACATTCCTCGAAGTGTTTGTCGCATTGCTTCAGGCCTTCATTTTTATGTTCCTCACCGCGGTTTTCATCAGCCTGATGGCCCACGAAGAGCATGAAGAGCACGCCGAGGGGCATGAGAACCACGGCGAACAACTCGCCGAAAATCATGCTCATTCAACCGTCAGCGCACATTAGAAAACTCGCTATATTGCTTCCCCTTGAAGGCGATGTTCGCCCTCAAGATTCACGCCCGACTCATGGAGACTCGATACAAATGAAGTTCGCTCATCTCACCCTCGGATTGGTTGCTGGACTCGTCTTGACCAACCTCGCATCTGCTCAAGACGCCCACGCGGCCGTCGAGGCAGTCAACTGGGGCAAAGGCCTCGGCGCAGGACTCGCATGCGGACTCGCCACAATCGGCGCAGGCGTCGGCATCGGCCGCATCGGTAGCGCCGCTGTTGAGTCGATCGCGCGTCAGCCAGAAATGGCTCCACGCATCTTCATCAACATGATTCTCACCGCTGCACTCATCGAAGGCGTTGCGCTCTTCGCCGTGGTTGCAGGATTCTCGAACTTCAAGTGATTTGCGCGAGTTGAGCGCCCGCTCTTTACATTGGTTCAGCCCCGCTGGACCCGTGCATGAGAGCGGGCGCCGACTCCATTGATGAGGAGATTCACCATGTTGCTTGCATCTGCCGATCCACTGGCATTCGATCTCTACACATTCATCACGACGATGGTCGTGTTCGCGGTGGTGTTCGTAGTGCTCGGTGTAGTTGTCTGGCCCAAGATTTTGAAGGGTCTCAGCGAGCGCGACGCCAAGATTCTGCACGAGATCGAATCGGCAGAAGCTGCGCGGGTCGCGGCCATGGCGAAGCAGAAAGAGTTTGAGCACAAACTCGCTGCAGCACTCGAAGAATCTGATCGAATGCTGCGTGAAGCGCGCGCATCGGCGGTGCGCTTGGGCGACGAGATTCGTGCCAAGAACGAGAGCGAACTTGCTGAACGCGCGCGTCGTGCAGGCGAAGAGATCGAGAGCGCGCGGCGAACAGCCGTTGCTGAACTCGAATCGCATGCGTCATCGCTCGCGATTGCCATTGCCGGACGCATCTTGGAGCGTGAGATTTCTCCCGCTGATCAGAAGCGCCTCGTCGAGCAATCGCTCGCTGGCATGAATACGAAACGCAACTAAACCATCGCAACGCACCCATCGGGTCGAGCCAACACTTCCTGCCTTCCATGAGCCAACACAACGAAATCGCAACGGTCTACGCGCGCGCGCTGCTCGATCTCGCTGTCGCGAAGGGCGGCAATTCAGCAGCGAAAGAACTTGGCGAAGAACTCGCCGCACTCTGCGAAGTCGCATCCGCCGACAAGAAGTTTGTGCTCTTTCTCTCTTCGCCTGCGGTCACACGCGAGCGTCGAGCCGCGACGATTGAGCGATTGCTGAAAGGGCGCGTCAGCGAAACGCTCTACCGATTCGTTGTCGTATTGAATCGCAAGGGACGACTCGGACAATTGCTCGCCATCGGAAATGCTTTCGATGCACTCTTGCAAGAGCTCTTTGGGATGACCGAAGTTGATGTCTACACAGTCGATGGAAAGCCGATGGGCGAGGCGACTGAAACGCTCATGCGCGAAAAGTTGCGTGCAGCGATCGGTCGCGAAGCGATCTTTCACTACTACGCCGACACGACCATGATCGGCGGAATCAAACTTCAGATCGCAGATCAGCTGATCGATGGTTCGATCGCGACACGCCTGCGCCGCTTGCAACAAACAATGATTGAATCGGGAGGCGCGACTGTTCGTCGTGATTCCAAGCGATTCATTGCCTGAGTACGAATCGAAACTGCATCCGTTTTACAGAGGACCCGTCCATGAAGATCAAGACTGACGAAATCGCATCTGTCATCCGCCAAGAAATTGAACAGTTCGGCAACACGCTTGAAATCAGCGATGTCGGACAGGTCGTCGAAGTCGGTGACGGCATCGCGCGCGTCTACGGACTTGGAAAGGCAATGGCTGGCGAGCTCGTTGAGTGCGAGTCTGAAGGCGGACGCATCATCGGACAGGTGATGAACCTCGAGTCAGACACCGTCGGCGTCGCGCTCTTTGGCGATGCAACGCGTGTGCGTGAGGGCGACACGGTGCGTTCGACAGGACGCCTGCTCGAAGTGCCAGTTGGACCGCAATTGCTCGGACGCGTTGTTGATCCGCTGGGAGTTCCACTCGACGGCGGCGCGCCACTGGGAACGACTGAAACAGGAAAGGTCGACATCGTCGCTCCTGGAATCTCAAAGCGTCAGCCTGTGAAAGAGCCAATGCAGTTCGGCATCAAGGCTGTTGATGCGATGATTCCGGTGGGTCGTGGTCAGCGCGAACTCGTCATCGGCGATCGCAAGACTGGCAAGACCGCGGTCTGCCTCGATTGCATCATCAATCAGCGGCAGTATTGGGGAACCCCCGATGCGGTCGTGTGCATCTACGTCGCGGTTGGTCAGAAAGATTCGACCGTTGCGGGCGTTCTCGAGACGCTCAAGAAGCACGGCGCGATGGAGTACACAATCATTGTGAACGCAGGCGCATCGTCGTCCGCGCCAATGCAGTACATCGCGCCATACTCAGGCTGCGCAATGGGCGAGTACTTCATGTGGAAGGGCAAAGATCCTATGTACGCCGGTCCAAAGCACGTGCTGTGCGTCTACGACGATTTGTCGAAGCAGGCCGTTGCGTACCGCGAGTTGTCGCTGTTGCTTCGCCGTCCACCAGGTCGCGAGGCATATCCCGGCGACGTTTTCTATCTGCATTCGCGTTTGCTTGAACGGTCAACAAAACTCTCGAAAGAAAACGGTGGCGGATCGCTCACCGCGCTTCCCATCATCGAGACTCAAGAAGGCGACGTTTCGGCATACATCCCAACGAACGTGATCTCGATCACCGACGGACAGATTTATCTGCAACCTGAACTGTTCTCTGCAGGTGTGCGCCCCGCAATCAACGTCGGTATCTCGGTGAGCCGCGTGGGTGGATCTGCGCAGATCAAGGCGATGAAAGAAGTCGCAGGATCGCTGCGTCTCGATCTCGCTGCCTACCGCGAACTCGAAGCATTCGCGCAGCTCGGAACTGAACTCGATGCGGCCAGCAAGCGACAGCTCGATCGCGGCGCGCGCATGGTGCAGATTCTCAAGCAGGGTCAGTACACGCCGTTCGACACGATCGATCAGTGCATCTCGATGTTCGCCGGATCGAAGGGCTTCCTCGATGATGTTGCCATCGACAAGGTCAACAAGTTCGAGGTCGACATGCTGAACTACTTCCAGGGTCCACAGAAGACTCTGCGCGATGAGTTGGTCAGCTCGAAGTCGTTCAAGGGCATCGAGGAGAAATTCCTCGCGGCACTGCGCACCTTCAAGCAATCGTGGAAGGCCTCGTGACCCAGAGCTGGCTTGCCCAGCACCGCGCGTCGTATCTGAATTGCCCAGTGTGTGTGACGGGGGGCGCAGGGTTTATCGGTTCGCACATTGTTGCGGCGCTTGATGAGCTCGGCGCGCACGTCACAGTAATCGACGACTTCTCGAACGGGCGCAGAGAAAATCTTGCGGGGCGATCGAACCGCGTGCGAGTGATTGAGGGAAGCATCCTCGACGCTGCGTCGATCGATGAGGCGACGCGTGGTGCGCGGATTGTCTTTCATCTCGCCGCACTCGGATCGGTGCCAGCGTCGCTTCTGACACCCGAGCGCTATCAACTCACCAATGCGACTGGAACGATGGTCGTCTTGAACGCAGCACGCGCGGCAGGAGTTGGGCGCGTTGTCTATTCGGCGTCGAGTTCGGCATACGGCGACACGCCGACGCTTCCGAAAATCGAAACGATGATTCCTGACCCGCGCTCTCCATATGCGGTGACGAAACTCGCAGGCGAGCACCTCTGCCGTGCATGGGCGATCTGCTACGGACTCTCAACGGTGAGTTTGCGTTACTTCAACATCTTTGGACCGCGCCAGCGCCCCGATTCGCAGTATGCCGCAGTCATTCCAAAGTTCGCAGCGGCGCTGCGGCAAGGACTCTCGCCGACGATTTTCGGAGACGGCGGACAGACTCGCGATTTCACGCATGTCGACAATGCGGTGCATGCCAATCTGCTTGCGGGATCGTCGGCGCGCCCATTGCAAGGAGAGATGGTCAACATCGGTTGCGCCGACCAGTTCACACTGCTCGAACTGCTCGATCAATTGAACGCAATCCTTGCGACAAAGATCTCGCCGACATTCGAGCCGACGCGCAAGGGTGATGTGCGCGATAGTCGCGCGGCAGTCGCGGCTGCCAAGGAACTCATCGGATACGAGCCCGTGATGCACTTCGCCGACGGATTGCGCGCGACATTGATGAGTCGGTAGGTCAGGGCGGCGAGCACTCGTCAGCCAATCAAGCCCGCCCAGCGCGAGTGCGCAAGCGAACAACGATCAGGCAACAACACAGCGCGGGCGCGGCGGAAACCTTCACTCGGCGCTCAAACAGCCCTCGCCGAGCTGCGCAGACTTGCTCGCCTCGGGAACTCGCGCGAGCGAAGTTTCCGCCGCGTGGACGCAATCGAGCATGCGGCAGGGGCTCGCACCAAATCTCGTTCTTTGGAAGGAATGACCCTCTTAATGATGCGTTCTTTCCAAAGAACGGCTGCAAGCGCGAGGACGCAAGCGAACGGCGCTGAAACTCACTCGCCGATGTCTTCGGCCCACAAGTCTGGTTTCTCGCGCTTCATCCGCTCCATCAGAGCGATGCAGCGTGGATCATCGAGCACAGTGAGCGCAATGCCGCTCGCACGCATCCAATCTTCGGCGCCGAGAAAAGTTTTGTTCTCGCCGATGATGACGCGCGGAATCTTGAACAGGATCGCCGTGCCAGAACACATCGGGCATGGAGAGAGCGTCGATACAAGCGTCAGCCGATGCCAGTCGCGGCGGCGTCCCGCCTTTCTGACGCAGTCAACCTCGGCGTGTGCCGTAGGGTCGCCAGATTGCACGCGCTGATTGTGGCCGCGCGCGACGATTTCACCCGCTTCGTTCAGCAGCGACGATCCGATGGGGATGCCACCTTCGCGCCATCCCTTTTCGGCTTGTTCGATCGCCGCGGCGAGTCCCCGTTCGATGATCTCTGCGTGGATGGATGCGGTCATGCGCGAACCGATGCCTTTCGTGTTGAGTTTGTGCGTGGCGCGGCAGGCGCGGGACGCGACCGAGTCGGGGTGCGAGGGGCGCGCTGCATGCGCAGTGCGGCTGGTTCGCGCAGTGTGTTGAGCACACCTGCGGCGAGAAGTGCAACAACCGCGGTGACGAGTGCAAGTGGAAGTTCGCTCAACGCCGCAAGTGCACCGGCCTCGGCCGTGCGAAAGAAAAATGGCAGAGCTGCAAAGAACGAACTCACCGCGAGCGTCACGGTGAAGAGCGCGGCGGAGTTCACGAGACGCGCGCGTCCGCAGAGGCTCGCTGTCAGCCACACGGTCGCTGAGAGTGCAAGCGAAAGAATCCCACAGACGAGTACTTGTGGCGCAAGTTGCTGCGATGGGTGTGCAAGCACCATCATGAGCGCAGCAGCGGCGGCACTGCCGCTTGTGCCGATGACGACATTGCGCATCACATGTTCGCGCCGTGCGCGCGCGAAAGGACGGTCGATCGGCGCAACGAGTTCGCCCGCTTCATCGAGTTCGGGCTGCGCGCTCGCGCGAACGAGTCCTGCGAGTTGCGACATTCCCTTGAACGCCCATCCCACGAGCAATGCCCACACGCCCGCGCCTGCGCCCGCAATCGCGACGAGCGTTGGGATGCCATCGCTCGTCGATCCGCTCTCGAGAAAGAATGCAGCGACAGCAATCAGCACAGGACACGCAGTCGCAATCGCGCAGAGCAAGAGTGTGTCTTGGTGGCGACAGCGCGATGCAATCAAAGATGGAAGCCAGAGTGCGAGGCCAAGAATCGGTCCGCATGCAAGAGTGATCGGCAGGCTGCGCGTTGCCGCTGCGAGCGCGAGGCATCCAAGCGCAACAGTGACTGCCCCCCATGCGGTTGTCCCACACGGATGAACAATTGGACGATGCGAAGAGTGATCAGCGGTGCGTTGCACTGTGACGAGTGGTTGCGGAAGGTCGAGGCCGCCGTCGGGGCGGGCTAGAAGCGGTGTGGGGGATGGAAATCGCGCGAATCGATCAGCGCCCATCGAGATCGCACACCCCATGCAGATCGCGGCGTGGGCGACGAAGAGCCCGACGAGAAGTGATGAGCCGATCGCTGTCGCGAATACCAGCGTCAAGAGCAACGCGACTGCAATCGCCGCGGCGAACCACAATTCAAAGTTCGCGAGCGAACGCAGTTGGCTCTCGGCGCGCCGTGAACGGCCGCGCACAAGATGCGAGGCAACGAGCGCTGGCACGAGCGGCACGAGTGCGGTCAATGCCATCACCCATGCAGCGTGAAAGCGCTCGTGTGCGACGAGTGCTGGAGCGTCATCATCGACCAAGTTCTGCACGGCCACGGCGAGTCGTTCGCTCGAACAGGCGCATGCGAGTGAACTCATGGCGACCGCCGACCAGATTGATCCAAGCGCGATCCACACGCCGGGTGCGACCGCGAGCAAACCCAGCGAAAAACCCTGTGAAAAACCCTGCGGTGTTACTGCAGCGGCGACGAGCGCAACGATGATGGCGAGCGCGCTCCACGCAGCGAGTGGGGCATGTGGTCGAGTCGACGCAGTCACGCTCGCTGCGATGAGTGCGATCAGAGTGATCGACAAGAGTGCGCCGGCGGGCGAGAGGATGACAAGTGCGCCAGTCGCACTCTGCACAGTCGCGAGTGCAACAAGCGCGACGAGCGCGAGCACTGCTGTCAGAGTCGAGGCGATCTTCGCGCGCGCGGCAAAGCGCTCAACGATGCGGTCGGCAGTCGTGGTCAGTGGGCGGCATTCGATGAGTTGTCGTGCATCGGGCCATGCGGCGTAGCACATCAACCACGGGGTGGTCGCGGCTCCGAGCGCAATCAGCACGCCGATCCACGGAGCGGCTGCGAATGCGAGAGTTGAGAGTGGCGCGAGTGCAATCATGGCGCTCGAGAGAATCACGATGCGCTTGGCAAGGATTGGCTCGCAGCGCATCGCGATCGCGTGCACGATCGCTGCGAGTGCTGGAGCGGCGAGCGTCCACGCCGAGATGCGCAGAAACGCACCGCGCATGTCGAGTTGTGCGAAGTCTGGAATTGCAGAGAGCGCGGCGGTGCACCCAACAGCCAACGCCGTGATGGCGATCACTCCTGCTGCCGGTGGAGCAGGTTCGACCCGCTCAACTGCTGAGTGATCATCGATCCATGCTTGATCGATCGCGGCGGATCGATTGTCATGTTGCGCTGGTCTGGGAATCGCAACGGATGCAGTTGGCGGCGGATGCGCGCGGGGTGATTCGCTGGGAGAACTTGAATCGTCGTCGCCCGACGACGATGCGCTCTGTGCGCGTGGTTGCGAGACGCGTTCGCGCTGACCGCCAGCGCGCGCTGTGCTGCTTGATGTGGCAACCTGGCGCGTCGCGTGTGGTCGCGCGAGCGCTGTGTCATCGGTGTCACCGCCGACCATTCGAAAGTTCATCGGCTGCGGTGCAGGACGGGCAGATTCGACGCGTGCGATCGGTGCGGATGGCGCTGAGTGCGCCTGCGCGACTGCCGCCGACTGAAGATGCGCTGCGATCATGGTGGCGGCATCCGCTGCTGCCTTTGCATCGGCGGCTGCCTTTGCGGCAGCTTCGCGTGGAAGCAGTGGCACTCCTGGCACCGTCCCGCCCGCAGCGATCAACTGTCTCGTCGATTCAACGACGAGTTGTTCGAGTACTTCGAGTTCAGCTCGCGACTGCGCGTAATCGACATCGAGTCGTTGCTTCGATCCGCTGAGTGCGATCATCGCTGCTTGCAACGAGCGCTCGCTCGTTGTGCGCGCATCGCGTTCAGCCTTCGCTGCGCGTTCGTTGGCGACCGCGATCTTGTCCTCAGCCGCAGCGCGGGCAGAGGCCTCGGCGGCAGCTCGCTTGGCGTGCGAGTCGCGGTCGCGCGTGACAGCAGTTCGCTGCTCTTCGATCGCCGCAATCTTCTGCGCTGAGGCGCGAGATTGGGCATGCGCTTCTGCGAGGGCTGTCGTGAGTTGCTCTTCGTGCGTTCGCACCATCTGCATGTCGCGGTTCGAGTCAGAGAGTTTGACTTCGAGATCAGTGATGCGGCGCCCAGTGTCGTCGGCCAGTTTCTCGTAACTCGCGAGCAGCTGTCGCGAACTCGCCTCGGCTTGGTCGCGCAATTGCCGCTCGGCAGAGACCTGCTGTTCGCGTGACGTAACGCCAGCGAGTGCTGTTGCGAGTGCCGCTGCAACCTCGTCGCGCTCGCGGCTCGCAGCTGTGAGTGACGCGCGTGCCGCGTGCTCAGCGAGCGTGAGAACTTCGAGTTCATCCTGTGCCTGAACTACTTGGGATGCCTGCTCAGAGGCGAGTTGCTGGGCGCATTCAAGGTCGCGCTGCACCAAAGTGACCTGCGCAAGAGCATCGTCTGCGCGGCGCAAGTGTGTCTCGCAATCGGCCCGCAGCGCCGCAAGTGCCGCGGCGAGTTTTCGGTTCTCAGTCTCACGCTCCTCGGAACGCAGAGATTCGCGAAAGATCAGTTCGTCGCGGGCGACGATGCGCGCACGCTCTTCGGCGAGCTCGCGTTCCATCGCGATTGAGCGCTGCGAAATCGTCGCACCATTCTCGCGTGCGCTCGCCAGATCTGCATGCAGCGTTGCAACCTCAGCGCGCGCACTGTCGCGATCAGACTCTGCCCCAGCAGTGCGCATTGCGTTCGATGCAACTTGCAATTGCACACTCTCGCGCTCACGCATGAGTTCGTCGATCTGCGCACCGAGCTGTGTGGCGTCTGCGCGCAGCGTGGCGATGACTTGATCGCGGGCATCGCGTTCATGGGCGAGCTCGCCCTGATCTGCGCGCGCACTCGAGAGCGCACTCTCAAGCGCAGCCGATCGCGCGGTCTGCTCAGACAGTGCGGCGCACGCAGCGGTGTACTCGGCGCGCAATCCATCCAAGTCGCGGCGCACGCGCACGAGATCTGTCTGCGTCGCGCCAACCGCAAGTCGAGTCGAGTCGCGCTCGGTGAGTGCGGCATCGCGGTCTGAAAGTGCCGTGTCACGCGCCTTCAACGCAGCATCGCGTTGCTCAGTTGTTCGTGTGACCCACGCACCCGCTTCGCTCTTGACGCGCTGGGCATCCTGTGCGATCGCCTCAGCAGACTCAGCGCGACTCGCCAGTGTCGCTGCAGCACTCTGCGATTCAGTGAGGGCCGCGCGCACTTGGGCAGATTCACTTGCGTGGTCGTTCGCCGAAAGTTTGAGGGCAGCGACACTTTTCTCGAGCGCTCGCCGCAAGTCATCGGCAACGCGCAGCGCATCTTGCGAGTGGCTGAGCGACGCAACGAGTTCGTCACGATCTTCGACCGCTGCGCTCAACTCTTGCTCTGCTGCTGCGCGTTCACGCACGGCAGATTCAAGAGCGACGACCAACTTTGGATCTGGTTGCTGCCGACGAAGTTCGGCAATTGTCTGCTGAAACGACTCGTTTTTCTGCTGCAATGCATGGGCCGTCATCTCGAGCGACGCCACCGTGCGCTCGAGTTCATCCCGCTGCGACGCTTCACTCGCCAGTCGATCGCATCGCGCGCGCATTGCTGTGACTTCATCAGTCAATTCAGATGTGATCTGCGAATGCGCAACCTCTGCATCACGCAGGTCACGCGCCATCGCGTCATTCGCGCGCTGCAGCACAGCGTGAGCCTGCGCGTCGAGCGCTGTCTGGGCCTGTGCCGCATCGTTTGCTGTGGCGAGTGCATTCTGTGCACATTCAAGTTCGAGCCGCGCCTGCTCGAGGGCGCGCTGTGATTCTGCTGCCGCTGCTCGCAACTGCGCACTTTCGCGGGTCGCAGTGCTCAAGAGCGTCTGCGACGATTCGAATGCCGATTGTGCTTCGGCGAGCGCATCCTGCTGCTGGCCGCTCTCTGCGCGCAGCGCGTCGCGCGCGCTCGCGAGCTCGTCAAAGGCGCGCTGCAATTGATCGGCGCGCTCCTGCGCGAGTGCGATGCGCGGGTCAGGAACAACAGCCACAGGAGCAACGACAGCCGCAACCGCAACTGGCGCGACCACCGCAGCAACTGGCGCGACCACCGCGGCGCGTTTCGCAACGGCAGGCGCAGCGGCAACGCGCTTGCGAACAGGAAGGTCGGCGAGTGTCGCGGCACTTCGCCAGTTGGCATCCCCAGTTCTGGTGATCATGTCATCAGTGAAGAGATCATTCGCCATCGCCATCGCGCGAATCTGCTTCGGAAGAAGCGCGCGCAGCAGCGAACCATCGGCGCGGCGCAAGTCGTACGTCGTGACTGATGAGGAAACAGGTTTTGCGATCATCTTGGCAACCTTCCTGGGAAGGCGCGCTCAGCATTTCTCCACCAACCGTGAGTGCGGGAAATCCGTTTCGAGTCACTCACACCGAGCCGCGCCGACACCAACTTGTGACTGCGCGCATTACACCCGATTCAACAGAAATAACAAGTCAAATCGTGCGAAAACGAATGGCTGAACCGTCGGCCGAACAATCGACCATGCACTGCGCGACTCACTCGTCGTGAACTGCCTCGGTCGTGTACTCGTGCTGCGCATCGCCGCTCGCTTCGCCCGCTTCGATCGCTTTCATCCGGGCCCAGTCTTCGCTCGTGATCAAGACCTCGCGCGCGACTGATCCCTTGTGGTCTGAAAGGATTCCTGCCACCGACATTTGGTCGACGAGTCGCGAGGCGCGCCCGTAACCGATGGCGAGTCGACGCTGTAAGAGGCTCACAGATCCGCGCCCAGTTTCGATCAAAATGTCGACCGCTTTGTCGAACATTGGATCGCGCTCGTTGGGGTCGATCTCGGCTCCTTCGACAGCATTGCCTTGCGCAGAACTCTTTACTGCGAGCAGACTTCGCTCAAAACTCGGCGCGGCGACATCCTTGAGGAATGTCACGACTCGGCGGGTCTCAGCGTCGGTCACAAGCGTGCCCTGGCAGCGGCGAAGTTCGCCACTTCCAGATGGCGTCACGACCATCATGTCGCCCTGTCCGAGCAAGAGTTCGGCACCCTTCTGGTCGAGCACGATGCGGCTGTCCATTCCGCTGGCGACCTTGAAGCCGATGCGGCAGGGCATGTTCGCCTTGATGAGTCCCGTGACGACATTGGCCTGTGGACGCTGGGTCGCAAGCACCAAGTGAATGCCGACGGCGCGCGCCTTCTGCGCGATGCGCACGATATGGGTCTCGACTTCCTTGTTGGTCAACATGAGATCGGCAAGCTCGTCGATCACGAAGACCATGTACGGCAGTTTCTTTGGAATGCGCGCCTTCGCAACGTCATCTTCGGGCTTGAGTCGGGCGAAGAGTTCTTCTTCGCCCAGGGCGTTGTATCCCGCGATGTCACGCACTTCGGTCGAGCGGAAAAGTTCGTAGCGCTCTTCCATCTTTCCGACGGTCCATTCAAGGATGCCAGCCGCCTGGTTCATGTCGGTCACCACTGGCGCCATGAGATGCGGAATGTTCGCAAATTGGCTCATTTCAACCATTTTTGGATCAACCAGCACCAACTTCAACTCATCTGGTCGCTTGGTGTAGATCCAACTCATGATGATGCTGTTCATGCAGACCGACTTGCCCGATCCAGTCGTTCCGGCGATGAGAACGTGCGGCATCTTGGTGAGATCGAGAACGAGCGGCTCGCCCGAGCTGTCTTTGCCGAGGAACATGGGAAGGCGCATCCCCTCGGCATGCCCGCTCGACATGAGTTCCTTCATCCGAACCTTTTCCTTCTGACGATTGGGAACTTCGATTCCAACGGCGGTCTTGCCAGCCATGTTGGCGATGATGCGAATGTTGGGGGCTCCCAATGTGCGGGCGATGTCCTTGGCAATCGTCTCGAGCCGTGCGACGCGCGTTCCGGGCGCGAGCTCGACCGAATAGAGCGTGACTACTGGACCGCTCTCGATGCCGACGACCTCGCCATCGAGTTGGTAGGTGCGCAGGGCCTCTGTGAGAACTCCAGCCTGCTCGCGCACGAATGACTCCATGCGCTGCGAGAAGTTCTCTTCAGGATCTTCAAGCATGTCGAGCGTCGGAAACTTGTATCCCGTGTAATCGACTTCTCTCGGAATGTCCTCGTCGCGCGCAACGACCTTGTTCACACCCGCCATGCGCACTGGCATGCGTGCGATGCGTTCTCTGAGCTGTTCGGCAGTCAGCGCAGGGGGGGCAACTGGCTCGATTTGTGCTGTTTCTTCGCTGTTTTCGCCATCCGAGTCATCGTCTGATGTGTACGCATCGCCGACCTCCTCGTCGGCATCAGCCTCGGCCACAACTCCGCGACTCGCCGCCGCCGCCGCTTGGCGCCCTTCACGCACCAAGCGACGACGACGTTCGAGCGCACTCTCCTCAATTTCCTTTTCGTCCTCACAATCCGCCCCATCATCTGACAACGCACCACCTGCAACAGCTGGTTGCAGTCGAGTCGCGCCCCGACCTGTGAACAGTCGGCCCATGACGCCTCGATAATCGAAATCCCAAACTGGATCGAGTGCGCGCACGGCTTTGACAAGCGCACCCGGGAGAGCCATCACAACTTCATCAATCGCAACTGTGAAACCAATCAAACATCCGCACAAGACGATGATGCTCGAGCCAATAGGGCCAAATCGCCCCCAAACTTGGTCGGCCATCCATCCTGGAACGAGTCCCGCCTCGGCGCCTGCAAGCGATCCCATGTGTGGAAACCAGAGCGCATGCAGCGTCGAAAGTGAAAACATCGCGATCACCGCACCGAGCGAACGCACGATGGGGTGGGGGATCGCTCGCCCTGATGCCACGACTCCCAGCGCGTAGGCCCCGCAGAGCACGGGCACCCAGACGCCGAATCCGAGTCCTTCATAGAGCCCGTAGGCGAGCACTGCGCCGACCCGTCCACCAAGATTGGACGGCGGATCGAGTTGCACTGCGACCGTGTGACTCGGCCAATCAACGCTCGAGAAACTCACGAGCGATGTTGCGACGTACACCCAAAGGGCGGCGGCGGCGAGCCAGATGATCTTGCTGGTCACGGATGCGGGAGGAAGAATGCCCGAGTTCGTGCTCGGGCGTGCGATAGCCGTTGGCGACTTCTTTGCCATAGGGTCAATCATCGGCATGACAGAGTTCGCCGAATCAATTACCCTTGCGAAACATGCATTTTCGCCTCGTCGATCAAATCCTCGAATGCACCCCAGAGCGGGCGGTGACAGTGAAAAGCGTGACGTTGGCCGAGGAATATCTGCAAGATCACTTTCCGGGGTTTCATGTGCTGCCGGGGGTGTTCATGCTCGAAGCGCTCGTGCAGAGCGCTCGATTAGTGCTCGAGGCGCGCGACCGCACAAGAACTGGTGTACCGAGGCGGATGGTTCTCGGCGGAGTGCGTGCTTTGAAGTACGGAATGTTCGTTCGACCTGGCGAGGCGCTGCGCAGCGAAGTCACGATCGACAAAGAAACAGAAGAAGGAAGCGTTGTCTTCCGCGGAAGCGCGACGGTGATTCGGGTGGCATCGGCATCGGCTTCGACTTCGACTGATACGGCGGTCAGCGGACGCTTTACTATGCGTCCAGTACGGATGCTTCAACTGTGACAGGAGGTTCACTTTGTCAATGAGTCAACAAGACATTTTCACCAAGGTTCAGGGAGTTCTCGTCGATGCGCTGGGGGTCGACGACGATGAAGTCACGCCAACGGCGCGGCTCACGACTGATCTGCACGCAGAGTCGATCGACTTTCTCGACATCGTCTTCAGAATCGAGAAGGCCTTCGGATTCAAGATTGGTCAAGGAGAGTTGTTTCCTGACAACATCAATGATCCGAAGTATGTGCAAGATGGCGTCGTCAACGCCGCTGGGTTGGCGCTCCTGAGAGAGAAGATGCCGCACGTTGACTTCACTGCATTCGCAGCTGATCCGAAGCTTGAGAAGGTTTCAGAGGTCTTCACTGTGACGAGTCTTGTGAACTTCGTGCAGGGCAAGTTGGCCGCAAGCGCGAATGCGTGATCGGCAGCGGTGACCCATGCGCTGGCTCTGGATTGACGCGATTCTCTTGCACGAGCCCAACACGCGGCTTGTTGCGATCAAGAATGTCTCGCTTGCAGAAGATCATTTGCACCAGCATTTCGATGAGGGTGCCGATGGTCCAGCGCAACCGATGATGCCCGCGAGTTTGATGCTCGAAGGGATGGCGCAAACCGCTGGAATTCTCGTTGGAAGTGTGCGGCAGTTCAAAGAGAAGGTGATTTTGGCGAAGGTCACCGAAGCACTGTTCGAGAGCGATGTCTTTCCTGGTCAGTCGATCCGCTACGACGCGACGATCGAGCGCATTGATGACATGGGAGCATCGACCAAAGGAACGATCAGCAGGTTTGATCACCGAGGCGGTGGATGGATCGACATCGGTCGCACAGAGATCATTTTTAGTCACGTCGATCAGAATCGCGCGGGACTCGACTTGCCAGAGCACAACTTTGTCTTCGGCGAGAATTTCAGAGCGATTCTTGGCGGATTGCTGCCCAAGAGTTGAGGCGCGGCGCGCGCATTCGTTGCGCATTGGGTGGGCATTACGATGCCTGCCATGTCCACAACAACTCTGCCAGCTGCGTCGATGATCATTCGCAATCCAGCAACTGGTGACGTCGCCGGAACGGTGATCGCAACGCCAGTCGCAGAGATTGATGCGGTCGTCGCGCGCGCGCGCGCGGCGCAACCAGCGTGGGCGGCGCTCGGGCTCGATGAGCGTGCTGCGCGCATCAAGAGCGCGATTGTTGCGCTCAAGCGCGAAGGTGCAACCATGGGCGCGCTCGCATGCAGTGAGATGGGAAAGCCACTGAAGGAAGCTGTGGGCGAGGCCGAATACTCGGTCAGCGAACTCGCTGCTGACATCGATGAAGTTGTCGCGGCTCTGCGCGAAGAAATTCTCGAAGATGAGAAGACTTCGACGCGGTTGGTGTTTGATGCGCTCGGAGTCGCTGCGGTCATCACTCCGTGGAACTTTCCGATTCTCATGCCCGCGCAATCGGTCATGCCTGCACTGATTGCGGGCAACACCGTCGTGATGAAACCAAGCGAAATCTCGCCGCTCTCGGCAGCGGCGTGGGCGAAGTGCCTCATCGATGTGCTGCCGCCGGGGGTGCTTCAGGTCATCCACGGCGATGGCGTTCAGGGCAGCGCGCTCGTGCGCAGCGCGGTCGATCTGGTCATTTTCACGGGTAGCCGCGCGACTGGCGCCGCAATCATGCGCGATGCGGCGAGCGGATTGAAGCGGCTCATTCTTGAACTCGGCGGAAAGGATCCGCTGATCGTGCTTGAAGATGCAGATGTCAAAGCGGCCGCAGCATTCGCAGTGCGCAATTCATTTCGCAATGCGGGGCAGGTCTGCGTCAGCACCGAGCGCATCTATGTCGCTGACAAGATCGCCGATGCGTTCGTCGATGCAGTCGTCGCGGGGGCGCGTGCGATGAAGCAAGGCGATGGCGTGTTCGAGACAACAGAGATTGGTCCGATGGCGAGCGCGCGGCAGAAGAAAATCGTCATGGATCAATTGCACGCAGCAATCAAAGATGGCGCGAAGTGTCTCGTGGGCGAAGTCGACGGCGGCGCGGCGAGCAGCGGAAATTTCATCCGTCCAACGGTGCTTGTCGGTGTGACGCATGCGATGTCGATCATGCGTGATGAGACATTCGGACCCATCGCCTCGATCATGCGCGTGAAGAACGACGACGAAGCAGTCGCGCTTGCCAATGACACGCCGTACGGGCTCGGCGCGGCAGTATTCGGATCGCAAGCGCGCGCGACGCGCGTCGCAGATCAACTCACCGCGGGGATGGTCGGCATCAACCGCGGATGCGGCGGCGCAGCGGGAAGTCCGTGGGTCGGCGCACGGCAATCAGGCCTCGGGTTCCACAGCGGCAAGTATGGACATCGCCAGTTCGCGCAAGTGCGCGCGGTCAGCCGCGCGAAGTGATGTGGGCAAACGCCGAGTTTGTGCGAAGTCCCAGCTTCGCATCCGATGAGTTGGTGTACTTCCCGCGGTGCCGACTTGCCGAGCACATGATTCTCGTCGATGCAAAAACCCGTATCGTGCGCTCCGTGAGAACAAAACGGCAGCCCCTTGTCTGTCAGTTTCTTGAGCATGCTTCAAGCAAAGTCCTAGAGGAGTACGGAAGTCACCTTCGGAGCGAAGTCGGCCGATCGCACGGGGTTTACTCCCTGTACAAGCGAGATCGACTCTATTACGTTGGGCTGGCGTCAAACCTCCGCGGCCGTCTTGACCAACATCTGCGGGATCGGCACAAGGGGTTGTGGGATAATTTCAGCGTCTACCTCACGCTTGAGAGTGGCTTCATGAAGGAACTCGAATCGCTTGTGTTGCGGATCGCAGAACCAAAGGGCAACAAGCAACGCGGGAAGTTCGCAAGGGCACAGAGCCTGCTGAAAACGCTCAAGCATCGCATCAAGAGTGAACAAGAGAGCGAACGGAATGACCTTTTCGCGAAACACATTTGTAAGCCGCGCAGAGATGCGGCTCGAGGCTCCGTTCGCAAGGGCAGGGGTAAGAAGAAAGTGCGTGCAGCGATCCTTGCAAGTTTCGCTGGACACCCCAAGACTCTGCGTAGGCGGTTCAAAGGAAAGAATTACACGGCCCACGTTCGTCGTGATGGGACAATCAGAGTTCGCGGAATTGCTGGCCGATTCAATTCTCCGTCACTCGCGGCGATGGCCATTTCTCGAAGACCGATGAACGGTTGGACTTTTTGGAATTACCAGCAAGCGCCAGGCAAGTGGGGTTCACTGAATGCACTTCGGCATCGGTAGAAGCCGTGCGCACCTATGGCGCACTGACTCCCAGAAGAAAGCCTGCGCACGCCCACGCTGGCAGAGTGGACCAACAGAAGCGGCCGCTCAAACTCGCTTGCCGTTCTTCACGAGCGCGCCCCCGCGACGTTGAATCGAAAGGAGGGGGCGAAATCGGTGGCAGCGATCTCGCTGTCATGCTCGCGATCTGGGGAGTTCCAAATCCTGTCATCGGAGATATCACAGGCGACAACCAAGTCGATGGGCAAGACCTCGCTCAGATGCTTGCTAGATGGGGGCCAATTCTTCCGTGACGCGGCGTTCTTGTTGGGCAGCAGGTTGATGCCTGCGAGAAGAGATCAACAAGAATCTCGTGCAGCGCACGGACGGCTTTGCTGACGCGATGCGTCGGGGAGAAACGTGTTTCAGTGCCGCCCTTGGCGCACGCCGCCGCCACCGCAGGAAGTCGCGCATCGCGGTGATGCAGAAGTGGGAACACCCTCTCACCAACCAAAAAAAAGAGGCCCCGCTCGGGGAGGCAGGTCCGATGCGGGGCCGATCCAGGGTTGTTCGTGGGACGAACGAGTGGTTCGTTGTCCCTTCATGCCTCCTCAGTCGGTCACTTCAACGACTGCATAGACAATGTGGGTTTCGCGCTCGATCGCTGCAAGCCAAGTCGGCAAGAATCGCAAAGTTTTTTGTGGGGCGGGGCATTCGGGGCGGCGAATTCAACTCCCTACACTTGCCTGCATGAGTGGTAGCGCGTCACGACATCACCTTGCGATTTACCCCGGATCGTTCGATCCAGTCACCCTCGGCCACCTCGATGTGCTCGCGCGCGCGCGAAGACTTTTTGACGAAGTCATCATCGCGGTGGGGCGCAATCCAGATAAGCCAGACTTCTTTCCTGTCGAAGAGCGCGTTTCGCTGCTCGAGCCGCTGATCGAAGAACTTGTTCGAAGTGAGCCCGACGCTGCGCGTGTGCGCGTCGCCACATACTCGGGACTCACCGTTGATTTCGCGCGGTCAGTCGGCGCATCAGGCATCATTCGCGGCATTCGCAATGTCACCGATCTCGCTTCGGAATGCCAGCTCGCGATCACAAATCGCCAAGTTGCGGGCATCGAAACCGTCTTCGTTGTCACAGGCGAGTCGTTCGCTTTTCTCTCGTCGAGTCTCATTCGACAGATCGCGGCATTCGGCGGATCGATGGACAAGTTGCGCCCGTTTGTGCCGCCGAATGTTGCGCAAGCCATCGGCGAAATGATGAAAGATCCCAATCACTCACTCGCGCGACTCGCACTTGAGTCACAAGCCGACTAACACCGCGCGCCACCAAGAACTATGTTGCGATTTCGAGTCATCTCCATCGGCACGCTCGGCAGCCATCCACTTTGGGGCGAGAAGGGTCTCGCACGCGAGGCGCACGCAACGACGACGCTCATCGAAGTGGGGGATCGCAAGATCATCGTCGATCCATCGCTGCCACCAAACATCTTGTTGCCGCGCATGCAGTCGCGCACGAATGTGAAGCCCGACGAGATCACCGACGTCTTCTTGACGAGCAAGCATCCTGGCAACTACCGCGGCATTTCGCTCTTTCAAAACGCCGAATGGTGGATGGCAGCAGCTGATCGCGAGGCGCTCGCCGCGGTGGGCGAAGAGGTCGAGCGTCTCAGCGAAGAGGACGCACTTCGGGCAGAGGACACGGACGATGAGGAGCGCGATGCCAAGACGCGCGGCGTGATCGATCTCGTGAAGTCGTCGCTCGAGATTGGGCGACGAATCAAAGACGCCCCCGATCACCTGGCCGCTGGAGTCGATCTCTTTCCGTTGCCTGGAGTCACTCCCGGAACCGCGGGACTCTTGCTCGCGGTTCCATCGTCGACGATTCTTGTCACGGGTGATGCGATCGTGACCGAAGAGCACCTTGCGCAGGGACGTGTGACGACTCCGTGCGAAGACATCGAACTTGCGCAAGAGTCGTTTCGCGAGGCGATCGAGATCGCCGACGTCTTTGTGCTCGGTCGGGACAATGTCGTCTTCAATCCGATGCGCGGATCGTTCGGTCGTTTCATGAATCCAAATGCATGAGTGAGTCGAGAAGCCACATGAACAACACCCCCAACGAACTCTCAGAGAGTGCCGCGAACAACCAGTCCGACCAGGGCAACCAATCCAAGAGCGCAAGTCCCTGCACGCTACGCACGCTGCAGAAAATGGTGCGCGCGGGCGAGAAGTTCGCATGCCTGACCTGTTACGACGCGACGACCGCGCGCTGGCTGCAAGAGGCGGGAATGCACATGTTGCTCGTGGGAGACACTGCGGGCGAAGTCATTCTTGGGTTTCCGAGCACCATCCATACGCCGCTCGAGTTCTTGATCGCGCTCACGGCGGGGGTCAAGCGCGGCGCGCCCTCGACGCTCGTGATGGCGGATATGCCGTTCATGAGTTACCAAGCCGACGATGCCCAGGCAATTCAAAACGCAGGGCGATTTTTGACAGATGGGCTCGCAGACCTCGTGAAGGTCGAAGTCGATCGCTCGTTTGCGCCGCTCGTCGCCAAGATGAGTCGCGCAGGCATTCCGGTGGTCGCGCATATCGGTTCGCGCCCGCAGCATGCGAAGATGCACGGCGGCTACTACGCCGCGGGCAAGAGCGCGGCGAGTGCGATCCAATTGCTTGATGATGCGCGCGCGATGGTCGATGCGGGAGCGACGATGTTGCTCGTCGAGGCGGCGCCGGCAGAAGTTGCAGAGCAAGTTGTGCGCGAGTCGACCGTGCCCGTGATCGGGTGTGGAGCAGGTTCGTCGTGTCATGGTCAGGTCGTCGTGTTGCAAGATCTCTTAGGACTCACCGCATGGCAGCCAGCGTTCGCATTGCCAACGGTGCAAGTTGGACGCCAAATCGCCGCAGCCGCGCAGAATTGGATGCAACGCGTTGCATCGAACAATCTCGGTGAGCACCCCTATGTGATGAACAACTCTGAGCGGGCGGCTTTCGACATTGCCCTCGCTGCGCGCGCCGCGGCTCGCGTGGGACCGATTCGCCCATGAAGATTCAAACGCTTCTGCCTGCAGCAATCGTGGCGATCGCAGCAGTGGTTGTGCTCGTCGTGACGCCGCGCGCGGTGCGCAGTCTGAGCCAAGCGCGCGTCGATGCTGAGCGCGTCGCCGCGCAGGGGCGGTTGAGTGAACGCAACGCACTCGAAGAGGTCAATCAAGCAATACGCGATGTCGCGAGCATCGTCGAGCCCTCGGTGCTCTCGCTCACGGCGAAGGGATCGCAGGCAGCCCGCGGCGGCGCTCCATTTGTCAACACGGGTTCGGCGTGGGTTTACGACGTGTATGGACACATCGTTACCAACGGGCACGTCGTCGATGGCGCAGAGAGCGTCGACGTGCAGTTGCACACTGGGCAGGTGTTGTCTGCCGAACTTGTCGGCATCGATCTCAAGACCGACATCGCCGTGCTTCGAATCGAGGCAGACGATCTCACGCCCGCACAGCGGTCGATCGACATTCCAACGCAAGGCGAAATGGTGTTTGCATTCGGATCGCCCTTTGATTTTCGCTTTTCGATGAGCTCAGGAATCGTCTCAGGCATCGGGCGAAGCGCGGGCCTCGCCGATGTCGACTACGAGAACTTCATCCAAGTCGACGCTGCCATCAATCCCGGAAACTCTGGTGGACCGCTCTGCGACATTTATGGACGCGTCATCGGCATGAACACAGCGATTGCGACTGGTCGCGGAAGCACGCTCGGGCAGGGGCAATTCGGCGGCATCGGCTTGGCAATTCCGATGGACATCATCGAGTTTGTCGTCGGACAACTCATCGAAACTGGCGAAGTCGAAAAGGGATTTTCGGGAGTCGCAGTGCAGTCGGTGAGTTCGATCTTGGCCCCGCAGATGCGCAATCCGCTCTTTCGCTGCATCGCTGAGAACTTTCAGGCGGAGGGGGCGGTCGTGACGCGAGTGAGTCCGTCAAGCCCTGCAGAGCGCGCTGGACTGCGCATCGGAGATGTCATCACATCGATCGACGGGGTCAAGACGGGTGATGCGGACAAGGTTCCGTCGATCATCGGCACGCGCCGTCCAGGACAGAGTGTGGTCTTTCAGGTCTGGCGACCGCTGCCCGATCAGGCGCGCGGTGAAGAGCAGCAGATCACGGTCGAACTCGCAAAGCGCGATCCGCAAATTGAAGCAGAAGACCTTGCAGATCTCTTGCGCAACTACGGATTTGCAAAGTTGACAACGAGCACGACTGAGGCGTGCGCAGTGCTCAATGTCGCGCCCCGTCGTGGTGTGCTCGTGCAGGAAGTCACAGAAGCATCGAACCTCGCGGGCGTGGTGCCCGCGGGAGCAATCATCGTTGCGGTCGGCGGACAGAGCGTCTCGAATGTCGAAGATTTTTATGTGCGCCTCGCGCGCGGCGCACTTTCGCGGCGCGGAATGAGCCGCGCGAGCGCGGTACTTTCGATCGCATTGCCGACGGGCACGATTAGCGAGTTTGAGATACCACTTCGGTGACCTGATGCAAAGACCACTGCTCGATGTTCAAGACCTCAAGGTGCACTTTCCTGTTCGACAGGGAATCCTCCAGCGCATCGTCGATTGGCGTCGTGCTGTTGACGGCGTGAGTTTCTCGATCGCGCCGGGCGAAACGCTGGGTCTCGTTGGTGAATCGGGCTGCGGCAAGACCACGGTGGGCCGTGCGATTCTGCGGTTGATCGATGCAACGAGTGGGCGTGTGACATTCGACGGCGTCGATGTCTTCGCGCAGGGGGCAACGAGCATGCGCAAGCTGCGTCGCCAGATGCAAATCATCTTTCAAGATCCGGGTGGATCACTCAATCCGCGCATGCGCGTCGGCAACATCATCGGCGAACCACTCGAAGTGCACGGCATTGTCCCCAAAGAAGAGGTGCGTGAGCGCGTCGGACAGTTGCTTGAGCGCTGCGGACTCTGGCGCGCGGCAGCAGATCGATATCCACATGAATTCTCGGGTGGCCAGAAGCAACGCATCGGGATCGCACGCGCGCTTGCGCTCGAGCCGCGACTCATCGTGTGCGACGAGCCAACAAGTGCGCTCGACGTTTCGATTCAAAGTCAGATCTTGAATCTGCTCAGCGACCTGCAGAGTGAGTTCAAGCTCTCATATCTCTTCATCAGCCACGACATGGCAGTGATTCACCACGCCTGTCAGCGCGTCGCTGTGATGTGGAACGGCAAGATCGTCGAGCACGGCACGCGTCAAGAGATCATGGAGTCGCCCAAGCATCCGTACACACAGGCACTGCTCTCGGCCGTCCCCGAAGCTGATCCAATGCGCAAGCGCACGCGACTCAAACTTGATGGGATGCGCATGTGACTCAGCAGATTCCTGGTTCGAGGCGCGCCGCAAAAATACTCTTCGCCGCATTCGTTGTCGTTGCGCTCGCGGCTTTCATCTGGGGATTCTTCGTCGCCCAAACCGTGCGTGCCCGCGCCAAACAAGTCGACGGCGCCCTTCGATCGCTCGCGTGGGCGTGTCTGTGCTATTCGCAGCAGGGATCTCGCGCGTGGCCCGACTCTGAAGCAACGCTTGCCGCGGCGGCAGGCGATCCGTGGACCTGCGAGAAACTCAGCGTGAACAGCAGCGCATGGCCTGCCACGCGCCAAGAGGCGCTCGCCGGGATGGCACTGCCTGCAACGGCGGCAGATGCATTGAAGATTGCCGGTCTCGAATTCTCGAAGAACCCGCTCGATCCGCCGCACGTGCATGCGCGTGGAAATCCGAGCGGGTTGGGTACGCTCGAAGTCGTCAACGCTTGGCTGACGAACTATCAATCAACTCTGTCCATTCCAGTCGGTAAATCTCCGTGACAACACATCAAACAAATCCAACTCAACAAAGCCAGCCGACGGTGTCCAGTGAATGCGTGCGCGTGATGCCCGATTCGCCGATGGTCGATGTGATGGCGGGGGCATCGCGCATCGAGAAGCGCGTACTCGATCATGGATTCGTTGCGCTCATCGACTGCATGCCCCGGTTCGCGCCTGAAGGAAAGACCGCCGACTTTTCGATCGTGCAGTCTGCGCGCGTTTCATACGGCGAAGGCACGAAGCAAGTCAATGAAGACCGAGGACTCGTGCGCTACCTGCTGCGCCACCGCCACACGACGCCCTTCGAAATGGTCGAGTTCAAGTTTCACATCGCGATGCCGATCTTTGTCGCTCGACAATGGATTCGCCACCGCACCGCGAATGTGAACGAGTACAGCGCGCGTTATTCGATCGTGCCAGATCGTTTCTATCGACCGAGCATCGACGCGATTCGTGCGCAGAGCACTTCGAATCGCCAGGGCGGCGATGGACTCGTCGACGCTGGAACCGCCGAGGAGTTTCTGCATTTGCTTGACCGCGCAGAGGGGCTCTACAAGGACTATCTCGATCTCACCGAAAAGGGAGTCGCGCGTGAAATGGCGCGCGCAGCGCTGCCAGTCTCGGTCTACACCGAGTGGTACTGGAAGTGCGACTTACACAACCTCTTTCACTTCTTGTCGCTGCGAATGGATCCGCACGCGCAGTATGAGATTCGCGTCTTCGCCGAGGCGATGTACGAGTTGATGAAGCCCATCGTGCCGATTTCATGCGAAGCATTCGAGGACTACCGACTCGGCGCAATGCATCTCACTCGGCTCGAGATCGAGGCAATTCGTGCGGGCAAGCCAATCGCCACGAGCAACAAGCGCGAGATGAGTGAGTTTGAAGAGAAGTGCGCGCGCCTTGGTATTGCTGCGCCGAAGTAGGGCGCCAAGGCAGCATGAGTGCGGCGAACGTCGCACCAAAACCCGTTCTTTGGAAGGAATGACCCGCTGAATGATGCGTTCTTTCCAAAGAACGGCTATTCGTGCGAACCGAGGGCACACAATCCCAAACAGCAAGCCAGTGTGAGCGCGGCGGAATGCTTCACTCGGCGCTCAAACAGCTCTCGCCGAGCTGCGCAGACTTGCTCGTCTCGAGAACTCGCGCGAGCGAAGATTCCGCCGCGCACACGCAAACGATGACCGCCCCACTTTCGTCAGTACCGCGCAGCTTCAGGCACGACGGTGATGAGTCCTACGAGGGGACTCGTTGCATCGCGCTGAATCTGCACGAACACCAGCGGAGTTGGGGCGCGTGTGCGCCAGAATCCACCAGGTTGCGGGCACTGTCCCCAGACATCGCGAAACTTCTCGATGGGAAGTTCAATCGTCGCGCCTGCGAGCAACTGGGGCACATGCTGCACATATCGGCGATTCACCCAGATATCGATGTCGGTGTAATCAGTCGCAGTCGCATTGATGATTCGCAGGTCGATCTCTCGAGGAATTGCCTGAATCTGCGCAACCGTCGATTGCTCGAGCGTTTCGGGATAGGCGCGAGTCGCAAGCGCCGGGTCGTACAGGTCTGCGTTGCACGCAGTGAGCGTCACCGTGAGGGTGCAGGCGAGCGTCATCTGGGTGAAAGCCATTGCGCGCGAGTGTATGAGCAGTCGACCAACTCGGTTCGTAGACTTCAGATCTCGTGAGCGTTGAACTCAATCCAAGTGCATTGCCAGAGCGCAGGCTCTCGTGCTCGACCGCGCAAACGGCTCGTGTGGTGCGGGTCGACCCGCGCGTCGTCGCGCTCTTGCCGCGTTTTGATGCGCCGTTCTTTCAGGCGGGCCTTGCGGGATATTCCGACGGTGCGATGCGCATCATGGCGCGGCGGCACGGATGCCCATTCTGCGTGACTGAAGCATTGCTCGATCGCACGCTCATCAACGGTGGACGGGGAAAGATTCGTGAAGACCCCGATCTGATCGCCTCGGAGTGTGGAATGGGAGAGGTCGATGACAATGTTGCTGCGACCGTAGACGACCATCCACTCGCTGGGCAAATCATGGGCACAACACCGCATGAGATGGCTGCTGCGGCGAACATTCTCGTTGGGATGGGCCACGATGTGGTCGACGTCAACCTCGCATGCCCTGTGAAGAAAATCAGCGCGAATTATCGCGGGGGACATTTCTTGGCGCATCCCAAAGACGCGATTGCGATCTTGCGCAGTGTGAAAGATGCTGTCGGTGGGAGGGTGCCGTGCACGGTGAAACTGCGCCGCGCGTTCGATGACACGCCAGAGATGGCGGCGAACTTCGAGCAAATTTTCAATGCCGCATATGAACTCGGGTACGCATGGACCACCGTGCACTGCCGCACGGTCGCGCAGAAGTATCTCGGTCCAGGGCGCTGGGAATTTCTTGAAGAACTCATGGCGCGCCACCCCGACCGCGTTGTCTTTGGATCGGGCGACATCTGGAATGTGCACGACATCTTCGCGATGATGGATCAATGTGGTGTGAGCGGAGTCAGTGTTGCGCGCGGATGCATCGGCAATCCGTGGATCTTCAGGCAGGCGCGCGAAATGATGGATGGCAAGTCGCCCACTGCGCCCACGATCGCCGAACAGCGCAGCGCGCTTCTCGAACACTTCGACCTCGCGATGTTTCTTTACAGCGAACGTGCGACGGGGCAGCGGATGCGCAAGTTTGGCATCAAGTTCGCGGCGCACCATCCGGATGCGGTGCAGGTCAAAGCCGATTTCGTTCGGTGCGAGACCGCGTTGCAGTGGCGTGAGGTCATCGAGAAGCACTATCCAGTGTCTGGCTCGCCGGCGAAGTAGCAACCAAGTGCGTCGCAGCAGTGAGCGCAAACACATTCGCCTCACCTGGTGAGGGCTGATCGAAATTGCCCAGTCGCCCCGCAACAACGAATGGTGCGCCGTGCACCGATCCAACAGCGACGCGGTATGCATCGTGCACCTCTTCGAGTGCTGTTGGCGCGACGAGACGCTCTTCGATGCGCCACTGGTCAGCGGCGATTCGTTCAACGATGTAGGCCGCGCCCGCACCGACGCTGAGACGCGCGCCGTCGGGAGTTGCAATAGATGCACACGCCTCAGACGCTCCTACAACGAGGCGATGTCGCGCCATCGCAAGCGACATCCCGAAGGCTTCAGCGCGAAGGTGGTCTGGGCCGCACGATGGTTGTGGCGATGTGAGTGTTGCAGTGTGAATCCATGGATCGCACTCTCCACCACCCGCACACGTGTAGAGATGCACTGCTCCGGCGTGCTGCGGTGGTGGTGGCGACGCACCTGATGCTTGCACACTCTCTTGCGGTGCGCCAATTGCAATGAGTTCGTCGTCGAGCGCCAGACTCAGGCCAAACACAGCGCCAACTTGCGGCTGCGGCGCGGTGAAGCGCGCGACATGCTGCCAGACACCATGTGCGCGTCGAAAGAGGTCTGCGCATCCACTCGAGAACCCGACCCCGAAAAAGTTTGGCGATCCAACGAGGGCGAAATCGCCGCCGCGCTGGGCAGTGTGAATCGCAACACTCGTGCCGAATCGCATGCCCATCGCACCATTTGGGGCAACGAGCTCTTGTTCGAACTTCCAGCCGTTTGCGGTGTGCACGAAAACTTCCGCGCGCCCCACGGCGACACCTCGCCCAGAGTGCGAGGGCGATCCGATGATCATGCGTTCGCCATCGACTGCGACCGCCGCGCCAAAGTGCGCATTGGCCAGCGGTGCGTTCGATTCAATGGATGCTTCGAGCATCCAATATGTGTGCCCATGCGCCGTCGTGCGGGCGCTCGATGGGTCGTGCTGGCAGGGGGCAAGGCGATAGAGATGCACGCGCCCCATCTCGAAATTCTCAGGCCACGCTCTGGCACCCGCTTCGTTCGGGGCGCCAACGCAGAGGTGAGTTCCTTGTGGGTCGAAGTCAAGAGCGCTTCCAAATGCCGAATTCGTACTCGCGCGCGGATGCACGATCACGCCCTGCGCGCAAGACTCGGCGCCATCCATCCGCCACAGTGAAACCGATCCGCTATCACCGCCGATGTCGAGGTCTTGCCCCGCACCCACAGCAATCCACCCGAAATCATTTGCCGCAACGGCGCAACCCACACCGAGCGGCAGCGTGGTCTTTGGTGGATCGAGTCGCGCGCGGTGTTGCCATGACTGTTCATTGCACGCATGCGCCGCCCGAACAACGGCGCAGAGTGCCGCAACAAGCGCGAACGAAATGGCAAGTGTCTTGTGGGTGTTTGTCATTGCAGTGAGGGTCCTTTGCGCCGAACCTAAACCCTCGCCAACCACATCCTGCAAGAGATGCCCTTTTTTCTTTCTTCAAGTACAACCCGCCGATGCACCACGAGATCTATAAGTATTCACACGCAGACCTTTCTTGCGAGGGGCTCGTCGCGCGCCTCGCAAATGCGATTCAACCGACGCCTGTGGTCGTCATCTGCCATGCGTGGGGAGGGCGCGATGCGTTCGCGCAAGAGCAAGCTGAGCGCGTTGCGCGCTTGGGTTACCTCGGATTCGCAGCGGATATTTACGGAAATCACTCGACGGCGACCGCGCGCGACGAGTGCGCCGCGTTGATGAATCCACTTGTGCAAGACCGCACACTCTTGCGCGAGCGTTTGCGTGCGACGATCGCCGCGGCGCAGCGCATTCCAGGGGCGGATGGCAAACGCATCGTTGTGATCGGCTTCTGCTTTGGCGGACTCTGTGCTCTCGATTGTGCGCGCGCCAACTTCGATGGCGTCGTTGGCGTCGCCTCGTTTCACGGGCTCTTCGTTGCGCCAAACATTGCACCACAGCAGCCAATCAAGGCGCGTGTGCTCGCAATGCATGGATACGACGATCCGATGGCGACTCCTGATGCGATGTTGGGTCTCGCGAACGAGCTCACAGCGGCAGGGGCGCGCTGGGAGATCGATGCATACGGCAAGACGATGCACGCGTTCACGAATCCAGAGGCGAACGATGCATCGTTTGGAACGCAGTTCGATGCGATCGCCAATGCGCGCGCATTCACAAGGCTCGAGTCATACTTGCGCGAGTGCTTCGCCTGATTCAGCGAGCCTGCGGTGTGCGCGAGGCAATCAGTACATCATTGAACTCTGGACAGCCTTCGTCGTAGGTGCTGCGCTGATAGCGCGTCGTAAATCCAAGCGCGTTGAGCTGCTCGGCCATCGGGCCTGCGTACGGATGGCGGCGCGGGTGAGAGAGGTCGGCCGAGAATGCTGGATAAAGTCGAATTTCGCCGCGCGTCACCCGCGCGAGCTCGCCGACGGCGCGTCGGTGAAACGCGAGGTCGAAGTCGTCCGTCTCCATGATGCCACCATCAGCGATGGGGGCATAGCTCATCAAGAAGTGCGCGCAGAGTGTCACGTGAAAGGTCTGATCGGCAAACGGCAACTTCGGAAGAGCCGCGCAGAGATAGCGACCATCAGCTTCTGGCGCTCCCGGGCCGAAGCGCGCAAAGTCATCGAGCAGCGCTTCAAGTGCAACCTGTTTGTCGCGGCCGTACTGCGCCGGATTTGCCCCTGCGTTTCCTGTGTTGCCCTCAGCAATCTTTGCCATGCACTCTGCGATATCTGCTTCGCCGCGCGCGCGAATCTCGACGCTGCCGAGTCCGTAGAGAGGATCGCATCCGATCGCTTCAACCCCGGCGGCACGAGCATGCGAGACAAAACTGCAAGGACCCGATGGGCAATCAAGCACGCGCAGTCCGCGCAACTCGGCGATCTTGAAACCCCACATCTCTTCGTATTCGGCTGCAGTGCGACCAAAGAACGCAACGTGATTGAGTCGAACCAGTCCCATGCAGTGCAGGTTACTTCAGCAGTCAATCACGAACAACATGATCCCTTGGCGCTGCACGTTCGATTCCACGGCATCAGGCCGATGATCGAAGCGAGTCCGCAGGTTCCAGAGAGTCCGGCAAAGGTCAGGCCAGCACCGAAAAACGCGGGAATCGCGACGAATGCGGGATGCACGAACCACGCAAGCGCTGAGCCCGCGAGAACTCCCAGACCAATCACCAACTGCACCTGCCGCATCACGCTGAACGAAGAGACGGAAGTGTTGGTGACGGTTGGCAGGTTCGCGCTCTTCCATCCTTCGATGCCGCCAGCGAGCGAGAGCACAACGCGCCCAGTATCTGGGCCAGTCATGCGCAGCGCATCTTCGGCTCGCTTGCCACTCTTGCAGTGCACCACGATGCGTTGTTGGCCAGTTGCGCCTTCAACAACTTGCGCCGCGTTGAATCGCGAGAGGGGAAGAAGTCGCGCCCCCGCGATTCGTTCGCGCGCGTGTTCATCGCCCTCGCGCACATCGACCAGGATGCACTCTCCAGTGCGCAGCCACTCCTGCACTTGTTGAGGGGTTGCGGTGATCGATGGGGTGGTTGTTTCAGTTGTCATCCCCGAACGATACACCGTCCACAATATCGGATAGAAATATCCGAAAATACGGTAGCCTCAACAGATGCACCCCCAGCCGACCATGATCGATTATTTGCTCGACGAACTCGCCAAGCGGGGGGTACGCAACGTCTTTGGAATCGCGGGTGACTACTCGTTTCCTATCTGCGACGCGATTTGCCTGCACCCAGAGTTGCGCTGGATCAGTTGCGCGAGCGAACTCGGTGCCGCGTACATGGCCGATGGCGCGGCGCGGGTTGGAGGTTTGTCGGCACTCTGCACGACATTCGGAGTCGGCGAACTCAGCGCGATCAACGGCACCGCTGGTTCGTTCGCTGAACGCGTTCCTGTGGTGCATCTCGTCGGAATGCCCTCGCAACGCACGCAAGACGCTCGATCAATCGTGCATCACACGCTTGGGGATGGCGACTTTCAACACTGGCACGAGATGGCGAAACGCGTCTCATGCGCGTCGGCAATTCTCACTCCAGCCAACGCGCGCGCGTTGATTCCACGATTGCTCGATCAGGCGCTCGCCGAGAGCCGTCCCGTCTATTTTGGAATTGCAGCCGACGATGCCGCGAGCCCCATGCCACCGGGCGTCGTGACCGCGCCAACCGCGCCACCGTGTGACAGCGAAGCCCTCGACGCTGCGGCCGACGCGATTCTCGAGAGAATCGAAGGCGCTCAAACTGCATGCATCTTTGTCTCGGCGTTGGTTGTGCGGCTTGGACTTCGTGACGCGGCACTTCGTTTCGTTGAGGCGAGCGGCCTTCCGTTCGCAGCAATGTGGATGGACAAATCTGCGCTCGATGAGGCGCATCCACAATATTGCGGCATCTACTGCGGCAGCCTGACAAACGAACCACTGCGCGAGTTCGTCGAAGGATGCGACCTCGTCATCAATCTCGGCGCGTTGCAGAGTGATCTCAATCTTGGTGCGTACACCGCGCGCCTCGACCGCCGCAGGTGTGTGACGATCGATCAATCGCAAGTGAGTGTTGGCGCCGCAACCTTTCATAATGTGCACTTCGCAGACCTATTGCGCGCGCTGACGAGTCGCGTGCGTCGTCGGGCCCTGTCGGCTCCGCCAAAGCCGACCGCCTGCGAGGCTGCAACGAATTCAGGCAGCGATGAAATCACAGCAGCCGATCTCTTCGCACGGCTCGAAGGCAGTTTTCGCGCGGGCGACATGGTCTTTGTTGAAACTGGAACGGTCTCGATGGGAGTGATGCCCCTGCGAATGCCCGCTGGCGCAGATTGCCACGCGCAAGCACTCTGGGGATCGATCGGCTGGGCGACTCCAGCAGCAATCGGTGGGGCGCTCACATCGCCCGAGCGTCGCTGCGTGCTCATCACAGGCGAAGGAGCGTTGCAACTCACTGCGCCAGAACTCGGCACCGCCGCGCGCTACGGAGCGAAGCCAATCGTGATTGTCGTGAACAACGATGGATATCTCACTGAGCGGCTGCTCTGCCGAAATCCAGACTTCGAATACAACGATGTCGCTCGGTGGAACTACACGCAACTACCAGCGGTCTTTGGCTGCACAGACTGGATGGTTCGCCGAGCAACGACATGCGACGAACTCGACGCAGCGCTTGCAGCGATCGACCAGGCAACGACTGGATGCCTCATCGAGATCATCACGCCGCGCATGGCGCTGCCTGCAGTTGGCCGAGTGCTTCGCACGAGACTCGAATCGCTCTATCAACGCGCGTGAGTTGGCTCGCTTGGCGACTTGACTTTGATGAGTTGCGTGATGAACGCGACCGTAATGAAAACCCCACAGAGCACTTCGAGCATTGCCGCCGACCGCGCCCAATTCGAATGTGGCGTGATGTCGCCATATCCGAGCGTTGAGATCGTTGTGACCGAGAAATACAGCGCGTCATTCCAGAGCAGCACACGCGGCGCATTTGTCGAGGTGTAGGTAAACGCTCCAGGATCGATCGCAGAAATGTGTCGGTAGAGGCTCGCGAACATCATCGCGGCGAGCAGATAGATAACCAACCCTCCATAGACACGGTCATCGATGAGTGATGTGCTGCGAAAGAGTCGGTGCGAAAGCGCCCAGATTGCGTAGCCGTAGTAGGCCAGTGCAAGGATCCATGCGGGCCCCTTGGCGATCGCGACCTGATCAAAGTTGTAGTACACCCACGACCAAACGGTCATCAGGGCCACTGCCAAGACGAGCGGCAGTGCGCGCCGCCAACTTCCAATCGCCGCCACCGCGAGCATCGGAACGATTCCGACGACCAGTGGAAAGAGTTCGTTTGTGAGTCCGCCCTCTTGAACGAAGAGTGGATGCAGCGCGATCAAGCCAACCAGCGCAACGAGCAGCGGAAGCGTGCGGTTCTTGAGCCACTTCCATGGATCGGGCGGGATCAAGCGCGGGTTCATCGGTGCACACTACCGCGCAGCAGCGATCATTGTTTTGGCTTGTCGGCCGGCTGGTCGCTTCCACCCAGTGTGAGGCGAACAGATGCTGCGACGAGTTGCGCAACGAATCCGACGGTGATGAAGACCCCAAGCACGACTTCGAGAATCGTCGCGGTGCGCGCCCACGGTGCGCGCGGCACAATGTCGCCAAACCCCAGAGTGGTTATGGTGCTGAACGAGAAGTAGAGCGCGTCATTCCAGTGAAAAGGAACGGTCGTTCCATCGGTCGTCTCGATGTACGCGTCTGGAATTGTGACTGAAATGTGGCGGTGCACGCTTGTGAACATCAGCGCGATGAGCAGATAGATCGCAAGTCCGCCGTAGATGCGGTCATCTTGCAGTGCAGCCTTGCGAAGCAGTTGGTGCGCAAGGGCAATGACCGCATAGGCGTAGTACGCCATGACGAGGTACGGGATTCCGCTGCGTGTGACCCCGTTCAAGTCGAAGTCGTAGCCAAGCCAGCACCATCCAATGATCGCAATCAGAATGATGAGTAGCGGCAGGGCGCGCATGAAACTGCCGATGGCGGCGACGCCAATCAACGGGACGGCGACGAGCGCAAACGGAAAGAAATTTGCGGTCAACTCTCCACCGAGCACAAACAGTGGATGCAGCGCGATCATCGCGATGAGCGCAAGCAGCAGCGGAAGCGTTCGATTCTCAAGAAATCTCCACGGCGACGGAGGCGTAGGCAATCTGCGCATGACCGTGACGGTACATGCGGCGGCGCGCCGATGGCGCCGCGCGCCTAATTGCCGCGCTTGCCGCGCCGACCTTGCTTGAAGCCCTTCTTGTGGCCGCGCTCGCCCTTTGGCGCGCCGCGTCCACCGACGAAGTCGCGGTTGCGCTTGCCGCGCACTTGCCCCTCTTCGCCGCCGGCCTTGCTGAGGTTCGACTGCCGAAGCGAACGGACGAGTTTGAGTTCCATCTGCCGCGTCGAGAGATTGATCTCTGCGATCGTCACTTCAACCGCATCGCCCACGCCGAGGCTCGCGCCACTGCGCGGCGATGTCATGCGACCAGTCGACGCGTTGCGCGTCCACTTGTCGCCGCCGCTCGCACCACCGATTTCGCGCAGGCGAATCATTCCATCGGCGAGAAAGCGATCGAGCATCACGAAGACGCCGCCACCACCTGGCGAGATGCCTGTAATCACGCCGGTGAGCGTCTTGGTTAAGAAGTTGTCATACAAGAATTGCAGAATCAAGAACGATCGCAATTCGCGCTCTGCTTGCTCTGCGTTGACTTCAGTCTCGCTGCAATGCTCGCCGCAGGCAACGAGTGAATCTCCATCTTCAACGCGCGGATCATTACGCATCGCATCGAGCAATTCGCGCCGACGCTTTCCTCCAGGAGGCTCGCGCCCGTTCTGCGTGAGCTCGGTCCACACTTCGAGCATGCGATGAGTGACAAGATCTGGGTATCGACGAATCGGGCTCGTAAAGTGCAAGTAGTGCTCGCTCGCAAGGGCGAAGTGGCCCACGAGCGCGGGCGCATAGGTCGCCTTCGCCATCGAACGCAGAACGGCGAAGTGAATCGCGCGTTCGCTCTCGGTCCCGCGCACGCTGTCGAGCAACGCTTGCAGATCGCGTCGTGTCGGAGTCTCAGGCAATCGAATCTTCGCAGCGCGTGCGTACATGCGCAACTCTTCGATGTCATGAAACGATGGCTCGGGATGGATTCGTCGCAGCGCAGGAATCGCCAGCGATGCGAAAAGTCTCGCTACGGCCTCGTTCGCCTCGACCATGAACATCTCGATCAGTGTGTGCGTGAATGCGCTGTCTTCGGGCTCGACATCCTTCACACGACCGTCGTCCGCAAAGACAAGCTCAGACTCGGGCAGCGAGAGCACGACCATCCCATCTTTGATGCGCCGCGCACGAAGAATCTTTGCGAGGTCGTTGCAGAGCCGCAACTCAGCGATGAGCGACTCATCGACCACGGTCTGTGTTTTGGCATGAGCACGCGCGCTCGCGATGTCGCCGTCGAGAATCGCCTGCGCCTCGAGATAGGTCATGCGCTTGCGCGACCGAATCACCGTCGATGCGTAGCGTTCGAAGAGCACTCGCCCGTTCTTGTCGAATGTGATCCACACACTCTTGGTGAATCGTGCAACGCCTTCTTGCAGCGAGCAGACACCATTCGAGAGTGTTTCAGGCAACATCGGGATGACCTTGCGAGGCAGATACGCGCTCGTGCCGCGTTCGCGTGCTTCAACATCGAGCGCGCTGCCGCGCGTCACGAAGTGCGCAACGTCTGCGATGTGCACGCCGAGCACGAACTCCTGTCGCTCTTCATCGAACTGAATCGAGATCGCATCGTCGAAGTCGCGCGCATCGGGCGGATCAATCGTGAAGATCGATGTCGCGGTGAGATCTTCGCGGCCACTCCATGGTCCATCTCGCTGTGCTTCGAAAGCCCGCGCAGCGTCGGCGGCCTCGTCGAGCGCTTCCTGCGGAAAACTGTCGCGCAATTCGTAGGTCGCCATGACCGACTGCGTTTCAGCGTCGGGTTCGCCTGCGGCGCCGAGCCGCGATGTGATGACTCCTTCAGCGCGCGACCGCGCATCTGGAAAGCGTGTGATCTCGACGATGACTTTGTCGCCGACCTTCGCATCCTTCGCACCAGGATCGCGCACAACAATGGGCTCGGTCAGGTTGCGTCCGTCTGGCACGACGATCCATCCACGGCCTTCCATCTCGAGGCGGCCCGCAAATCGTGTCTGCCCACGCGCGATCACTTCAACGACGCGGCCAGTTGGGCGCGCATCGGGTGCGCGATCCCAGTCTTTTCCACGGCGAACGATTGCGACGCGCACGCGATCACCAGAGATCGCGCCGCCTGTGTCGCTCTCTGGGATGTACAGATCGCCCTCACGGCTCGGAATCTCGGGCACGACGAACCCGCTGCCGTTTCCGCGTGCGCTGATTCGAATTCGTCCGATCGTTTCATCTTTGAAACGAGTGAGTCGAATGATGTCATCGTTGCTGATGTCGATGAAGTCTTCAGTCGCGAGCGCGTCGAGCGTCGCTCGAAACTCGCCAGTCTCATCTTCGAGAATGCGCATCTGTCGTTCGAGTTCACGGCCGCGCACAGGTTGATAGCCGTTGTGGCCGAGATGGTTGAGGATTTGTTTTCGGAATGCTTCGCTCACTTGCGTTTGTTCTTTCGTGCCGGCTTTGATGTGCGGCTGGTCGGCTTGGCGCGTTGCGCTGCCGCCTGTTTGAGATTTCCGACCCCGCGACCTTCGCGGGCGGACTTCTTTTCTACTGTGTTGGGTCGTGTGGCAGCGGGGGCTTTGGATGGTTCTGCTGCCGGTGCAGATGGCGGCGTCGCCGCCGCGCTTGCTGCCGCGGGCTTGTCTGATGGCGATTTCTTCGAATCGGTGGCCGCAGCATCGGTCTTCGCCGCAGCAGGTGGTGTCTTCTGCGACTCTTTCTTCTCAGCCTCTTCTGCCTTTCGGTAGGCGTCGCTTCGATAATCAGTCTCGTAGAAACCCCCGCCCTTGAAAAGCACCGCCGCGCCGATGCTGATCTTTCGCTCGACGCGTTTGCGTTTGCACTTTGGACAGATCGTGACCGCAGCCGCTGTGATGGGCTGAAACTTTTCGAACTCGTGTCCGCATCCACGGCAGACATATTCATACGTTGGCATCGGAGTCAGTCTGGTTTGGGAGTCACGGCAACTTTTGCCGAGCGCAGCGGCACGTCGCCGAGGCGATAGCCAGCTTGCAGGCACTGCGCGATGTGACCTGGGGCGACCGAAGCAGCGGGCTGCTGCATGACCGCCTCGTGAATGTTCGGATTGAACTCATCACCGATCGCGGGAGCGATGCGCTCGATGCCACAGTGCGAGAGTCCCTTGAGAAGGTCGGCCCGCAAAAGTTCGACCGCATCGCCGAGTTTCTCAACCGAGAGCGCGCGCAAGTTGTGGCCGAGCGCAAGATCCATGTTCTCGAGCACTGGCACGATCGCGCGCGCAACGTGGGTGATGCCATGATCGTGCGCACGAGCCTCATTCTCGCGTGCACGCCGCTGAAAATTCTGAAAGTCGGCGAGCACGCGCAGATAGGCGTTGTGCTTCTCTTCGAGTTGCTTCTGCAGGTCGGCGATGATCGTCGCGTCGGTCGCGGGCACTTCGCCTTCGGTCTGCTCTGGCAGTGGATTGGTTGGTTCAGCCATCATGGGTCGCGCCTTTCAACTTCTCGAAATCCTATCTTTGAACTTCTTCCAAACGCCTTTGCCTGCGGGTCGCAGTTCTTCTTGCGGGTTGGACTGAGTCTTGGCGAACTGCTCGAGCAATTCGCGCTGTTCGGGCGTGAGCTTCTTGGGCACGTCGATGCAGACTCCAATGCGAAGATCGCCGCGCACCTTGGGCGAGCGCAAGTGGGGTAGCCCCGCGCCTTCGATGACGAGCACTTCGCCGTGCTGAGTGCCGCGCGGAATCTCGAGCGTGTGCGATCCTTCAAGAGTTTCAACAGTGGTGGTGCCACCGAGCGCCGCAAGCGAGAAGCTGATGTCGCGCGTCGAAATCAAATCATCTTCAACGCGCTCGAAGACTTCATGTTCAGTGACCTCAATGACCACGTGCAAATCGCCGCGTGGTCCCTTGCCTGCAGGATCGGCCTCTGGAGGGGTCGGTTCACCCTCGCCCGAGACTCGAATCACTTGGCCATGTGAAATTCCTGCTGGAATCTTGACAGTGAGGTTGCGTCGCTTGGGAACGCGACCCGCACCACGGCACTCTTGGCAGAATTCAGTGATGACTTGGCCGCGTCCTCTGCAGTTGGGACAGGTCGTGACCATACGAAACATGCCTCCCAAGCCCGCTTGTGCGACTTGGCCGCTTCCAGCGCAGGTTGGGCATTTGATTGGCTTCGTTCCAGCCTTCGCGCCAGAACCCTCGCAGGTATTGCAGACGTCGCGGCGCGTGAACGGAACGTCGACATCCTTGCCGTTGAGCACATCGGTGAGTGAGATCTCGACGCTCGTCTCGAGGTCGTATCCGCGTGCGGGACCACGACGTCCGCCGCGCGATTGACCGCCACCTCCGAAGATGTCGTTGAAGATCGAGAAGATGTCATCGGGACGCATGCGCGAGAAGTCATGGCCAGGAGTCTGGCGCAGCCCCGCGTGCCCGTACTTGTCGTAGAGCGTCTTGCGTTCGGGGTCGCTCAACACCTCGTACGCCTCGGCGCAAATCTTGAATTCAGTCTCTGCCTTCGCATCACCCGGATTGCGATCGGGATGCCACTTCATCGCCATGCGGCGGTAGGCGCGTTTGATTTCGTCGCCGTTGGCGGCGCGTTCGACCGAAAGGACTTCGTAGTAGTCGCGCTCGATGCTCATTTGCAGTGCGTTTCTTGGTTTCTTGAAAAAGAAAAACGGAGGATCGGAGTACCAACTGGTGCTCCGATCCTCCGCTGTTGATGCAATTGAATCAGGCGATCGCCCCTTGTGTTGGTGCGGTCTCATCCTTGAGTTCGGTGACCAAAACGTCGGTGGTCAACATGAGTCCTGCGATGCTCGCAGCATTCTCGATTGCAGTCTTTGCAACGAGTGCTGGATCGATGATGCCAGCCTTGGTGAGGTCTTCGTACTCGCCGGTCGATGCGTTGAAGCCAAAGGATCCCTTGCCTTCGAGCACCTTCTCGACAACGACGTCGCCGTCGGTGCCGAAGTTCGTTGCGATCTGCCACGTTGGCTTGCGAAGGGCTTCGGCGACGATGTCGTAGCCAAACACTTCATCGCCCTCAGCGTTCTTGCGTGCCGACTTGATCGCGGCGATTGCGCGCAGGTATGCAACGCCTCCACCAGCAACGTAGCCCTCTTTCGCTGCGGCGCGTGTTGCGTGCAGTGCATCGTCGACGCGGTCCTTCTTCTCTTTCATCGCGGTCTCAGTTGCGCCGCCGACATGAATGATCGCCACGCCGCCCGTGAGCTTCGCAAGACGTTCCATGAACTTCTCGCGGTCGTACTCAGAGGTCGACTTCTCGTGCTGCGACTTGATTTGCGCAACGCGATCTGAGATCGCCGCCTTCTTGCCAGCGCCTTCGATGATCGTGCACTCATCCTTCGTGATGATGATGCGACGTGCGCTGCCGAGCTCAGAGAGTTCGACGTCTGCGAGATTGCGGCCGATGTCTTCAGCGAAGAACACGCCGCCAGTGAGCGTCGCGATATCGCCGAGCATCGCCTTGCGACGATCGCCGAATCCAGGAGCCTTGACGGCGCAGATCTGCAGGACGCCACGCAGACGATTGACGACGAGCGCCGCGAGGGCTTCGTTCTCAACTTCTTCGGCGATGACGAGCAGAGGCTTCGCAGCAGTCGCGACCTTGTTGAGCAGTGGCAAGAAATCGACGAGATTCGAGATCTTCTTCTCGTAGATCAGCACCATCGCGTTCTCAAGCACGCACTCAGCTTTCTTTGGATCGGTCATGAAGTATGGCGAGAGGTAACCCTTGTCGAAGCACATTCCCTCGACGTAATCGAGTGTTGTGTCTGCGGTCTTGCCCTCTTCGATTTCAACGACGCCGTTGGCGCCGACTTTGTGAATCGCCTCGGCGATGAGTTCGCCGATTTCACTGTCGTGATTCGCACTCACGGTGGCGACCTTCTTCAGGTCTTCTTTGCCGCGGCACTTGGTGCTCGCAGCGGTGATTGCTGTGCAAGCGACTGCAGCGGCCGCATTGATGCCGCGTTGGATCGCAACTGAGTTTGCTCCTGTGGCGACGAACTTGAGCCC
The DNA here is from genome assembly GCA_964355975.1 of uncultured Singulisphaera sp. Lineage (GTDB taxonomy): Bacteria > Planctomycetota > Phycisphaerae > Phycisphaerales > SM1A02 > F1-60-MAGs104. The sequence goes on from CAYHFW010000001.1 coordinate 115,396, forward strand.
GCCGTTGAAGATCGCTGCCGCGAGGACGGTGGCGGCAGTCGTGCCGTCGCCTGCAACATCGGCGGTCTTCTTTGCAACTTGGTGCACCAACTTGGCGCCCATGTTCTGGAAGGGTTCTGCGAGTTCGACTTCCTTCGCAACGCTCACGCCGTCCTTGGTGACGGATGGGCTGCCGAAAGACTTCTGAACAATCACGTTGCGTCCCGATGGACCCATCGTGACAGCGACCGCCTGAGCGATCTGGTCGACGCCACGCTTCAATTCAGCGTGTGCGGCGGTTGAGAATTTCATCTGCTTACTAGACATGTGTGGACTCCTGACTAAAAAGACTGAAAAGTTTTTGAAAGGACAAAAGTGTGTTCGCGCGTATCGCGTTCGATCAGCCGTCAATCACGCCGAGCAGTTCGCTCTCGCGAATGATCAGATGTGGAACGTTCTTGATTTCGATCTCAGTGCCTGAGTACTTGCCATAGACGACGGTGTCGCCCTTCTTGACGGTTGGAACGAGGCGCGATCCATTGTCCAGCAACTTGCCTGGTCCAACAGAAATGACCTTGCCTTGCATTGGCTTCTCTTTTGCAGACTCTGGCAAGAAAATGCCAGAAGTGGTCTTGGTCTCTGCATCGAGTGGTTTGACGACGATGCGGTCTTCGAGTGGTCGAACAGTGCTCATGTGAATCTCCGTGTGTAAAAAGTTGAATGTGAAATTGAATTGATTTGAAAGAAGTGGGGGACGTTGGCTTAGAAGTCCATGCCACCCATGCCGCCCATGCCGCCCATGCCGCCCATGCCGCCCATGCCACCCATGCCGCCCATGCCGCCCATGCCACCCATGCCGCCATGGTCGTGACCGTGGCCGCCCTTGGCGTCATCCTTTGGCTTTGGTGTTTCTGTGATGGTTGAGTCGGTGACGAGCAAGAGTCCTGCAACGCTTGCAGCATTCTGCAGAGCCGAGCGATCGACCTTGGCTGGAGTGATGACGCCTTGCTTGAACAGATCGCCGTAGGTGCGGGTGAGTGCGTTGAATCCTTCGTTGCCCTTCATCTCAGAGACCTTGGCAACAACGACGGTTCCGCGTTCGCCAGAGTTCTCTGCGATTGTGCGCAGTGGAACGACGAGCGCCTCAGCCACAGCATCGACTCCGAAGACTTCATCGCCGGTGCACTCAGCGCGCACCTTCTTGAGGGATGGAATCGCGCGGATGAACGAGAGTCCACCGCCAGCAACAACGCCCTCAGAAACTGCTGCGCGCGTTGCGTGCAGTGCATCTTCGACGCGGCTCTTCTTCTCTTTGAGTTCGGTTTCGCTGCTCGCGCCGACCTTGATCTGTGCAATTCCGCCAGCGAGTTTCGCCAGACGCTCTTGCAGTTTCTCACGGTCGTAATCAGAGTCAGTGCGCTCGATCTCGCTTCGGATCTGCGTGCAACGACCTTGAATGCTCTTGGTGCTTCCAGCGCCTTCGACGATTGTCGTGTTGTCGCTGTCGACGGTGATCTTCTTCGCCTGGCCGAGTTGCGAAATCGCAACCTTGTCGAGTTCGATGCCGAGGTCTTTCATGATCGCGGTGCCGCCTGTGAGAATCGCGAGATCCTCGAGCATCGCCTTGCGACGATCGCCATATCCCGGAGCCTTCACTGCGCAGACATTGAGCACGCCGCGCATCTTGTTGATGACGAGTGTGCTGAGTGCTTCGCCGGTGACATCTTCAGCGATGATGATGAGTGGCTTCTTTGATTCCATCACCTTCTCGAGGAACGGAACAAGCTTGGTGACCGAGTCGATCTTGTCTTCGTGAATCAGCACGAGTGCCTTTTCGAATTCGACTTCCATCGCTTCGGTGTCGGTGACGAAGTTGGCGCTGAGGTATCCACGATCGAAGCGCATGCCTTCGACAACATCGACGATGGTCTCGCGACCCTTGCCCTCTTCGACTGTGATCACGCCATCCTTGCCAACCTTCTCGAACGCTTCGGCCATGATTGCGCCGACTTCGCTGTCGTTGTTTGCGCTGATCGTTGCGACGCTTTCAATTCCGCCCGCAACGTTCGCAACAGGCTTGGCTGAATCGCTGATCGACTTGGTGACCGAGGTCACTGCCTTGCGCATGCCGCGCACGAGTGCGTTGGCGTCAGCGCCAGAAGCGATGAACTTGAGGCCGCTGCGAAAGAGTGCTTCGGCGAGCACGGTCGCGGTGGTGGTGCCGTCGCCAGCATCATCTGAAGTCTTGGATGCCGCCTCTTTGACCAACTTGGCGCCCATGTTCTCGATCTTGTTGCGAAGTTCGATCTCTTCAGCAACCGAGACGCCATCCTTCGTCACGGTTGGACCGCCCCAGCTCTTGTCGAGCACGGCGTTGCGACCGCGTGGGCCCAGCGTGCTCTTGACGGCGTTGGCGAGTTTTTCAACGCCTGCGAGCAGTTGCTTGCGGGCTTGGGTATCGAATGTGAGGTCCTTGACAGCCATGGTGTTCTCCAGCGTTGGGGTTCGGATCTTTGAGTCTTTGTTGATCGAGGCGCGTTGATCTTGTGAATCAACTGCTCTTTTCACGAAACGAGCGGGTGCTTAGAGCAAAGTGCGTGCCACGATCGGTGGGGTGCATTTCGGTTGGTTTGCCCCTGTGCGGTCAGGCAAGGGTGGGGGATGCCAAAGAGGCAGGATCGCTAGTTCTGCGAGCCGTTGGCGTCCGTTGGTCCTATAACCCTAACGACGCTCTCAAGCGACGGGGGCGGCGAGGTGAGGATTCGTCCAATCCAGACGAAGTTGACCGCGAGGTAGATCGATCCCATGAGTAGGAGTCCTCCTGCCACGAATTCAATAACGCGCAGGACAAGGGCGAGGTCAAACTGTCCGATCGTTGGAAGCACCGTTGCGCCGAGCGCTGCCACGAGCGCGATTGCCCCTGCAATCACCATCGTCTCGATCGATTGTCGCGCCGTCCCGGCATGGCGAAACCTTCGACATCTGCGGCCGAGCACTGTGACGAAGGTGCGCAATCCAACTGCGGCGACCGCCGATCCAAGCAATTGCACGGCGAGAGATGCGAAGACGATTCCGCTAGTTGAGAGTCGTACAGAGCGTTCGACTGGAAGCAACATCGCGACTGCGACGGCGAAGGCGCCAAACAGCCAGATTCCGACTCCGGCCATCAGCCAACTGCCCGCGCGGCCACTCTCGGCGCGCAGAATCGGGTCATCGCGGCGACTGAGTTGCACTGAACCGATCGTCACCGCCGCCACTCCCGCGAGCGCAATGAGGCTGCCAAGTTGGTCGGCCAACGTGTTCGTCACAGGACTCCCGCTGATGAGGTTGACGAGTTCGCGCGCCGCCGCGGGAGCGGTCGTGCCGACGGTCCAGAGCGCGAGTCCAGCGCCAATTGTCACGATTCCACGGGCGAGTCGCTGCGCATGCAGCGGATGCGCAAGCGCCTGCGATGGCATGTCGAGTGTTTCAACGAGCGTGTGCATCACGAGTGTTCTGCACTCAGGGCACGCGCCCGTCACGGGCAGTCCGCGCAGGATGTGCGTGCATCCGATGCACTTGAGTTCATGCGTGACTGCGCAGAGCGTCTCGGCCATTCGCCAAGCGTATCCTCATCGCACATGGACAAGATTGCAGCGCTCCGGGCAAACATCGCTTCGGTCTACCTCGGCAATGGCCGTGCGATCGATCGGCTGATCATCTGTTTGCTCGCACGCGGGCATGTGCTGATCGAAGATGTTCCTGGGGTTGGCAAGACGATTCTCGCGCAGGCGCTCGCGCGCAGTGTGCACTGTTCGTTCGGTCGCATTCAGTGCACGCCCGATCTCTTGCCGTCGGACATCACCGGCGTCGCGATGTTCGACCGTGAGAGTGGACACGTGACATTTCGTCGCGGACCTGTCTTCGCAAACATCGTGCTCGCAGATGAGATCAATCGCGCGACTCCGCGCACGCAGTCGGCGCTGCTTGAGGCGATGGCCGAAGCGACGGTCACGGCAGAGGGCGAGGTGCACATGTTGCCGAGCCCATTCATGGTGATCGCGACGCAGAACCCTCATGAGTTCGAGGGCACGTATCTCTTGCCCGAGAATCAGCTCGATCGTTTTCTGATGCGCACCGAGTTGGGATATCCCGCCGCGGCAGATGAGTCGCGGATCATTCATCAACAGCCCGCGCGCACAGCACTGCACGCGCTCGCGCCGGTGATGGATGCCGATGACGTCACTGCGCTGCAGCGCGAGGTCGATTGCGTGCGCATCGATCAGTCGCTCGTTGAGTACATCATCGCGATCGCGCACGCGACGCGCACGCATCCGCACTTTCAGCTTGGAGTGAGCCCGCGCGGCGCGTTGGCGCTCGCGCAATCTGCGCGTGCAACTGCACGGTGTGCAAAGCGCGACTTCGTCGTGCCCGAAGACATTCTTGACAATGTGATTCCAGTCTGCGCACACCGCGTTGTGCCGCGACTCGCGTCAAGTGCGAATGTGCGCGTTGAAGTCGAACGACTTCTCAACGATGTCATCGCGAGTGTGCCGAGCATCGTGTAGGCAGGGTCACGCGATCAGAGCAACGAGAGGTTGGGCTTCTGATTTCCAACGGCGCGCCACGTGATTCGCGTGATGCGCCAGATGCCATCAGACTCGCGCGCGACTTCGAATTGCCATCGCGTGGGGACGGTTCCGTAACTCGAAGCCGTGCGTGTGCGACAACTGAGATCGACTGTCGCGCGATCATCGGCGGTCGACTGCGCAGTGAGCGATGCGATCTCGTTCGTCTCGATTCGGTGGCGCGTTGCGAACGAATCGAACGCGCGGTCGATGTGCGCGCGGTCACTGCCAGGTTGCTCAGCCGAGCCCATATGGATAGATGCGCTCGGCGAAAAGCAACTCTTCGCTGCGGCAGGATCACCAGCAACCGCAGCGGCAACGAGTTGCTCGATCACGCCGCGCGCATGGTCTGCGGGGGTCACGATGAGCCATCCGCACATCACAGTGACGCCGAATCCAATGAGGCACGCGCCCGCCGCCGCGAGCCATCTCACCGAGCCGCGGTGCAGTCCGATGAATGTGCACAGCAGCAGGGCCGCAACGAGGGCGAACGAAATCGTCCAAGAATGTTCAGCAAGAAAGACCACGTCGCCAAGAGCATAGGAATAGCATCCTGCGCGATGGCTGAGATGGTCTCAATCAATTTCGCTGATCCTGTTGCGCTCATTCCGCTGCCCGGAGTCGTGCTCTTGCCGCACACGGCGCTTCCGCTGCACATCTTTGAGCCGCGGTATCGGCAGATGATTCGCCATGCGCTCGAGGGATCGCCTTCCGCGTCGATTCAACCCGTCGCGGTCGCGTCGATCATGCCCGATGCGAAGTCAACGCTGCGTGATCCGCCGCTGCGCGAAGTCGTGTGCGTTGCGCACATCGTGCAGCATCAGTCGCACGCCGATGGGCGATTCGACATTGTGCTGCAGGGACTCTGTCGTGCGGCGATCGAGCGGCTCGATGCGCCCGATGGCAAGCGCCTCTACAGACAAGCAATCTTGCGGCCGCTCGAGAATCCTGGTGCGATCGTGGCTGGTCTTGGAAAGATGCGCAATGAGATGCGCGCGCTGCTCTCGGGCTTGCGCTTTCAACGCATGCAGAGCGCGCGTGCGGTGCTCGGGTGGATCGAACGAAAAGAACTCAGTCATCAAGCAGCGCTCGAACTCGTCGCGTTCGCCCTCGTGAAAGATGAAGGTTTGCGTTATCGCATTCTCGCTGAGAGCGATGCGTACGAACGCGCGAAGCTCGTGTGGGGCGACTTGCACCGAACCGACCGCTTCATCGCGAAGGCCGAGTTACAACTCGGCAAAGATGCGCCGCGCGGCGTGAGTTGGAATTAGTCGCGCCCGCTGGCGTCCATTACAAAAACCCCTGTTCACGGGCACATCTCGACCGCTCGAGGGCGCGAATTGTCCGTAAACAGGGTTTTGTGCGGAGCCGCACACACGTGCGAACGAGACGCGGCGAGTCGAGGGTGGAGGGTGGATGCCAAGAGCGTTTGACTATGCACGAACTGTACATACACTGTACATGTGTCAGGAATTGCGATTGAATGGGATTCCAAGAAGGCTGTCGCCAACTATGCGAAGCACGGAGTCTCATTCGATGAAGCCGCGACAGTCCTAGAGGATGACTCTGCGCTCCTGATTCCTGACCCGGCGCACTCCAAGGCGGAAGATCGGTTCATTCTTCTAGGAGGAGCAATCGCAGCAATCTTCTTGTAGTCGTTCACTGCTATCGCGAATCT
>CAYHFW010000001.1:121759-122944 GCA_964355975.1 uncultured Singulisphaera sp.
CCTCCGCGGCTAACCAGCCGCGGCCCCATTGAAGCGTATATACCATTGATTGAGCGTAAAATCCGCGAGGGTCCCTCCGCGGCTAACCAGCCGCGGCCCCATTGAAGCGGCGGGATTACTTCAACGAGCATGACGGTTTCGAAGAGCCCTCCGCGGCTAACCAGCCGCGGCCCCATTGAAGCGCGGCCTCTGCTGGCGTGATGACACCAGCGGTGGTCCCCTCCGCGGCTAACCAGCCGCGGCCCCATTGAAGCTTAGTTTTTTCGGATCGAGTGTCCAAGCGATGTCCCCCTCCGCGGCTAACCAGCCGCGGCCCCATTGAAGCTCTGAGATCGTCGCACTCTTTTTTGAGTCGCGCGACCCTCCGCGGCTAACCAGCCGCGGCCCCATTGAAGCGCATCAATGTAGCGTTGCAATGCAGCACCCGTAAGGTCCCTCCGCGGCTAACCAGCCGCGGCCCCATTGAAGCGGGATAACTACCGTAACACGGTGTAACAGTAGGTGTGCCCTCCGCGGCTAACCAGCCGCGGCCCCATTGAAGCGTGAACTCCAGCCCTGTCCCCATCTCGGCATGCTTCTCCCTCCGCGGCTAACCAGCCGCGGCCCCATTGAAGCCTATGAAACGTCCTTATCTGGGCGGCTCACAGCCCCTCCGCGGCTAACCAGCCGCGGCCCCATTGAAGCGCTCCCTCGACCAACACCTCGACACCAATGCCAGCCCTCCGCGGCTAACCAGCCGCGGCCCCATTGAAGCTTGATTGGCAATATCGAGATGCTGATCCCATTCCCCCCTCCGCGGCTAACCAGCCGCGGCCCCATTGAAGCGCCTTTCGAGAGAGTTTTGAGCATTGAATGAATCACCCCTCCGCGGCTAACCAGCCGCGGCCCCATTGAAGCCCGAGAGGATTTCGCCGATGGCGAAAGTTAGGACGAGCCCTCCGCGGCTAACCAGCCGCGGCCCCATTGAAGCGTGTAGTCCTCGTCGCACGCGACGAAGAGCGGGGCGACCCTCCGCGGCTAACCAGCCGCGGCCCCATTGAAGCCATGGCTCCGTGGTGATCCACGACCCCAGTCCGAGGCCCTCCGCGGCTAACCAGCCGCGGCCCCATTGAAGCCCGATGATGCGCGCCTTGCCGCGCGTCGCGGTGACCCTCCGCGGCTAACCAGCCGCGGCCCCATTGAAGC
>CAYHFW010000001.1:123044-183511 GCA_964355975.1 uncultured Singulisphaera sp.
CCCTCCGCGGCTAACCAGCCGCGGCCCCATTGAAGCGCGAGTGGGGATGCCGACGGTAAAACTTTTGGGGCCCTCCGCGGCTAACCAGCCGCGGCCCCATTGAAGCCTCATGTATCTCCTGAGGGTGCGCTCTGCACTGAAGTCTCCGCGGTTTTAAAAGCGCGCTCGATTTCTAACTGACGAACTTCGATAGCCCAATCACCCCTGCGTCACTCATCCGCCACTGTGGCCGGCTTCGCAACCTCATGCACTTCGACGACTCCCATCAGCGGCGTGAATCGATAAATCTTGTCAGCGAATCGTTCGAAGATGCATTGATCGTGATGACTAATCATGATCACTTGAAATCCAAGTGCGCGCCCAGCCTGCTGCACGATGCGGACAAAGTTCGGCACTAGGTCTGGGCGCAACCAACAATCCTGTTCGTCGAGAATCAGCACGCGGCGATGCAATCGCTCGTCGAGCGTCGCGAGCGCAAGCATTCTTAAACTGACGCTCAAGACGTTCGCAACAGACCCGCCTTGTCCGCGCAAGACATCCTCTCGCTGTCCGTCATTGTCGATCCAGAACTCGACCGCAGCAGCCCCACGCTTGAGGGTTGGCTCAGCCTTGAACTGGATGTCCTGATCGAGTATCTCTTGCAAGGCAATCGTCGCTTGCTTCTCCACCTGACTCAACACATCCTTGAAAAGCCGGTCGCTGAGCGTCGCGAGTGCGTCGGCCACTTGAGGTGCGAGCGCGAGTCGTGAGGTGAGTTCGGTGTCTCGCTCTTGCAACTGTTGAACTTCGGCGATTCGGTCATCACGTCGGATCATGAGCAACTCGAGCCGCTTTCGCGCGGCGGCCGAAGAAGGACATGGACCATACTCCCTGACCTGTTCGGGTCGGATTGTCATTGGACGCCTGAACTGTCGCCGCCGGGGTTCGCCGAACTCTGCGCTTCAGCGAACGACCGCTCGGCCTCGGCAATGCCGAGCTCGATCGCGTCGAGCGTGATTTGGTAGGCGCGTCGCTTGGCCTCGTTGTCATGGATCATCTCGCTGAGTTGCTTCTTCAACCCTTCGATGTCGTCGGTGCCGTACCTCGCCCGCGCGTCGGCCTTGAGTTCATCGAGCCGGGCCTGCGCGGTCTCTCGATTGGCATCCGTTGCAATCCGCTTCTCGTCGAGTCGCTTGAATCGCCGCTGCAACTCTTCGATCGACTGCTGGCGTGTGGATTGTGGTTCGGCTGGTTCATTCTTTGGCATGCGTCGTAGCCTCCTTTGCGAGATTCATGATTTCGTCGGCGATCGTGGGGTCAAACTGGTGGAGATTCTTCTCGAGAAACACGAAGAGCCCCGCGCGACTCTCAGTGCGGCGCTTCAGAATCTCGGCGAGACCCGCAACAAACCGCGATCCTGCCGAGTCGTGCTCAATCGATTCGTCGAGCATCTCGTGATGAAAAACATCTGCGTGCTTCGCGTGTGGCACCTCGACCACTGTGCGCGTGTAGCCAGTGCGCGCGACATCAATGCGCAGCGCCGCCGGCGTGTGCGCGGTCGCAGCGTCACTGCGAGAACGGCGGCTGATGTTGCCCGGAGTCGTCCACAGCGTGTTCCCGCATTGCACATCGCCCAGTTGCCGATGAATGTGTCCATTGATCATGAGATCAATCCGATCGATTGGGCGGGGCTTCCAACGACCCTGGGTTTCATATCCAGGAACGAGGATGTCGTGATGGGTCAGCCAAAGAACGATTGGCGATTCGCCACACTCTGTGGCTGGGCAGAAGTGATCCGGGATTGCCTTGCGATAGGACGAGCCGCCGATCACCACCGCCTGACCGTTCATCGTCCCGATCCACGGGGCATCGTCAAGTAGTCGAATCGAGCGCGCTCTCACGAGGAGCGAGAGGGAATCATGCGCAGAGAGTTCTGGGTCGGCGCAATCATGGTTGCCGTAGATGCCAACGCAGTCCATTCCCTCAAGGAGCCCGATCAAATCGCAGATCATCCAGGTTGGATTGTCACGGGGTTTGTCGAAGAGATCGCCGAGAAGCACGGGGAGTAGCCGGTGACTGCGCGCGTAGTCGATGCACCAGCGAAGTTTTTCGAGGATGACATGGGGGTAATCGTCCTTTCGAAATCCAGGAACTCGACCTTCGAGGTGTGGATCACCGATGACGAGCAATCCAGTCAAGTTCGATTCATGAGCGCAGTCGTCAACCATTCCTGTGCTCCATGGACGATCTGTGAAAGTGCGCCTCGAGTTTCGATGGATCGAGTACTGCACCGCAAGTTGGGCACGCGGGCTGTTCTAGAACCACAGCGGCAAGCTCGCCTTCGAGTTGCCTGTGCTGATCAGCCAACTCATGGGCGAGGAGATTCAACTCGCTCGCCATGCGCATCTCACGATCGAGCGAATCGATCGCCGCCGTGAGCTGATTCGTGTCTGGGAACTCCCCGATCGGTTCGATCGACTCAACACAATGTTGAATCTGCTCGCTGAGTGCGAGTTGCCGCCGCTGTCGGTCGAGTGCCGCGATCAACTTTCGCAACTCGGGTTCGCTCTGAAAAGTTGGAGGCGTTTCGATCGATCCAATCGCGCTGCCCACCGCCTGTGCATACGCAACCTGGCTGCCTAGATGCGTGGTCGCCTGGATGCAAGCCGCCAAGGCGTGCGTTTCGCCCATTTCTGGTGGTGGATAGAGGTCGGCGGTGGCGCGAGCGCGCGTGCAGTTGATGCGATACGACTTCTCCGCCGCCTGCAAACTGTCGATTCTGGCCTGCAATCTCGCAATGTCCGCGTCGGATCCATCAAGTTCATTCTGAAGTGATTCGATGGATGCGAGGCGCGATTCCAACTGCGCGACCGAGCCGAGTGCGCTCAATTCTCGTTCGAGTTGAACCAGAGTCGCATCGAGTTGCTTGTGTTCACGCTTCGCCTCGACCGTCCGTTGCTGGTGCAGCCTCTGCATCTCGAGCAGAGTTGAAGCGTCCGACGATGAGGCAAAGAACTGCGCGGCGCTTGATGCTGGCTGGTCGAGCAGAAAGATCGGAGACTTCTGCTCGCCGAAGTGCACGTCAAACTCGTCCTTGTTGTCGGCCATGACCATCGGGAGGCGAAGAGCTGCGTGTAACTCGTCGGGGACCGCACTTCGGTCGAGTCGGTCAAAGGACACACCATTGATTTCGTATCGTGGCGAAGTCTTTGTCCTGCCCCATGTGATCTTGTGGCCATCGTCAGTCTCAACCGTCACACTGCACGCGCGCTCGTTGTGGCGCAAGACATACGTCGAGTTGTCATTGCGGCAAAGAATCTGGAGCGCCGCAACGACCGCGCTCTTGCCACAGTTGTTTGGTCCGACCAAGACGGTCAATCCCGCGGCTGGTTCGATCACCGTGTGCGCATGCGACATGAAGTTGACAAGTTCAATGCGGCGAATCATCGAGCAAATCCACTCTTATACGACGCGGCACCATTCGTTCAGCAATCGCTTGTCCGCCCGTTGATGCTGGAGCATACTTTGGTTCGATTCAGCGACCCCGCACAACTCTGCCCGCGAATCTTTCTTGAAACGGTGAACGAGTGTCGGTTTTCGACACTGGGCCACCGTTTCAAGGGGTGGCGCGCAATTCGCGCGTGGCCCCTCGCGCCACGCGCAATATGCTTGCGCTGTGGGCGCATCCTTTCATTCACTCGTCGTCTTCGACGTCGATGGCACGCTTGCGAACACCAACGCCGTCGACGAATCGTGCTACGCGCAGGCGGTCACCGACGTGCTCGGATTCACCGGCTTCTCGACCGACTGGGGGGCATACAAACACTCGACCGACAACGCCATCTTGAGCGAACTCATCTACACGCACGGTCGCCGCGCTCCGACTCTGCGCGAACTTCGCGGCGTGCGCGCGCGGTTCGTCGAACTCGTCGAATCTGCAGCGCGCTCGCCTGACCATCAGTGGAGCGCCGTCGAAGGCGCCGCCGCGATGCTCGCGGCACTTCCAACTTTGGGATGGCAAGTCGCCATCGCGACGGGCGGATGGGGGGCATCAGCGAAGTGCAAGTTGAACCGCGTGGCGCTCGCGATCGACGGACATCCGTTCGCCTGCGCTGACGATGCCCATGCGCGGCTCGACATCATCAAGACGGCAGTGCACCGTGCACACAAAGGAAAATATTTGCCTGAAATCGCCGTGATTTATGTTGGCGACGGACGATGGGATGTCGACGCGGCACGCGCTGGCGGGTACGGTTTTGTCGGAATCGGCCAGGGCGAGCGCGCGTTGCGTTTGACCTCGGCTGGCTCGAAGGCAGTGTTGAGCGACTATCGCGATCTGCCGAAGTTTGAATCCGCGCTCATGGACGCGCGGCAGGAATATCAGAGGCGCTAGACCTCAGAGGAGTCTTCGAATGGGTGGAGCATTGCTCGGCGGCATCGGACTTGTCATTCTCGTCGTCATTGTCGTTGTGATTTTCGCGGCGTTCTTTGTGGTTGGGATCTACAACTCGTTGCAGCGCCTGCGTGTCGCGACTGAGAGCGCACTGAGCGGCATCGATGTGCAACTGAAGCGCCGCCACGATCTGATTCCGAATCTTGTCAGCACGGTGCAGGGATACGCATCGCATGAGAAGGGCACGCTTGAAGCGGTCATCAAGGCACGCGCTTCAGCGATGCAGGCAGGAAGTGTCGCCGAGAAGTCGGCTGCCGAAGGTCAACTCACGGGAGCGCTCGGACGACTGATGGCGATCGCCGAGGCGTATCCAGATCTCAAAGCGAACCAGAATTTCTTGCAGTTGCAGGGCGAACTCTCATCACTCGAAAACATGATCTCAAGTTCGCGCGGTGGATACAACGGATCGGCTGGCGGATTCAACACGAGACTCGCGCAGTTTCCGGCAAACATCATCGGCGGAATGTTCGGATTCAAGCCCTTCGACTTCTTCAAGGCCGATGAAACTGACCGCGCCGTTCCAGTCGTGAAATTCTGATCGCATTTTTCAAAGGCACGGATGGCCAAAGAACGAATCGTCTCAGCGACCGAGCAGCCCTCTGATGAAGAGGTGGTGGCTCCATCGATTCGCCCTCGCACACTCAGTGAATATGTCGGTCAATCCGCGCTGAAAGAGCGACTCGGCATCGCGCTCGACGCGGCTCGAAAGCGCGGTCGTTCGATGGAGCATGTGCTCTTGTACGGCCCCCCAGGGCTCGGCAAGACAACGCTCGCGCATGTGATTGCGAGCGAACTCGGCTCGCACGCATCGGTGACGAGCGGTCCCGCGCTCACGAAAGCAGGCGACCTTGTCGGAACGCTCACGCGCATGCAAGACCGCGATGTGCTGTTTATCGATGAGATTCATCGGCTTCCCGCGGCCGTTGAAGAATTCATCTATCCCGCGATGGAGGATTACCGAATCGACTTCACCGTCGACTCAGGCATGCACGCCAAAGTTGTGACGATCAACCTCAAGGCGTTCACGCTGATCGGCGCGACCACCCGTCCGGGGCTTTTGACCGCCGCACTGCGCACACGATTTGGAATCTCGCATCATTTGGGCTTTTATCCAGAGGCAGATCTCTTGGCGATTCTCGAGCGCGCCACACGCATCATGCAGATTGGACGCGTCGACGCAACATCGCTTGCGATGATCGCCTCGCGCAGTCGTGGAACTCCTCGCGTTGCGCTGCGACTTCTGCGTCGCGTGCATGACTTTGCGATCGTGCGCGGCGACGGCAACATCGTTGAGTCAACGGTCGAAGGAGCATTGCAACTTGAGTCGGTCGATGCGCTCGGCCTCGATGCGCTCGACCGCACCTATCTGCGGACGATCGCGACGGTCTACGAGGGTGGACCCGTCGGCGTTGAAGCTCTCGCTGCAACGCTCGGCGAGGATGGCGGCACGCTCGAAGATGTGGTCGAGCCATTCTTGTTGCAAACAGGATTCGTCGCGCGCACGCGGCAGGGGCGCCGCATCACACGCGCGGGGGCAGAACACATTGGAGTCGCCTTTCGCGCACCAGCAGCAAGCGACGGCAGTGACGAAGCAACGCCCGATCTTTTTCGCGAGTGAGAGCGGGGGGGGCGCTACCGAATCGCGAAGTCGCGAAACTCGGCGCGGCAAGCTGAGCGCACAACGTGCGATGTGGCGATGTGTGCCGCCCACTGCTGCTGAATCTGCCCAAGAAACGCTTCAACATTCACGGTCGCACCTTCTGCGACGAGCGCCACCGACCCATCGCGTTCGTTGCGAATCCAGCCAGTGACTCCGGGGTGAGATTTCACAATCTTCGCGTTGGTCTGGCGAAACCCGACTCCTTGCACTCGACCCGTAAATGTGACCGTGAGGCGAATCACATCGATCTCGGGCAGCACCGCGCCGCGCGCGTAGATATGAAACGAGAGTCCAAATGGATCAGAGACCATCGCGCTCAATGGGCCTGCGCCAGACGGCGAGATACGACAGCCAGCGGCGAGCAGCTGAGCAGAGGCCGACGCAAAGTCACTCACCTCGAACTCCATGAAGGTCTTGCCCGCGAATCGCGCAGGTGCAGCGAGCGGCTCACCATCGACGATGCGCTCAACAAAGAGTGTGATTGCGTCCCCCTCGAAACGAACTTCGTTGCTGTGTCCCGCAGCCAGCCGCAGCCCAATCACATCGCGGTAGAAGACGATCGCCTCGTCCCAATCGCGCACTTGCACCGCGACAAATCGAGTGAGTCTGAACGTGGTGTGCGGCACCGGCGCGATCACTCTTGCGAACCGAATCCGGGGATGCCACCACCAGGCGCGCCTGGCGAGAAGCTTGTTCCGCCGCCACCAGCGCCGGGAATTCGAATCGATGCGAAGAACGAAGTGTTGTCGACGATCTGATTGAACGACGCGCCAATCGAAAGATAGAAGTCGGGAAATGTGCGCGTCAGTGCAACCGATGCGCTGCGAAAGTTCGACTCGACGAGGTCGTACTGCGGACTGATCGTGAGCGAATACTTCTTCGAGACTTGGTAAGCGACACCACCCTGAATGAACTCGTCGGCTGGATAGAGCCCGCTCGCATCAAAGGTGTTGACGTAGCGGTACTCGAGATAGAAGCGCACGTCGGGCGATTGTTGAATGCTGCCGCCGATGGTTCCGCGGCCGAGATTGTCGAGTCCGAAACTGTTGAGCGAGTTACCGCGATCCTGCAAGAGGTATGTGCCTTGTCCGTAAAAAGTCAGCGCATCACTGCACTGCCATGTGCCGCTCGCGTAAACGTGATCGCCCCACTGCGAATACTCAGGGCGCCATGAATAGAAGGTCGGCATCGGCGTCTGCGCGTATTGCAATCCAAAGGGATCAGTCATCGTCTGGGTCGATTGCAACGAGTCGTTCTGATTGTCGATGGCGACTCCACCGTTGAGCACAACCCAATCGACGCTCTTCCAGTTTCCTGGACCACCACGCATCGTCTGCAACTTTGTTGTGACGCCAGCTTGCGCGACGGCCGCGCCTGAGACCGCTTCGATCTCTTGGTCGTACACGGGCATGTCAAGCACGCTCGTTGAATTCCATCCATACCAGAGCATCGCATTTGGTTGGATGATGTGATGTAGCCGATTGAGATCAAGAAACGAACTGCGCACCGAGTTGTACTTCGACGTGAACTCCGTCGAGAATCGGCTTCCGCCGCCGAGCAGTGCGCGCAGGTTCGAACCGTCGGTCGAGTACGCGTCGAAATTGTTCAACATGTATCCCGCGGCCTGTCCATGCACGAATGGCACGGCTTTGATCGGGCCGAGAGTGAGCGGCATCGCAAGTTCTTGACGCGTGTAGAGCCGCGAGCGCATGAGGTCGTCGTAGCCCGCATTGTCGTACGCCTGAGTGATCGACTGCGAGGCGTTGAATGCAAGGTTCTGCGAGAAGGCGCGAGCGTTGATGCCCAAGTCAGCAGGCGTTCCTGACTGCACCTGCAAACGCATGATGTTCGCTGAATAGTCCTGCGTCCACGTCACGCGATCGCCGAAGAGTGAATCGCCGTAGCGGTGGTATGCAAGTTCAGGAAACTTGTCGACTGAATAGGGTCGCGACGCGATCATGTACGCGTTGCTGAGAAAGTCATTTGGGTTGTACTTGACGAGCAACGAAAGCGAGTTGTTGCCACTCTCCCAATTGAGGTATCCGCTCGTCTCGTACTCACGCCGCTGCAGATAGTCATCCCAGCGAAAGACCGAGACAAAGTTCTGATCGCTGAAGTATGCAAGTTGCAAGTCAAGTGTCGCATCGCTGGCAAGTTTGCCGTTCCATCCGCCAGTGACTTCGCCGCGTGTGTTGGAAGGGCTCGTCACGATGCCACCCGCCGCAGTTTGCTCTTCATTCTGAAAGTCGTAGTAGCCCATCGCTTCGAGCGTTCCCTTGCCGCCAAAGAGAATCGTGCTCGCCTGCGCGCCGAGACCCACTGCATTCTTGGTGTATGCCTCTTGCAAGAGCGTCACCTCAGTGCCATCGGATGGATGCTCGACCCCCATGAGGTCGAAGAGATCCCACGCCGAGTCAATCATCGCGCCTTGATAATCCTGAAAGCCGACGTTCACGCGCTTGAGCGGAATCTGATTCGGCGATCCAGCGATCTGCGGCCAGTAGAAGAATGGCACGCCGCCCGCACGCAAGGTCGCATCGGTACCGGTCATGTACGCGCCGCCTGGCAGTTCAGGATTCTGCGTAATGGTCAACCGCTGCACGCCAACTGAGAGGTGCGGAGTGAAGAACTCGCTCGTCGAGACGCGCGCGTTCGAAGCTGAAAACTCATCCGAGGCGAGTTGGCGCATCTCATCCGCTCGTGCGTATGCGAGGATGCCGCCGCGCATCGTTGTGCGCATGACGGCATCCATGACAATCGCCTGATTGCGCGCGAGGTCGTAGTAGATGCGTCGGCCCCGCAGTGTGTACTTGTAGTCGGTCGCAACGACATCGCCCTCGAGATAGATGCCTGTGACATCCTTCGCATCGAGCATGCCAGCTTCGCTCGTGCCTTCGTCGGTCGCTGCTTCGCCCGCCGCCTTTGGCGCAAGAAAAATCACCGCGCGATCGGCAGAGAGTTGCAACTCGCGCACGACTCCGTCGCCTGGAGGGCTCACGTAATCAACGCGCACCGCTCCAGTCAACATCACACAGTTGTCTTTGGTCTCGATGGTCGTGTCATGCGCTGCGAATGAGAGCGTTCCCTTGGGACGAAAAATCACACCATCGTCGACGGGCAGTTTCACGGTCGCCGTGGGCAGCATCGGCAGCGAGGGCAGTGCCGCCACTGGCGTTCCGACAACGAGCGGTGGCTCGACGATGATCGGTGGGGTGTCGAGCTGCGGGCGTGTGTGAAGAAGCGCGCCGCGCGCGACAGATTCGAGATAACTCTTGAGCCGCGCAACGCCTTGGCGAAGAGTCGGATTGTCTGGCGGTGCCTTCGGCTCAAGCACTGTGATCGAGAGGGTGACTTCTCCGCGCGTGCTGCCCGTCACCAACAGGTCGCTGCCGCTCGCGCCGAGTCCTGCGCGCCGCGTGGGCTCTTGCGCTTCTGGAAAGTAGACAGCGATCTGATTGATGAGTCCTTCGCTGCTCGGAATCCGATCGATCCAAATGACTGCGACATCGCTCGAGAAGTAGTAGCCGCCAAACTTCACGCGCACGTCACCCTCAATTTGGATGCGCTTGGTGTCGTCGACATCCCACGCCCATGCGCGCACGCCGGCGATCACGATGTCGCTTGAAACTGGCTCGGTTGGAAGCACAAAGCCGCCGAGTGATTGACCTGTGATGGGCACGTCGCGCAGTTCTTGCGCTGACGCAATCGTTGCGGTGCTGCACACGATGACCGCTGCGCTGATGAGAGGTCGAACAAGAAATCGAGAGGTCCAGCGCATGCGCAGGGGATGGTACGAATCTTCGTCAGCCTCGGTATGCGATGGGCTGCGCGACTGATCCGCCAAGTTCTTTGAGCAGTGTCATGGCGCCGAACCCGACTCCGGCAACGACGAGTGCGATGAGTGCCCACCAGTTTTCGCCCCACGAAAAAAGCCATGCGGCGGCGTAGATCGACTGCCAGAGTGCGCCGTATCGGGCGATCTTCTCGGCGGCGATTGCTGCGGTGGTCGCACGCTTGACCTTGCGGTGGACAACTGCGATGAATGCGATGATCGCAAGCAGGGGGATGAAGGGTCCGTAGATCGGCGTTGATTCTGGCCAGAACGAACTCGACGACTTTGAGAGTCCAAACCCGATGATGAGCACGCTGCAGATGAGCCAACCCGCAGCGAGCAACCACATCGCGCGCGTCGAGAGCGCTGGGCGCTTCGATTGCACGACGTGCATCATCGTTGCGACGGCCGTGCCGTGCGTCAGCGCAAGCCACGCAGGAAGCGTGAATGTGAACTGATCGTTTGGAATCAGCATGTTTCCTGCGTGCAGGAGTCCAACGGTCAGCAGTCCAACCCCGGGGATGTATTTCGCAGTGCCGTTATAAAAGAGGCTTGCCCCAGCAATCATGAGAGCGATGAGGATCGCATCTGGTCCGAATGAAACGACTCCCGCGAGGGCGAGCAGCAGCGATGCGAGGGCAACGAGGAAGGCTTGTGCAGATCCGATGCGCCCTGCGGCGATGGGCCTGCCGGGGCTGAAAATGCGATCGTGTTTCGCGTCGAGCACATCATTGAGCGCCGCAGCGAACGAAAAGAGCCCCACCGCTGTGACTGCTGAGCAAAGCAGCGCCTGCCAGAGTGGCATCGACGCAACCGGCATGTAGTGATAGTCACTCGAACTGCGCGACAAGATCACGATGAGCCAGAGATCGGTGATCGCGCCAAACGCCATCGAAAGTCGGGTCAATTCGACCGCTGACACAAATCTCCGTGACACACGCAGCACGGTCGCAGGCTACCATTCCCAACCCCCATGAACCCAACGAGTTCTCATAACGCGGCGTCTCGACCGACACGCGATGCACACGGATTGCGCATCGCGATCGTGACGAGCGCATATCACGCTGACATTTGCAACGCGATGGCGCGCGGTGCGTGCGAAACGTTCGCAGATGCGGGAGGCGAGCCCGACTCACTGATTCAAGTCGCGTCACCAGGCGCGTTCGAGCTCGTCGTGATCTGCGCGGCACTCGCTGCACGCGCTGATGTCGACGCGGTCGTCGCGATTGGGTGCGTGCTCACGGGAGAAACAAGTCACGACCGATTTTTATGCGACGCGGTTGCGCACGGGCTGGCAGATATCTCGATCCGCACGGGAAAGGCTGTGGCGTTTGGCGTGCTGACATGCCTCACCATCGAGCAGGCGCGCGCCCGCGCGGGCGGCAACAAGGGAAACAAAGGTGCAGAAGCAATGAGCGCAGCGATCGCAGCAACGCGCACAATTCAAGCGATTCGCACTTGCGAGTCGACGCACACCGTGTGTGCAGCAGGAGCGAAACAATGAGTCGTGGACATGAACGGCGCTGCTGTGCGTTACAAGCGATGTTTCAGTTTGACATGGGTGGAACGGTCGACATCGCACAGTTGCGCGAGTCGTTTGAGTCACGTGCGCGTGAAGCGAGGTCAGCGAATCCATTTGAGCGCGAGTGCGACTTTGAAGTGCCAGTGGTGGCAGAGGGCATCGCGCTCGCTGAGTCGGCGTGGGCCACGCGCGATGAAGCCGATCAGGCGCTGACCGCACTGACGCCAGAGTGGGCATGGCATCGGCAGCCGAACATCGACAGAAACATCCTGCGGCTGGGCTACTACGAAATCAAACATGGCGGAATTGCTGCGGCGATCGCAATCAACGAGGCCGTTGAACTTGCGAAGGAATACAGCCACGCAGAGAGTCCACCCTTTATCAACGGCGTTCTCGACCGCATCGCGCATCCAGTTGCTGCGGTCGGCGATTCAGAAGTGAAGCCAGCACTCGAATAGGGCGCGCGTGTTCTTCAAATCAGCAATCGACTTGGTTCGCAAAGGTCTCGCCCGCACGGCATCGGCGCTCGGCGCAGGCGTGCGCAGCGCGTTGCACGGTCGCACGATCGATGAGGCGACGCTCGTCGAGGTCGAGAGGCTGTTGATCGCGGCAGATGTCGGAGTGGTCGCGTCGCGTGAACTTGTCGCCTCACTGCGTGCAGAGTTTCTTGCAGGACGCATGGACCGCGGCGAGGATGCGCTCGAACATCTCAAGCGCACGATCAAGGCACGCCTCGCTCCGGCGCCTGGGATGACGCGCGAGATCGCCGCGACAACTGCGAAGCCTGCGGTGGTACTTGTGGTTGGAGTCAACGGCGTGGGCAAGACAACGAGCGTGGCGAAGATCGCACAATCGATCCAGTCGTCCGGACGCAGCGTGCTGCTCGCAGCGGCAGACACCTACCGCGCAGGCGCGGTCGCGCAACTCGCAGTCTGGGCCGAGCGCCTCGGTGTCGAGATCATTCGCGGAAAGGCTGGGGCAGATCCAGCGGCAGTCGCGTTCGATGCGGCAGATGCCGCAGTCGCGCGCGGAGTCGATGTTCTGTTGATCGACACCGCAGGGCGTTTGCACAATGAAGAGAGTTTGATGCGTCAGCTCGTGAAGATTCGCGATGTGGTGCGTCGACGCATCCCCGGCGCGCCGCACGAGACACTGCTCGTGCTCGATGCCACGAGCGGGCAGAACGCCCTCGTGCAGGCCGCGGCATTTCGCAAAGCCGTCGACATTACGGGCATCTTTCTTGCAAAGATGGATGGCACCGCGCGCGGCGGGGTCGTTGTTGCGATCCACGATGCGCTTGGAGTGCCAGTCAAACTCATTGGCGTTGGCGAGACTCCGCAAGATGTGCAGCCGTTCGATCCAGATCGATTTGTTGATGCGGTCTTTGCGTCGAGCACGGCTACTATTTCTGCATGAGTTCGCTTTCGACACGACGCGGGTTCACACTCGTTGAAACACTTGTCGTAGTTGGAATCATCACGCTCTTGCTTGGCCTCGTCATGCCCGCGATCAAAATGGTGCGAGCCGAGTCGCGCAATTCTGGATGCCTCAGCAACCTGCGCCAGAATTTCACTGCTTGGCAGGCGTATCAGGTCGCGAACAAGGGAGTGATGCCGATCTGCGAGTTCTTGCCGGTGGTGACTCCAGAAGGAATCAGCGGGGGACTTCCAAATTTGATCGCAGATTTCATGCCCATCGACAGTCCAACATGGATCTGCCCATCAGACTTCGATACAGAGTCGACAGACACGGGAACGAGTTACAACTACTTGCCAGGACTCTTGCGGTTTAGCCCGCAGGTGCAAATGGAAGTCTTACAAGTCTTGATGACGTTGCCCGCGAACACTATCGAGCGTCAGCGCCAACGATTGCGATACGAAACAGAAGGAAAGCTCGTGGCGAAGTTGTTTGAGAACGACTCGAAGCGCCTCTTTCCGATTCTGATCGACAGCGAAGATCGCCATCCGGGCACGCGCGTTCCGAGAAACGCCGTCTATCTTGACGGCTCGGCGCGTGCGGCGACCGTTGAAGCGAACACATCGGTCGATTGAACAGGAGCACCAATGATTGACCTCGATGAAATCAAGTACGCACTGCGCGGTCGCGGGCGACAAGTGGTCACAGCGTGCATTGGCGCGTTCGTCGTGCTACTGCTCTCGGTCGGCGCGTGGTGGTGGTTCGCGGTGCGTTGGCAGCCGCCGCCATCGATCTTTGATACGCCGGTCGATGATGTCTTTGGATATCTCGCGATGGACGATTTCAATCAACTCTCGCTTGAAGAGCGCATGCGTTTTCTGCTCGAGTTGAGCGAGAGGTTTCGCGGCATGGAGGGTTCAGAGAGTGCCGCCATGGCTGGATTTTTCGCCGGAGTCACAGGACCCGTTCGCAAGCAACTCACGCAGAACGTGCGCATCTTGGCGCGCGACATTCTTGTGCAAGGGGCTTCTGGATATTTCGACGCAACGAAGAAGGACCAAGCGAAGTACATCGATGATTGGGTCTTGAACTGGCTGAAGATGGGCGAGAAACTGACGACGGGCAAAGAGCGCGATCGAACAGACAAAGAGCGGCTTGAGCGAATTCGTTCGAGAACAGCCCGTGATGAGAAGAGCTTGACCGAGCGAACGATTCCATCGCTTGACGAAGATGGCGCGCTCGGCTTCATGAGTTTGTGGCAGAAAGAAGTCGAAGTGACCGCCTCTCCCAAGCAGCAAGCGCAGGTTGCTCGTTTTCTTGAGGATGTTCGCAAGCGCTATTCCGATGCCTTCTGAGCCGCGTGGCGGCAAGAGCGCGCCCCTTCCCATCCTCGCATTTGCCGCGCAGATCACAACGCGACTCGCGCAAGAGCGCAGGCTGGTGCTTGTCGCAGAAACTGGTTCTGGAAAGACCACGCAACTTCCACAGATTCTGCTGCGCGCAGCGGATTGCCCCGCGGGCAAGATTGTGGTGCTGCAGCCACGACGACTCGCCGCGCGCGCCGTGGCCAGGCGCGTTGCATTCGAACTCGCAACGCGCGAGGGCGAACTTGTTGGATACCGCACGCGGTACGAGCGCGTCGAAAGCGCGGCGACACGCATCCTCTTTATGACCGATGGACTCTTCGTGCGGCTCGCGCAGGGATCGCCCGATCTCGCGGGTATCAGCACGGTGGTGCTCGACGAGTTTCACGAACGAGGCATTTCGACCGATCTTGCCGCGGGAATCGCGCGCCGCTTGCAATCGACGCGGCGACCTGACTTGCGGCTTGTTGTGATGAGTGCGACGCTCGACGCAGCGCGGCTCGCAGAGATCTTTGATGTTGAGCCACTCATGATTCCGGGGCGGGTGCATCCTGTTGAGATCAAACACATCGGAGATACGCCGTCGGGCCAAGACATCGCGCAGCGCGCGGCATCAGTGGTCGCGCACGCCGCGCAAGAAATCGATGGGGATGGGTTGGTGTTCATGCCAGGGCGCAAGGAGATTCAGTGGACGCTCGACGCGCTGCGTGCGCGAATGCCAGCGGGACAGGTTGATCTCTTCGCGTTGCACGGGGGGCAAAGTCCTGATGAGCAGGATCGCGCACTGCAAGAGAGCGGGCGCCGCAAGATTGTCGTGGCAACGAACATCGCTGAGACGAGCCTGACGATTCCGGGTGTGCGGTTCGTCGTTGATAGTGGGCTCGCACGTGTGCATCGGTTCGATCCGCTGCGCGATCTCAACGGACTGCGCCTCGAACCGATCAGTCAAGCGAGTGCCCGTCAGCGAAGTGGTCGCGCGGGTCGCACGGCGCCGGGAATCTGTCTGCGGCTCTGGAGCGATGCTGCACAACTTCGCCGCGCAGCATTCGATACCGCAGAGGTGCACCGCATCGACCTCTGCGAAGCACTGCTTGCGTTGCTTGTGATGGGCGAAAGTGATGCGATGGCATTTCCGTGGATCGATCCTCCCACCGACCAATCGCGCGAGCGTGCGCAGCGGGTGCTCGAGGCGGTCGGCGCAATCGATCGCGAAGGCGCACTCACGCAAGTCGGGCGAAGAATGGCGCGAATTCCTGCGCATCCGCGGCTTGCGCGAGCGCTTCTCGAAGGGGCTCAGCGTGGATGCACTACGCGCGCTGCGCTCTGGGCTGCGCTGCTCACAGAGCGCGATGCCGTCGAGCGTGACGATCCCGCGGTGCTGCGCGCGCATCTCGAAGCGCACGATCGACCGAGTGATGTACTCGCGCGTGAGCGCATGTTGATGGCGTGGAAACAAGGGCGAGCGCGTGGGATCGCAATCGATGGCGATGCCGCGCGTGAGATCTTCAAGGCTGCGAACGATCTCGCGGGGGCTGCGCAGCGTGCAGCGGGCGAGTCGGCGCACTGCGATGCTGCCGCGGATGAAACAAACGAGTTGCTCGCCGAGTCGTTCATGCTTGGTTTCCCGGATCGCATCGCGTGGCGCGGCGATCGGCATCGTGCGCATGCTTCGATGCTCGGGCGGCGCAAGGTTTCGGTTGACAAGCGCAGCCTCTACGACGGGGTCGGACCGCTCTTCGCGTTCGATGTGCGTCAGAGTGGCGCGGGCGACTCTGCCGAAACGACGCTCTCGATGACAGTTGCGCTCGACCGCGCGTGGGTGCACAAGACCTTGCCGCACCGTTTTACGACACGAGTCGAAGAGCGTTGGAATGGCGAGTCGCAATCCGTTGATGAGATCGAAGAGGTGCTCTTCGATGAAACGGTCATCGAGAGCACCGTGCGCCCGCCGCGCGATGTGCATGCCGCAGGCGCACTCATCGCGCAGCAGATGATCGCCGAGCAGTTGCGGCCAGACGATTGGCAAGAACAGGTCGAACCGTGGATCGCACGAACGCGGTGGGTCGCGCAGACATTTCCTGAGCGTGGAATGATCGACTACAGCGACGATGATTTGTGCGTGCTTTTCGCTGAACTCGCGGCAGGCGCGACGCGATTTCGCCAAGTGCGAGCGCGGGCGAGTCTTGACATCATGAAGAGTGCGCTCTCGTATGACGACCAGCAGTTTGTCGCACGCATGGCGCCCGCTGAGTTTCAACTTCCAAGCGGATACAAGATGAAACTCGCCTATGAACCCAATCAGCCCCCGCGCGGGCGGGCAAAGATTCAAGACTTCTATGGTGTCGACGAGACGCCGCGCGTGGCGGGAGGGCGAGTTGGAATCACCGTCGAGATACTTGGGCCCAACTACCGACCACTGCAAGTGACTTCCGACCTCGCAGGGTTTTGGAAGGTGCTTTACCCGCAACTGCGAAGCGAACTTCGTCGCCGTTATCCACGCCACCAATGGCGTTGATGGCTACTCGAGGTTGTCGAGTCCCATCGAAGCGTCGCCTTGCAAATGGCGCCGTGGATGCACTCCTTGGCGAATGCCCTCTTCTTCTGAAATTGGTGGATCTGACGCAAATCGCGGCAGTTTTGGCGCCCAGATTTGCCGTCCCGATTGCACATCGTCGACGAGACGCACCGCCTCGTCAACATCATCGGTCACGCGAAAGAGCTCGAAGTCTTCTTGCGAAATCGTCTTGAACTCTTCTGCGAGCGTTGTGCGCATCCACGCGAGCAGGGGCTCCCAAAATTTCTTGCCGACCAGGATGACCGGAAATGGAACTATTTTGAGCGTCTGAATCAGCGTGAGTGATTCGAACAATTCGTCCATTGTTCCAAACCCGCCCGGGAAAATGATGAAGCCGCGCGCGTGCTTGACGAACATCACCTTTCGAATGAAGAAGTAACGGAAGGTCAGTTCGATGCTTTGATAGGGATTTGGCTTCTGCTCGAACGGCAGCGAAATGTTGAGTCCGACCGAAACTCCCTTCGCTTCGAGCGCACCCTTGTTCGCCGCTTCCATGATGCCTGGGCCGCCGCCCGTGATGACTGCGTAGCCCTTCGCCACGAGTGATCGCCCGCACTGCACAGCCTGCGCGTACTCCGGACGGTCGATCGCCGTGCGCGCCGATCCGAAAACGGCAACCGCTGGGCCGACGCGCACCAAAGTGTCGGTTGCGTCGACGAATTCACTCATGATCCGCAGGGCGCGCCACGCCTCATGTTGCAGCGCATCTTTGATGTGTTTGGATTCCATTGCCGAGAGGACTACACTCAAAGTCCTATGAATAGCAAGCCAGCAAGTCGAACAGGTTCGCGCTCTCACGCATCCACAAAGCCCGCCGCCAAGAGCGTCGCTGCCGTCAAGAGCGCGTCGGCGGCGTCATCGAAGGTTTCCGCGTCGACTACGAAACTGCCAAAGG
This sequence comes from uncultured Singulisphaera sp., assembly GCA_964355975.1. Taxonomy (GTDB): domain Bacteria; phylum Planctomycetota; class Phycisphaerae; order Phycisphaerales; family SM1A02; genus F1-60-MAGs104. Next base: position 140,741 of record CAYHFW010000001.1, read on the forward strand.
CGCCGATTGTCGAAGTTGCCGCTGCGCGTCCCGCAAAGATCGACATCAACGGATATCAGGCGGCTCTGAAGTGGCTCGCAGAGCGTCCAGACATCGAGCGGATGCGGGTCGTGAAGTACGACGAGAACACATTTCGTCTCGACCGCATGCGGGCGCTGCTCGCGGCGATGGGCAATCCGCACGAAGCGATCAAGACGGTGCACGTCGCCGGAACAGTCGGCAAGGGATCGACCTGCGCGATGATCGCGAACATGCTTTCGGAGTGCAAGTACACCGTCGGCGTCTACACGAGCCCACACTTTGTTGATGTCCGCGAGCGCATCGCAATCAACGACCGAATGATTTCAAAGCCCGCGCTCGTCGAGATGGCGAAAAAGGTGCAGGCGGCTGCTGCGAAAGCGAAAGTCGAGCCAACGTTCTTTGAAGCGGTCACTGCGATGGCATTCAAGTACTTCGCTGATGAGGCGGTTGATATCGCCGTCATCGAAGTTGGACTCGGCGGTCGGCTCGATTCAACCAACGTGCTCACGCCGCTCGTCTCGGTCGTCACCACCATTGACTTCGACCACACGCGAATCTTGGGCGACACGTTGGCAAAGATCGCGCGCGAGAAGGCGGGAATCTTCAAGCGCGGCGTTCCCGCGATCATCTTTGATTCTCAGCCCGAAGTGAACAAGGTCTTCGCAGAGGTTGCCGAAAAGGTCGGCGCTGACTTGCGCATCGTGAACAAAGACATCGAGTTTTCTAGCCGCTTTTGCACATCGCCAGAAATGGGACCGCACACGCGCGTCTGCTACTACACCAAGACGATGCGCATTGAACACTTGCCAGTGCCACTGCCAGGTGAACATCAAGCGATGAATTGTGGTGTTGCGCTCGCCGCCGTTGAGTGCGTGCGCGCAGCAGGATTCAATTGCCCCGAAAATCTCGTGACCGGTGGATTGAGCAAGACAAAGGTTTCTGGACGTATGGAACTCATCAGCGATCGCCCGCGCGTGCTCGTCGATGGCGCGCACAATCCAGCGAGTCTCAATGCGCTCATGCGCTGCGTCGGAGCGCATGTGCCATACGACAGCATGGTGTGCGTCTTTGGTTGCTGCCAAGATAAGGATGTCGGAGAGATGCTCGATCGGCTCAATCTCGGCGCAGACAAAGTGATCTTTACTCGGGCAGCAGGAAACCCGCGCGCGGCTGATCCAGTCGAACTGCAGAAACTCTTCCAGGAGCGCAGCGGCAAGATGAGCCAAGTTGCGCGCACAGTTGCCGAGGCGATTCAATTGGCGATGCGTGCGACGAGCCGCGACGACCTCATCTGCGTCACTGGAAGTTTCTATGTCGTGGGTGATGCGATGAAGTACATCCAAGACAATGCAGACTTTCAGTTGCGCCGTCCTCAGACAGTGTGAGTTCGTCCGCGACAGCCTGAGCTGCTCGGCGGCGCTTGGCTATGCTTCGAAACTTCCTATGTCTGCTCACGAAACACCCCATCGATACGACGCTGCGCGCGCTGGAGAACTCGAGACACGCTGGCAGGCGCAGTGGGCCGCAGCGGGAGCGAATCGCGCGGCGAATCCAGGCGATGAGGGGTTCGATGCGACGCGCCCCAAGTACTACATCTTGGACATGTTTCCCTATCCGTCAGGGGCAGGGCTGCATGTTGGGCATCCTGAGGGTTACACAGCAACTGACATTCTGACGCGCTACAAAGTGATGCGCGGATTCAACGTCTTGCATCCGATGGGATGGGACGCATTTGGATTGCCCGCCGAACAGTATGCGGTGCAAACGGGTGTGCACCCCGCCGTCACAACGCGCAGCGCGATCGACAATTTTCGCCGGCAATTGCAGCGACTTGGATTCGCCTACGACTGGTCGCGCGAGTTTGGAACGATCGATCCTGACTACTACCGGTGGACGCAGTGGATTTGGTTGCGGGCGTACCACTCCTACTACGACGAATCGGCGGGATGCGCGCGGCCGATTGCAGAACTCGAAGCGACCTGTCGCAGCACGGACCGTCCAATCGGCAGCACGTGCACCCCGTGGTCGCAGTGCACACCGCAGCAGCAGCAGGCATATCTCGACACATTCCGCTTGGCGTACATCGGTGTGCAGACTGTGAATTGGTGTCCAGCGCTTGGCACCGTTCTCGCCAACGAAGAGATTGTCGATGGACGCAGTGAACGTGGCAGCCATCCAGTCTTTCGGATGCCGCTGCGGCAGTGGATGTTTCGCATCACCGCATACGCACAGCGACTGCTCGATGATCTCGCGCTCGTCGAGTGGCCAGATTCAACGCGCACGATGCAAGCTGAGTGGATCGGTCGTAGCGAAGGCGCTGAAGTGCAATTCGTTGTGGATGGGTTCGGTGCGCTCACGGTGTTCACCACGCGGCCCGACACACTCTTTGGCGCAACGTACATGGTTGTTGCGCCAGAGCATCCACTCGTCGCATGGGCGTGCGCGAAAAATCCGCCGAATGTCGCAGAAATCAGCGCATATGTCGCGTGGTCGCGCAATCGATCAGATGTCGATCGACAGGCGGCAAGCCGCGAGAAGACGGGCATCGCGCTTGGAGTCTCTGCGATCAATCCCGCAACCGGCGAGTCGATTGCGATCTGGACAGCCGACTATGTGCTCATGGCGTATGGCACCGGAGCGATCATGGCCGTGCCTGCGCACGACGAGCGCGACTTCGCATTCGCGACGCGATTCAATCTGCCGATTCGACAAGTTGTCGCACCAGCGGATGGCGCCGCAGACACCACAACAGGTGCGACGTGCGGGGCGGGCATCGCGTGCAACTCACGCAACGGCGAACTCTCACTCGATGGACTCACGACAGAAGCCGCAACGAAAACGATGATCGATTGGCTGACTGCGAGTGGACGCGGTCAACGACGCGTCAATTTCAGGCTGCGCGATTGGCTCTTCAGTCGACAACGCTATTGGGGCGAGCCGTTCCCAATTGTTTTCGACGAGCGGGGGATGCACTTTCCGATCAGTGAGAGCGCGCTTCCTGTGCAGCTGCCAGAACTCGCTGACTACGCGCCAGTGCAGAGCGATCAACCTGTGCCGCCTTTGGGAAAGGCGACTCAATGGGTCAACACAACCGCAGGAGAAGCAGGGGTCGATCGCGCATTGCTCGATCCAGCAGCTGCAGTGCGGCGCGAGACGAACACGATGCCTGGTTGGGCAGGATCATGCTGGTACTACCTGCGCTACTGCGATCCAAAGAACAGTGCGCGATTCGTCTCGAAAGAGGCTGAGCAATATTGGATGGGTGATCGCGGCGTCGATCTCTACATCGGCGGCTCAGAGCACGCGGTCTTGCATCTCTTGTACGCGAGGTTTTGGCACAAGATGCTCTTCGATCTCGGTGAGGTCTCGACCGTTGAGCCGTTCGCGAAACTCTTTCATCAAGGCATGATCACGAGTTTTGCATTCGAGCGCGCCGATGGCACGCTGGTCGCAACAGACGCGGTGCACGAAGCAAATGGCGGATGGGTTGAAACGGCAGTCGGTGCGCCCGTGACGCGCGTCATCGCAAAGATGTCCAAGAGTCTCAAGAATGTCGTGACTCCCGACGAGGTCATCGCTGAGTATGGCGCAGACACACTGCGCCTCTACGAGATGTACATGGGTCCGCTTGCTGATTCAAAGCCGTGGAACACACGCGATATTGCCGGCGTGTTTCGCTTTCTGCAGCGGGTCTGGCGGCTCGCGATCGACGAACGCACGGGTGAGTTGCTGCTCGCGCGCAAGGCCGATCCTGCCGTCGAACGTCAGTTGCACCGCACGATTCACAAAGCCGCGCAGGATATTGAGCGACTCGCATTCAACACGGCGATCGCAGCATTCATTGAACTTGTCAACGCCGCGACACGACCCACTGAAATGAAAGATCCGGCGGATGGCGGACTCACCCGCGATCAACTGAGCCGTTTCTTGCGCGCGCTTGCGCCATTTGCTCCGCACATTTGCGACGAGCTCTGGCATCGCCTTGGCGAGACGGCTCTGATTTCTCAGACGCAGTGGCCCGCGGTCGATGCATCGCAGCTCGTCGATGAGAGTCTCGCGCTTCCCGTGCAGATTCAGGGCAAAGTTCGTGCGCACGTCACTGTGCCGACGAGCGCCGACGCGGCGCAGATTGAATTGCTTGTGCTCAGTGACGCGAAGGTGCAAGAGGCGATGGCAGGTCGCCCCGCGAAGAAGATCATCGTTGTTCCAAAGCGCATGGTGAATGTGCTCGTCTGAATTTTGGAGTGGGGGATCTCTTAGGATTTGTTTTGGGAATTGGTTACGCTTCAACGAGCACCCGTGACGACACCAGAAGATCACGCCGATGAACAGCCTGTCCATGGATGGGAAGTCGAACCGCAAGAGAGCGGATTTGTCGCCTTTTGGCCGCACGAAGAGGCGTTGACGGCCGCCGAGTTTTCGACGGCGGTGACTGCATGGGTTGGTGGTGATGTGAGCGTCGACCCGATCGAGACCGACGATGACGCCATCTGGGCATTTGGTGTGCAGATACCGGGAATCGAATCTGGGCTCATCATCTGGTGCGAGCGATCGAGCGATCTCTCTGATCGTGATCGAACGCAGATTGGCGATGGGGCGTCGCAAGCACCATGGGTCATTCGGTTGCAGACGATTCTCTCGTCGGACGAACCCGCTGAAGAGTATTTCATGAGCGTTGGACTGCTCGGTGGAGCACTGCCCGATGTCGTTGCAATCTTGGATGTCGTCACTGGCGAGGTCTACCCGCGTGCGCGCATTGACCGCGACTTTCTCGCAGAAGATGCCGCTCCCGTTGAACGTCTGCTCTGGAGACTCGGGCGTTACGAAGCACTGACAGACGGCGACTCAGCATTGGTGCTGCTTGGCACGTGCGGACTGGCGCGTTGCGGGATTCCTGAACTCGAGCTGATTGAAGTTCCGCGCGAACACTCCGAGTCGGGCGCAGTGCTCTTGCACACACTCGCGGGATTGCTTCTCGAAAACGAGATGCCCGACCCAGGCGAAACCCTCGAGATCGGTGACGACTTGGTCGTGCGCTTTCAAAAAGTCGGTGACGTGACTCCGTGCGTCAATCCTTCGGCTGCAGGATCAGAACCGTGGCGAGTGCAAGCGCGCGAGCATGGGCTGAGCGAGTTCGCACTGCCGCGCGCAGTGATTTGCGCTGAAAAAGCGCTCGGCAGTTTTCGCTCGTTGTGGGTCTGGCCGCGCGAAGTGGTCGAGCGCATCGAAGCGGGCAAGGCCGTGCTCTACATGACGCAGCACAGCGTGCGGTCGACTGAGCGGCGCGCGCGTTCGGCATGGGCGTCATTCGCAACTGCCTTCGCGAGCCTCATGCGAACTGGCGAGGCGCGCTTTCAAGAACTCGCTCGCAGCGGATTCACGGTGCAAGCGCCCGTGCCCGGTTCTGACGGCGAGCGCATCGAACAATCGTGGTTTCGCGTTCAGAAGATCGACCATGACGCAGTCACGGTTGCGGTCGTCGATCAGCCGATCACACGCCAAGATTTGGCTCCTGGATTTCAGTTCACGATGCCAACGTCGAACATTACTGATTGGCGCGTGGAGATCGGCGACGAGATGTTCGATCCGGATGATGCCGAGGCATTGATGCTCGCGATCGATCGCGTGCGCAATGTCGATGCAGCGCCGCCAACGACCGAGGAACGTTCATGACATCGTGCGACGATCCAAATCGCCTTGTCACTGTGCACCTTGCGACAAGCGAGTTCGAAGCGCAAACGGTCGCGGCAATTCTGCGTGATCGCGAGATCAATGTTGCCGTGTTTGGCGCCGCAATTCAAGCATTTGGACTCGACGGCGTCGGCAATCGCATGCTCGGCGGCATCCCAGTACAAGTGCGCGCAGAAGACCTCGAACGGGCGAAGTCTGCGCTGCGCGCCAACAAGTTTCTCGCCGATAGCGTCGACTGGGATTCGGTTGATGTCGGTGAAGAAGATGCGCAAGTCGCCGCGCTCGTGCGTAAGGGATCGATCGACTCGGTGGGACGCGTGATGGTTCGTGCTGGGCGCATCGCAGCGATCGCAATCGTCGTGCTCAGTCTGATCGCGTGGGTGGTTCGGTGCGCTTGAAGCGCGCACGACACCGCGATCATCTGCACTGGCCTGGAATCATCTTCGTCATCTTGACGCTCTTGATCGGCGGTGCTGCATTGCAGCGCGGAGAGAGTTTGCTCATCTGGGTCTTCGCGTCGTTGCTTGCATGGATACTCGTTTCGGGAGTGATTTCTGGATGGATGATGATGGGGGTGCGCGTGCGCCGAATCGCGCCAGCTCATGGAGAGGTTGGGGTGCCGCTGCGGCTGCGCTACGAAGTCTCGTCGTGCTCACGATTCTGGCCGATCTTTGATCTGCGCGTGTTCGAGCCGCGCCGTGCTGATTGTGAAGCGGTCTCGATCATGCACTGCGGGGTCAATGAAAGCGTGATGGGCGAAGGTGTCTGCGTGCCCACGGAGCGTGGGTTGCTCGTTCTGACAGCGGTCCAAACCCAAAGCGGATTTCCATTCGGATTGCTCTTGAAATCAGTCGAAGTTGCACAGCGCACAGAGATTCTCGTGCGTCCTCGGTGCGTCGTGCTGCGCAGGGACGCACTGCGGCGCCTCTTCGTTGGGCGCGGCGGCGAGGGTCGGTCTTCTTCAGTCGTGCGGGGAGCAGCCGAAGAGTTTCATGGTCTTCGCGATTACCGCACGGGAGATGCTCTGCGCGCGGTCGCTTGGCGCAGAAGCGCATCGCTCGCCGCGCTCGTCGTCATTGAACGGTCCGCACCCGCACCTCGGCGGCTTTCGATCGCGCTTGATCTGCGTCTCGCCGAGCCACCACACACCCCTGCGCAAGAGGAACGTGCGATCAACATGGCCGCGAGTCTCTTGCGGCACGGGCAGCAATCAGGGTGGGAGATCGCTCTGCGCATTCTGGGGCTCGCGCATTCTCACACGCCGGCGCGTGCGAGTCAGAAACATCTGCTCGATCTGCTCGATCAACTCGCCTTGATCGACCTCACACACCCTCGCACGCACGAAGGCCTCGACGCGAGCCTCTGCGCGGGCAAGTGCGTCTTGATCACTCCTGGCGAACCCAGTGCACGCGCGAGCGCGGGTGAGGTCATCGCGCTTTCCGCGGCGGCAATCGAGGCGTTGCAGGAGCGTCCAACATGAGTGCGTGGCTGTCGTTTCGACGGCAGGCACTCTGGTTCGCGCTGTTGTCGCTCGGCGCTTTCGCGCTCTCGCAGCAGAGCGTGGTCTTGCTCGTACTCGTCGAAGTGATCGGTGGCGCGAGTTGGCTCGTCGCGCGCGCATCCCTCGCGCCGATACCCAGCGAGAGCCGAGAGTCACCCCTTCGACTCGCGACAACGAGCGTGATTGGATTGATCATCGTCGCGGGAGTCTGGGGATACGCCAAGGATGACTCGACGCTGCTTCCCGCAGCCATTGGATTCGCCATTTGCCTCTTGCTGCTCTTTCGGCTTTTCGTGCGCCGAACACTCAGCGGTGAACGTCAGCTCCTGATGCTCTCGAGTGTCTTGCTCATCGTTGCAGTGCTTGAGGCGAACGATTTGCTCGTTGCCGCGTTCGTGTTCGTCGCGACGATGCTTGGGGTGAGCTGCGTGATTCAGTATCGACTCGCGGCGGTGGCATTCGCACCACGAACGAATGGCGCACTCGGTCGGGGATGGTTCGGTGGCGGGCTCGTGCCGGTCGGAGCAACCCCCAGTGCTGACCTCAAGCGCACAATTCGCATCGCGCTTGGATTGATCTTCGCAATCACGCTCACGCTCTTCGTTCTCTTTCCACGAAATCCCAATCCAACGGGTGGGTTGTTCGCCCTTCGGTCTGGCCATTCGACCGAGTTTCCTGACCACATTTCGCTCATGTCACCGCAACGACTCGAGCCGTCACAGCGCGAGATGTTGAGCGTGCAGTGGCTCGGCCCCGATGGCGATCCGCTTGCTGCGCCAGGAATTCTTCGACTGCGTGGCGTCATCCTCGAGCTCTACGACACTCCAACGAGCACCTGGTCGACGCGCGCAGCCCTGCGCCAGCGATTTGTGATTTCAGAGAGCGATGAGTTTCAGACGCTTGCATCTCGCCCAGTGGACGAGCGGTTCAATACATTTACACAGCGTGTCTTGATTCGCGGATTACGCAGCGATGTCATCCTCAGCGCGTGGGCGCCAGTTGCAATTCATGGCGACACGGCGCAGGTCTACACGATTGATCCACGCACATTGTCGCTGCGCACGATGGACATCGACTCGGCGGGTCCGATCGTTGGATATGACCTGCGCGTGCAGCCATTTGCCTCCGACAGCGTGCTTGCAGGGCTCTACCGTGGAGAGCCGCGCATCCCGCCGCTTGCGACGTTTCCGGTCGAGGCAGTTCGTATCGAAGCAGAGCGAATACTCACAGCGAGCGGTCTTGAAGATCTCGCGCAACCGCCCGAGAGTGAGAGCTCGGGCGAAGATCTTTCCGCGCGCTGGGCGCGAAACTTGCGAATTGCCCGCGCGTTCGAAAACGAACTGACGAGCGATCGGTTTCGCTACACGCTTGACTTGCGCGACTTTGTGCGCCGCGGTGAGCGCGATCCGATCGACCTCTTTCTGACCGAGTATCGATTTGGTCACTGCGAATACTTCGCGAGTGCGCTCTGCGCGCTCTGCCAATCTGTTGGTGTGGATGCGCGCGTGGTGACTGGCTTTCTTGCGCGCGACTATCAGCCCGCAGCTGCGCGGTACATCGTGCGCGAGTCGGATGCGCACGCTTGGGTCGAGATTCGTACCGGTCGCTTTCAATGGACCGCCGTGGACGCAACGCCAGCGGACGACACTGCGCAAACGCCATCTGATGACGAGTCGTGGGCGAGTTTTCTTCGCATTCTCTACGAGCCATTCGAGCGCGTCTGGCAGAGTCAAGTTGCTCAGTTCGATGCGCGTGCTCAGAATGCGCTGATGCAGCGTTCGAGTGAGCGCGTCGGTGCGGTGCTGCGTGATGCGTGGACTGCACTCGAACTGATTGCGGTGCGAACGGGCGAGTCGGCGCGTATCGGGCTCGCGGGGTACATCTGGTTTGGATCGGTGCTCGTGACGGTTGTCTTCTCGGTCGCCGCTGCACTCATCGCAAGGCGCAAGCGGCTGCGAGCTCGGCGCGCGTTGGGAGTGACGCGGAGTGACCGCGCAGCGATACGAGACGCAGGGTTCTACGTCGAAGCGCTCGATCTGCTGACGAGCCACGGCATCCGTCGTCCATCCAATGCTTCTCCTAGAGCCTTCGCGGCGGATGTGCAGCAGACGCACCGCGAGGCAGGCGAGATCTTCTCGCAGATCGTTGAACGCTTCTACGCAATCCGCTTCGGATCGCACCATCCTGATGCACACACCCGCGCCGATGACTCTGCGCGGGTGGTGCAATTGAAGAGGGCGCTCTCGAAAGATCGCGCGGGTGCGCGGCTATGATCAGGTGCTATGCCAGCATCTCGATCGCGAACGTCTGAGTGGAAGAGAAGTATGCAGCAGGTCTTTGAGCGGGGAGGCACGCTCGAGATTTCGATCGCCCACGGCGATGCTTCTGCGCCAGCGCAGCGAGAGGCAGACGCAGGATCTGCCGACCTCGTCTGGCGCCTGAAGATCGTCGCACTCGAAGAAGAGTCGGTACTCGTCGAAGCACCCGTTGCTCTTGGCAAGACTTTTCATATCGATGATGGGATCGCGCTCGTGGGTGCGATCACCATCGGCCAGAATCGCTGGAAGTTCACGACGAAGAAACTCGGGGACGAACGCCCTGCAGGATCGCGCGGCGAGTGCATGCGATTGCAACTTCCCGATGGCGTCGAGCGATGTTTGCGTCGGTTCGTGCGCGTTGAAGCGAGCGAACTCAATCTGCCGAGTGTCAGCCTTTGGCCCTTGCTCGATCCACGCACAATCGTTGCGGCAGAGACAGCCAACGATGCCGCGTTCCAAGCCTTCGCTGCAGGACTACCCATTGCGACAACGACCGCACCGATGCCAACGGTAGGGCCGAAGTTTTCTGCAACGCTCATGAACGTCGGCGGCGGTGGTGTTGGATTGCGCGTCGAACCGCAAGATTCTGCCGTACTCGGTCGTCATCGAATTTTCTGGATCGAGATTCCGCTCGGCCGAGATCATCCCGTCCCGATTGTTGCGACTGGCAAGGTCGTGCACACGCATCTCGATAGTTCGCAGCGCACATACATCGGCGTATCATTCGACTTCACTTTTCACATGGCTCATCAGCAGATCGTTGTTGAGCAAATTCACCGCGCAATGCAACAAGCGCAAGTTCGCAAGGAGGCCTAAGTCATGTCACTCGTATCCACCAATCCAATTCTTGCCGACGGAGTTCTCGCAGGCGCCCTCGGTCAAGTCGATCGATCGTCGCAGGTCTGCACAGTCTCTGGCGTCATCAACAAGACCGCAGGATGCGTGCTTTTGGCCGCAGTTTCTGGGGCAGTTGCAGTGCCGATCACGAAGGCGTTTCCTGCAGCGATGTGGATTGCATTCTTCGCCTCACTCGCTGTTTCGGTCGCGTCGATCTTTCTGGTGCGCAAGTCTCCTCGCATGGCTGCTTCGATCACCGTGCTCTACTCAGTGACGCAAGGGTTCATGCTCGGTGCGCTGGGCATGTTGCTTGAAGGCATCCTCACCGCAAACAAGATCGCAGTTCCGGGCGGCATTGCATTGCAAGCATTCGTGATCGTCGTTGCGTTGATGCTCGCGATGCTCACGCTCTTTCGCATGGGTCTTCTCACCGGTGGCGCGATGTTTCAGAAAGTGCTCTCGGTTGTCACCGCTGGCATCTTTTTCATCTTCCTCATCTCAATGGTGATGAGCCTCTTCGGTGCGAGCATGCCGTTTCTCTCGCTCTCCTCAGCAGCAGGTGGCGGAAACGCAGCGCTCGTCGGACTCGGCATCAATGCCGTCGTCTTGATCGTTGCAGCGCTCTGGCTGATTATCGATTTTCGTCAAGTGCAGGACGCGGTCGCTGCTGGAGCACCCGCATCCGCTGAGTGGTATCTCACCTTCGGATTGATCGTCACGCTTGCGTGGGTCTATCTCGAAGCGTTGAAACTTGTCTTTCGCATCGCCATGATGTTTGGCGATCGAAAGTAACGCGATCAATACTCTTTCGAATCAAACGCACCGTAATCGTCGACATCTGCTTGCGCAGGGTCGGCGAGATCTGTGCTGAGGTCGAGTCCAGCTTCGAGTTTAAAAATCAAGTGCGCGGTGTATGACATCTCGACTGGATGGTCGTGACCGAATCGTCTCGCGACGTTTCGAAAGATGTCTGTGACGCGCGGCGCAACGCATTCGATGATGCGTCGATCCCCGTTGTCTCGAAACAGTGCGTAGTACCCGTCGCCGAGATAATCCACTGATAGGTCGCCGTCCATGGTCGATCCTCCTTGCGTGCAAATGTACTCAACAGCGTCAATCGACGACAGCCCAAGTCAATAATTGTCAGTCGTCAATCGTTCGCGCGCCTCGCGGAAGGCAGCCTCTTGCGCGTCGAGCCGCTGCTTCACTGCGTTGAGTTGCGCCTCGGCTTCACGCCGCGCATCTCGACTCGCCCGTCCGAACGTTGGATGCTCGAGCAACTGCTCAAGCTCGAGCGCCATGATGAGCGCCATCGTCTCAGCGTCGATGTCTGACTCTCCGGCAGTCGCCGCGACCGCATCGAGGGCTTCGAGTTCGCTCACATACTGCGCAGTGCCAGCAGCGCGTTCCGACTCGTCGCGGTAGAGCAAGAGAGCCTCGCGCGTGCGCTGTCGGCGCTGCTCAATCTGGTCTTCAAGTACTTCTGCAGCAGCAGCTTGCGGATCGACACCAGCCTGGCCAGTGCGAGCAGTCGGCACCCGAAAGTCTTGTCGCGGTCCGGCAGATTTTCGAGTGAGGGCCTGCGTGTACCAGTAGCTCAGCGAGTGCGCGTCACGCAGTCTGCGCAGTGCAGTCGAAATCGGTGCAGTTCCGCCGTGGACGGCAGAGTTTCCATCGCGCCGAATCGCGTGCATGCTGTCAGCTTCGCGTCGAGGAAGCACACCACGTCGCTCGAGTTCACCCAGCGTCACTCCAAGTTCGGGTGGAAGGGCGTTTCCTAACGTGACGCGCGCGAGTGTCGACGCCATCATCTCGACCATGAGTCGCAACTTGAAAAGGCAGGCTTCTGGATCGGAATGGGCGTAGGTCTCTGCTTGCTTTCCCAACCGTGAGAGGCGCCGATCGATCGCTTCGAGAAATCCGAAGTTTGCAGAGGGGTCTTCCATCGTCAGCTCGCTGTGCTCACAGGATGCAACATGTCGGTGAGGATGCGCGCACCGAGGCAGCACTCTTCAACTTGCGCCGAGTTCAAGCGCATCGCACTCGCGAGTGCCGATGCCCATCGCACTTCCGACGCATCCATCTTGCGGTCGAGCAGGGCGATCATCAACGCGCCCGTCAAAAACTTCTCGCGCGTTTCAATAGGAAGTGCAGCCACCCCCGCGAGGCAATCGATCAATGAGAGACGTTGCATGCGCGCTGCAGACTTTCCCTCGATACAGACATCCTCAGAGAAGCCCAAGACCGACTGCGCGAAGAGCCCCGCAGCTGAAAGTTGAGGTTGCGTCGACTGGCTCGAGCATGCGGCCGTCATTCCACGGGCTGTCAGAAACCAGAGTGTTGCTCGTTCGATATCCGCAGACATGGCAGTAGTTTACGATTGAACGGTCGAATCTTGTCGCGCGCCGCGAAGAGAAAGTTCTTTGAGAATCGCCGCGCGGTCTTGGTCGAGGTCGGGCGCCTTGCGCCGCGCAGTGCGCGTGTCGACCGAACTCATCTTGATCGGGTTGCCCGGTACGCGGGTCGTGGGCAGAAGTGGGTCGTCGACAGGAACGATCATCCCGCGCGCGGTGACCTGTGGCATCTCGATCATCTGCGCCACTGATTGGATCGGCGCGCATGGCACCTGCGCCCGCGTGAGGGTTTCGATCCACGCGCCTGCAGTGTCAGTGGCGAGCGTCGTGGTGAGTTCTCGCTCGAGCTCATCGACCTGCTCGATGCGGCGGGCGTTCGAGGCGAAGCTGGGGTTGGTGGCGAGGTCTTCCCGTCCAATCGCAGCGCAGAGCTTTCCAAAGAGTTGGTCATTTCCTGCAGCGATGACGATCCACTCATCTTTGCACCGAAACGCCTGAAAAGGTGCGATGGATGGATGGCGCGAGCCGAGCGCCGCAGGAGAAATCTCGGTCGTTGTGCAGGTTGTGACTGCTGCCTCAAGGAAGGCAATCTGACAGTCGAGCATCGCGACGTCGATGAGGCATCCAGTGCCAGTTGTCGAGCGTTTATGGATGGCACTCACAATTCCAAGGGCGAGATACATGCCCGCGACGAGGTCGCCCATCGAGATTCCAACTCGAACAGGTGGGGCGCCGTGGTGCCCCGTCAAACTCATGACGCCGCTCAACGCCTGAACGATGATGTCGTACGCGGGCTGCGCCGAGAGGGGGCCAGTTCTTCCAAATCCAGAGACCGCGCCGTAGATCAAGCGGGGCCAGCGCGCATGGACTGTTTGCCACGAATATCCCAGCGAATCCATGACCGCCGGGGAGTAGTTCTCGACGAGCACATCCGCCCCGTCGAGCAATGCTTCGAAGATCAATCGATCTGCCGAGTCTTTCAAGTCGAGCGCGATCGACTCTTTGTCGCAGTTGACGCTTGTGAAGTAGAGACTCTTTTCGTTGTGATGGGGACCAAACGCGCGCGAGTCATCGCCGCATCCAGGCCGCTCGACTTTGATCACACGCGCGCCGAGCGAAGCAAGCGTCGAAGTTGTGAATGGCGCTGCGAGAACGCGTCCAAGATCGATGATGGTGATGCCGCTGAGTGGTGGTGTTCGATCCGTCGCGGGCATCGGCGCAGGATAGATGCGCACACATTGTTGGCATCTTCGCTGGTGCTTTGAGATAGGATTCGCACGAAAGGCCTGTGGCGGAATTGGCAGACGCAGCGGACTTAAAATCCGCAGAGTTCACCCTCATCCGGGTTCAAGTCCCGGCGGGCCTACTGGTCACTTCGTTCGATCTTGCCGATCATGAAATCTTGCGCTCGAACTCTGACTTATTGGTCACAAACTATCGTTGCAGAGTTGGCTCAAAATCTCGGCGATTGACTTGTTTTTTTGATGTGCCTGCTACTCTGCCACCATGATTTCTGGGCTCGATCGAATTCCGCGTCGGGGGAAACAACTTCTTGCTGCTTCAGTCGATGCCGTTGCATTGGCACTTGCGATGTGGTTGGCACTCGCGGCTCGGCTCGAATCGTGGTGGCCGACCGTCTCTGGACACTCGCTCGTTTGGCTTTGCACAAGCGCGACGATTGTTGGCATCCCATGTTGTTACACCGCGGGGCTTTACAGAGAGATCACTCGCTATGTCGGACTTCGATTCGCACTGCACGTCGCCTATGCGGTGAGTGCAACTGTGCTCATCCTTGCGTTCGTTGCGCTGATGGCCGATCGTGGTGCGGGGCTTCCGCGCTCGGCACTCGTCGGATTCTGGATGGCGGCGCTTCTGGCCATCGGCGGTTCGCGCGCGGTCGCTCGATATCTGATTCGGCGGCGCGGGCAATCCTCGTGCGCTCGCATGATCATCTACGGCGCGGGCGATGTCGGTGCTGGGCTGGTGTCAATGCTCTCACAAGATCAGCGTTCGACAATTGTTGCATTCGTCGATGATGACCCATCGCGCGTTGGTACTGAAGTGCGAAGTTTGCGCATCTATCCAGCATCAGAGATCCGAACGGTTGTGCGCACACTGCACGCCGACACAATCTTGCTCGCACTTCCTGAGTCGAGTCGCCGCCGTCGGCGGGAGATCTTTCAAGAGCTCACTGCGCTTGGACTGCGCGTGATGCTTGTTCCGACTTTGGCTGAGATTGCAGAGGGAACGGCCCGAACAGATTCTGTGCGAGCGATGAAGATCGAAGATCTGCTCGGGCGCAATCCAGTTGAGCCAAAGACAGCGCTGCTCTCTCGAAACATCAGCGGAGCAAATGTGCTTGTGACTGGGGCAGGCGGATCGATCGGCTCAGAAACCGCGCGACAAGTTCTGCGACAGGGTCCGCGCCGACTGGTGGTTCTGGACAACTGCGAGTTCAACCTCTACACGATCGAGAATGAATTGCGACGGCTCGTCGGCGAGGCAAGCGGCGTGCAGATCGTGGCAGTGCTCGGTTCGGTGCTCGATCGAATTCGCCTCGAGCAGGTGATTGTTGGTAACAGCATCGACACGATTTATCACGCGGCTGCGTACAAGCATGTGCCGATCGTTGAAGCGAATGAGGTTGAAGGCGTTGCGGTCAATGTCTTGGGAACCCTTCGCACAGCCCAAGTTGCTGAGCAATTGGGAGTGAAGTCTTTCGTGCTCATTTCGACTGACAAGGCCGTGCGCCCGACAAGCGTGATGGGGGCGAGCAAGCGACTCGCTGAGAAGTGTTTGCAGGCGATGGCCGATCATGCGCAGCGAACGACAACCCAGACGAGCGCGCGCCGTCCGGCGGTTCGCAAGACGCGGTTCGTGATGGTGCGTTTCGGAAACGTGCTCGCATCGAGTGGTTCGGTTGTTCCGCTCTTCACCGAGCAGATTCGCCGCGGCGGGCCCGTCACGCTGACCCACCCTGACATCACTCGATACTTCATGACGATTCCTGAGGCATCGTCGCTCGTCATTCAGGCTGGCGCGATGGGTGCTGGAGGCGATGTATTCGTGCTCGACATGGGCGAGCCGGTCAAGATCATCGATCTCGCGCGCAACATGATCCGTCTCGCCGGATACCGCGAAAAGAGCGACGAGCATCCCGAAGGAGATATTGAGATTCACACGACAGGGCTGCGCCCAGGCGAAAAGCTCTACGAAGAATTGCTCATCGGCGACAACTGTGGACCGACCGAGCATCCTGCGATCATGCAAGCAAAGGAACGATTTATTCCGTGGGATGCGCTCGAGCCAAGCCTCACGCGGCTCGAGTCGTCGATCGATCAACATGACACGCTCGCGGTGCGCGAACTCCTAGAAGAACTTGTCAGCGGATATCACAAGTCACTTGAGGCGGCTGCCGAGTCGTCGAAAGGGCTCTCCCACCGCACAGAGGGTGTTTCAGAGGACGTCTGAAAGTTTTACAGAGTGTTTTGGCGACTTTCGCGTGGACTTTGGCAGCGCGCCGGCGCTAGGATTCGACCGATGAAGCGATCCAAGCGACGTGCATTCACACTCGTCGAGATACTCGTCGTTGTTGGAATCATCTCACTGCTCGTGGGACTTCTCGTGCCCGCCATCGGCATGGCACGCAAGGCGAGCAATGCAACTGGCAGCCAAGCGAATCTGAAGCAGTGGGGGGCTGCGACGATTAACTACACGTCCACCCACAAAGAGAAGTTGCCATGGGAGGGGCTGCCTGCGGTCGCTGACATGCCGGTGAACCTCGCTGAGAGAACGTACTGGGCAAATGCCGTCGCAGAGCTCGCGGGCGAAAAACCGTACAGCGAGATCGTGTCGATGGCTGCGAGTGGTCAGGATGAGATTCCAATTCCGCCTGCTCGGTCGCTGTTCATCGATCCAGGTGCGAGCGCCAATGTTGAAGCACCTTGGGACTTTGGTTCGGGAGCCTTCTGCTTCAACTATGTACCCAACACGAGGCTCAACGATGTGCGCGCTGCCGATCCCGTGCCTGAAGTGAACAAGGTGATCACGATGGCGATGATTCCCGATAGTTCGGGCACGGTGCTGATGTTCGAGTTGCGCAGTCGTGCGGATGAACTTTCAGCGACCGATCCTTACTTTGGACAAGATCTCTCGGTGAATCAATCGGATTGGCGTGGGTTTGCGAACCGACATTTCGATGGTGGCCACATCGTTTTCGCTGACGGGCATGTCTCGCATGTGCTCACGGATATCGCAACGCGATCGATGCAGGGGAGTCGTGATCCTGGTCAGCCTCTGGGCGACTGGAACAAGCCGAAGTTGATCTGGAATCCAAAGGGCACGGCTTCATATTGACCGCATCGGTTGTTGGGCGCTGACGCAAACCAGCCACAGATGGCATAATTGACACGATGTCATGGCGATTGCTTGGAACCTCTCCTGACGCGGTGCGAGAAGTACCGCTCGTTGCCCCCAAGGTGATCACAATCGGTCGCAGTGCGGAGTGCACGGTGCACCTCACATCGAAGCAAGTCTCGCGCTCACACGCAGAGATCCGCTGGGCGCCCGAATCAAGCGGGCAGGGTGGGCACTGGCGTCTGCGCGATTGTGGTTCGACATCAGGAACATTTCTCAACGGTGTTCGATTGGCGCAGCATCGCGAGGTGCGTCTGCATCACGCAGACTTGCTCGAGATCAAGCCGTGGCGATTTCAGGTTGAAGGCCCATCGGCTGATCGCACAATCGCAGAAGGGTTAGCGACGATCGTCCATGAGTCTGAGAGTGCCGAGGAGTTTGTTGTTCTCGATGCGGTGCAGTCTTCAGCAGACTTCGCACGGGGGCTGCTCGTACAACTTCTTGCAGCGCACGAAGAAATTTCCGCTGCGAGCGATGATGTTTCAGTTGGCCAAGCCGCGGTCGAATCTCTCGCGCTCGCGACCGGATTTAGCAACGTCGCCTTCTTGCACCAACCGACCGATTCGGGGAAGACTGAATTGCGCGCCTCAACAGGTGCAATCTTGGGTGCGCGGGGCGAACTGCAAGTGAGTCGCAGCGTCTTGAAGCGCGCGCGACACGGAATCTACGTTCACTTGAGCGGCGCGTCGCCTGCGGCAACTCTTGCTGCAAGCCTCGATTCTCTTTCGATTCGACAGGCGATCTGTGCGCCCGTCGACAAGGATTCGATGTTCTATGGATGGCTCTACCTCGATAGTCGCGCGGGCGGGCTCGATGAGGCGCGTGTGTATGAAGCCGCTGGATACGCGAAGGCCATCGCGCGAGCGACTGGAGACCGTCTCTCGATGATTGCAGCGAGCAAGATGGAGCAACGATTTGAACTTGAGAGGCAGGAGATGTTTGGCGGACTGACGCGCACACTCATCAGCATGATCGACGGGAAGGATCCATACACGCGCGGCCACTCCGACCGTGTCAGTGAATTCGCGGCACTGCTTGCGCGCGCGGCGGGCCTCTCGGTCGCCGAGATCGAACAAGTGCGCGTCTGTGGACTCGTGCACGACATCGGAAAGCAGTGCGTGCCCGAGGAGATTCTGCGCAAGCCGACGCACCTCGAGCCGCATGAATACGCACTCATTCGCGAGCATCCTGCGTTCGGTCACATGCTCCTGAAGCCAAACCCACAGATGCATCATCTCCTTCCAGGTGTCCTTGAGCATCACGAACGGTGGGATGGCAATGGTTATCCGAACAAATTGAAAGGGTCCGCGATTTCACTCTTCGGGCGATTGCTCTCGATCGCAGATTGCTTCGACGCGATGTCGACCGCACGTTCCTATCGGCCAGCGCGCACACTCGCCGATGTTCGCAGCGAGATCGAGCGCTGCCTTGGATCGCACTTCGATCCGGATCTCGGAAAGATCTTTCTTTCGATCCCTGAGTGCGATTTGCTTTCGCGCATCAAGCCAGTGATTGCGCTTCCTCATTCGTAGCAGGCTGCTGAGAGAGTCATGAAATGAAGACGGGGTGAGTGCGGCGGAGCAGCAGTCCACCAAGGCGCCAAGGCACGGTGATCGCGGCGGAATGCTTCACTCGGCGCTCAAACAGCAAGATAAACAGCAAGCGTGGGCGCGGCAGAATCTTCACTCGGGGCTCAAACAGCTCTCGCCGAGCTGCGCAGACTTGCTCGTCTCGAGAACTCGCCGCGAGCGAAGATTCCGCCGCGAGTACGCAAGCGAGCAACGATCAGACACAGAAACAGCGCTGCGGCCGCTACTTTCGACCAAAGTCTGCTGGGTTTTCGCCGCGCTCCGAGACATCCCAGCGCGTGAAAAGTTTCATCCACTTGGGTCGATCGGCGGTAGCGAGCCACCGCTGCGCAGCGCGAATGGCAGCGAGAAACTCTGGGTCAAATGCAGTGTCGATGTCGAGCGTCGTCTTGGTGATTCCAGTCCGAAACCAACTGAGCGCAGTTTTCGAGTCGCTCCACAGTGAGTTGCACTTGCATTCGCCGCTCTCGATGCGCTGGCATCCATCGATGATTGCGAGAAACTCACCGAGGTTGTTGTGCCCGCGCGCATACACGGGGCTGTGAAAGACTTCGCGCCATCCATCCGCACCCATGTGAAGAACCCCGCGCCATTCTGTGGGGCCAATCAGTGACTTGCCATACTTCGAGCAGTCGACGACGAGTTCTCCTGCGACTCCGCGCACTCTCGATGCGGGCCGCTGCACTGTTTGGGACGCTGCCGCGCATCGCTGCAAGGTCGTGGGACCAGTGGACGCAGGCGCAGTCGCTTTCGCCGCGCGCACTGGAGCAGGTGTTGCCGCAGTGACCGCAATGCCGCATCCTTCGATCGCGCGCGCAATTGAGTATGCAGCATTTCCCTGTGGAACGATGCGAATCTCGCCCTTCTTGTTCAGATGCACTTGCACCTTGCCCGAGAGTGCGGTGCCTTCGAGAATGGCATCGAGCCGACCCCACGTGCCCTCATCGACGACGCGCACGTCACCGACCAGAAAGCCCGAGTGTGCGAGCGGCCGTTCGAGGCGCGTGAGTGCAGCGCGAAGTCGCGTCTCAACTTCACCTGCGCTCAATGCAGCTCCATGATCTGGATGTTTCGAAAACTGACGGTATCGCCGTGGCCGAGAAATCCAATGTGACCGCCCTGGCGGCGCAACCCTGGGTGAGATTTGCCATCGATTGTGCCATCCTCTGCGGTCTGTGAGAGATCGGCGTCGACAATCGTTGTGCCGTTGAGCATCACCTGAATCTTCGAACCCACGACCAAGATCTCTTGCTTGTTCCATTCACCGACTGGCTTCAGGTGTTCGCGCTTTGCCGGAACGACTCCATAGATCGAACCGTGATACTGCCAAGGAGCGAGATTGGCGTACTTGGGCGACGAATTGTCGAGAATCTGAATCTCAATTCCTTCGAACGCTGCGTCACCCGCGAGCGGCGCGCGAATGCCGATGCCGCTGTTGGCTCCGGGGGTGAGCCGAAACTCAAACTTGAGGCGAAAGTCTGCGTACGAAGCTTGCGTGAAGAGATTCGTGCCTGTGGCGAGCGCATGGATCGCTCCATCTTCGACCTTGTATCCCGCGGTATCGCCGATCCATCCTGTGAGTGTTGTGCCGTCGAAGAGAGAGACGAATCTCGGTTGGTGCGCAGGAGGCATCGGTGACGCAGGGGGGCTTGGTGATGCAGGTGGCGCAGTCGGTGCAGTCGGTGCAGTCGGTGCGACGGGCGCGGACTGCCACAGACTCAGCAGCAGCGTGACGAAACAAGCGAGTTGCAAGTGCATCGGGTCAGCATAACCCCGCAGTGGCTCGATCGAGAATGTCCTGCGCCGATGCGTACTATTCGTCTCATGAACTCACTCGCTTACTGTGTTGCGTCTGTGCTGATCGGAACATCGGCTCTTGCTCAAGACGTCGCCCCCGCAGCGGCTATCCCCACGACGAACGCGATTCCGAATGTTCGCATGCAGCGCGCATTTCCAAAGGTCGCGCTGAACCGTCCAGTGCAAGTTGTCGCGCCGCCTGATCGCAATGATCGGCTCTATGTTGTCGAGCAACCGGGACGAGTGATCGAAATCGACACGACCGATGCGCAGAATGCAGGACGCGTTGTGCTCGATTTCACGAAGGGACCGGTCTATGACAAGTTCAATGAGCAGGGATTGCTTTCGCTCACGTTTCACCCGAAGTTTGCGCAGAATCACTTCGCATACATCTGGTACACGGCGAAAAAGGGTGGCGAGAAACCCGATCGAGATGTCTTGGCGCGCGTCACGGCCAAAGATGATGGCACGTTCGACGCAGCATCATTGACTGCTCTGCTCGAGATCACCGATCCAGCATGGAATCACAACGGCGGCACGCTGCTCTTTGGACCCGATGGTTTTCTCTATCTCTCGACGGGCGATGGCGGCGCTGGAAATGATCCGTGGGGAAATGGGCAGAGCTTGAAGTCGCTCTTGGCAAAGGTGCTGCGCATCGATGTTGATCACCCAGCCGATGGCAAGCTCTACGGAATCCCTGCAGACAATCCATTCGTTGCGACTCCAGATGCGGCGAAGGAAATCTTTGCCTACGGACTTCGCAATGTCTGGCGAATGTCATTTGATCGCAAGACTGGCGAACTCTACGCAGGCGACGTTGGCCAAGATGCCTACGAAGAGATCGACATCGTTTCAAAGGGGGCAAACTATGGATGGCGCGTGCGTGAAGGAGTGCACGCGACCGATGGCGTCGCGGATGCCAGCGAACCATCTGCTCGTTTTGTCGAACCGATCGCTGAGTACCCGCGCAAAGAAGGAGTCTCTGTCACGGGCGGATTCGTCTACCGGGGCACGAAGTTCTCATCGCTCGAGGGGGTCTATCTCTACGCTGACTACGCCTACGGCACGATGTGGGGATTGCGGGCGGTTGGCGGAAAGCTCGTGACCGCACCCCGCGTTGTTGGCGGAAATCGCCGCTTTATGCCCGCAAGTTTTGGAGAGGCGAACGACGGCGAACTTTTCGTTTGCGGAACCGAGGGTGGAGCAGACGGGCCAGGCATGATCTACCGCATTACGGCCGAAAAATAGCAGCGTCTGGGCGGCAGATATCTGTCCCAAATGACTGCCAAGACACCAAGAAAGTGCGGCAGTTGATGCAATCTCGCAGAGATTGAGTCGTTGCCCACGGTCACTCTTGTCTGTTTGTGTTTCGATCCCCAACCGAAAGAAATCTGAAATGATGCAATCACAATTGCGTGTCGCTCTGTTGTGCTCGTCCGCTGTGCTAGGACTTTCAACTCTCACCCTGCATGCACCCGCGCAAGCACCAAGCCAAGCG
Source organism: uncultured Singulisphaera sp. (assembly GCA_964355975.1). GTDB lineage: Bacteria > Planctomycetota > Phycisphaerae > Phycisphaerales > SM1A02 > F1-60-MAGs104. Next base: position 162,763 of record CAYHFW010000001.1, read on the forward strand.
CCAACTCAAGACGCAAAGCAACTCGTTCCACAAACAGCACCAGCGCAAGGCCAACAAGCGCAACGGGGACCGGGCGGTCAAGGCGGTCCGGGCGGTCCAGGAGGTCAGGGGATGGGCGGCTTCGGAATGGGCGGCGGTGGTGGTGGCAGAGGACCTGGTGGACGCATGGGCGCCTTCGGTCAGATCATGAACGCGTTCAAGCCCGACTTCATGCGCCGCGACATTCCGCTCTTCAAAGAACAACTCTCATTCGACGATGTGCAGATGCTGATCGTTGAGACTTTGATCAATGACTACGACCTTGCATTTGCACCCGCGTCAGAAGAGGCGCAGACGAAGGTGCAAGAATCGGTCATGCAAATGTTCCAGGGGTTCTTTGGCGGAGACATGCGCGAGAAGATGCGCGGAATGCGTGATTCGATCCAACAGTCGATCGAGCAACTCGAAGTCGAGAATGGTGGTCCGCTCACGGCTGAGGCGCGCGCCAAAGTCACGGCGGCAGCGTCAAGCAAGTTCGGCGCCGAGATGTTGGCTGAGCGCAAGGCGACGGGCGCAGATCTCGAATCGAAGGCAATTCTCGAAGAGATTCTTACTGAGTACAACCGTTGGACCGCGGTCAAGAGTGCGATGCGCAAGGTTGTTCTCGATGGAATCGAAGGCACATTGACGGCAGACCAGAAGCCAAATTGGACCAAGTTTCAGCGGTTTCTTCGTCGTGAAAAGACGATGGAGAGCGCGATACTTTCGGGCGAGGCAACGAACTTGCTCTTGGTCATGGACCAGAGCGGTCTCTCGCAGCCCTCGATCGATCTCTCTGTGAAATCACTCGATGACTATGAGGTTCAACTCGACAACGCGCTCGTTGCACGCGAGGAGTACCTCGAGCAGAGCGCGCCGAAGTTGATGCGCTCGGTGCTCGATGGAGATGTCGATGCGGCGAAGGCGATTGCCAAGCGACAGATTGCTCTGCGCAAGAGTGTGCGCGAAGTGAACGACCAGTTTCGAACGCTCATTGTCGGCGCGATGCCAGCAGAGGATGGTGCAAAGTTCAATCAGGCTGCGCTCGATGCGGCTTTCCGTCGCATCTATCGAACAACTTCGACGCAGTCCGCATTCACCAAGGCGCTCGAGATGGCTGATCTCACGCCCGAGGTCATCGCTGCTGTGCAGAATCTGCAAGGGGTTTATTTGGCAGAACTTGCCGTGGCAAACGAGAAACTCGTCGCTGCGACAAGAAAGTACGAGCCAGATCAGAGACTCGAAGAGACTGAGCGCATCATTGGATTGCTCTCTGGAACATCATTCGGAAGCGGAATGTTCGGACGCGGAGGATCGGGCACCCCAGATCCTGTGGGCGAGCTCGACGACGCGCGCGATGAATTGAACAAGCGGTTTCTTGATCAATTGAAGGCGCTGCTTTCTCCAGAACAGCAGGCGCAACTTCCTGCGCCGCAAGGGCGCGGTCGTGGTCAGGATGGTCAGGGGCGCTTCGGCAGCGGAAAGATTTCTGAAATGCCAGAGCAGTTTCAGGCAATCGCCAAGCAGGCTGACAAGAACAACGATGGAACGATTGACGACGCTGAGCGCGGCGAGATGTTCCGCGTGATGCAAGAGCAAGGAATGGGCCGCGGTGGACGTGGCGGGCAAGGCGGCCAAGGTGGTCAGGGTGGTCCAGGTGGACAGGGTGGCCGTGGCGGCCAGGGCGGTCAGGGTGGACCGGGCAACCCGCAGAACTGAGCGTTCAGTCGCAGTCCGAGACTCGACGATTCGAAACACAATGCCGCCTCCTGCGAGGCGGCATTTTTATTTTTTGCCGCGCTGCGCCCGAACCGATCGCGCGACCGTCAACTCGACGCGCGCAGGTTTGACGAGTGAGTTCGCAGGAACGCTCTCTTGCACGAGCGCCCCCGCTGCGACGGTCGATCCTTTGCCGATGATTGTGTCACCGCCGAGAATCGTCGCGTTCGCATAGACGGTGACGTTGTCGCAGAGTGTGGGATGGCGCTTCACTCCGCGCAGCAGCGTTCCATCTGCATGGCGGTCGAATCGGCGCGCTCCAAGCGTGACTCCCTGGTAGATCGTGCAGTTCTTTCCGATCACCGCAGTCTCACCGATCACCACGCTCGTGCCATGATCAACGAAGAAGCCCGCGCCGACTTTCGCGCTCGGATGAATGTCGATTCCAGTCGAATCATGCGCAGACTCTGCGAGCATTCGTGGAATGAGCGGCACTGAGAGGCGATCGAGTTCATGGGCGATTCGGTGCACACAGAGGGCGCGAAGTCCTGGGTAGCACAAGACAATCTCTGCGCGCGTGCGGGCCGCTGGGTCGCGGTTGAATGCGCTCTCAAGGTCGATGATGAGCGCGCGCTGAATCTTGGGCAATGCCCGCAGAAGCGCGTCAAGGTTCTTGTTTGCCCGTGATTTCGCGGTGGCGGCATCCTTCGATGAGTTCGAATGAGCGGCCGCGATCTCTGGACCCAAAATCTCAATGATGTTCTGCAGCGTGACATCGTTCGATTCACCAAGCGGCTCGCAAACTCCAAACATCACTCGATGCAGGTTGGTCGCAGCCCACGCGATTGCATCGTGGTCAGGCAGAATCTGGTTTCGACGCATCTCGCTCGGCGTGCCTTTGGCGAGAAGACGTGCAATTGACTTCACTGTGCGAGATTGAGCAGTCGCTGGTTGCCGCTTCGAAGTCATCGGATGGCGATCCTATCTTGGTTCACACTCTGCCCCCCGCACTGCGTTGATTACTTGGCGCTCTCTGCAGAGGTCGGTCGATCGCCATCGCCGCCTAGGGATGATTCGCGGTCGCGCAACTCGATGCCGCGCGTGCGCGCAGTGTCGTAGATCGTTGCGAGCAGTCCAACGAGCGGAAATCTTCCACCCAGCGGACTCGCTCCGAGGCGGCGCAGAAGTGCGTGAGGGGTATGCGTTGGCACTGGTCGTGACTCAAGTTCTTGCAGTCGGCGGCCAGGTCGCCAAAAATCATGCAGTGCGTTCTCGACGGGCGTGATGAGCGAATCATCGGTCGCCGCGGGTGGCAGCGGATGCGCCTGGTTTTCGCCGCGGGTTGAGAGTGTGCGAGTCTGATGGATTTGCTCGAGCACACGCGCGACGGGCATGCCGCGCAGTTGAAAGAGCAGCAGCGGCTCTTCCTCGAGTCGCTCCGCCAAGATGTACGACATTGCAACGGCGTGTTTGCAGACTTGCGCAGCACCGCACGTGCAACTCACAACGGGATCGCTGTTGCTCTTCGAGCCAGGCCTGATCGCCACAACAGGCGCCTTGATCGCCAGGGATGCAATCAGCGGTGCAACGGTCGGCGGCAACTCGCCGACAAGAAAGCGCGCGGCAAAGACGGCTTCTGCTGAAAAGGCGGTCACGATGCGATCCCACTCTTGTGGAGTCCACTGCGTGAAGGTGAGTTCGAGTCGATACGGACGAGACGAGCGACCCTGCACATCTGCTTCGATGCGACCCAACGATGGGATCATCTTGACCGTCTGCCCAGAAATCGCATAGGCGAGACCCTCTTCGCGCGCCTCGGCACTTGCCCCCGCAAGAATTGCACGCAAGAAGAGATCGGCCGTCCACGAAAAATCTGCGACTCCCGCTTTGCGTTTGAATTTGTAACCGCCGATCACCCGCCGAGGATTCTCGGGCGGACGGGGTTTGTTTTGCTCTTGCCACTGCGTCACTCGCCACCTTCCAATCCAGAGCGGCGCAGCATGAGCAGATCGCGCAATTGGCCTGTCGAGAGTTCAGTAAGCCAGGCATCGCCTGCGCCAATGATGTTGGTCGCGAGTTCGGTTTTCTGTTCGATCATCTGATCAATGCGCTCTTCAAGACTTCCCGAGCAAATGTATTTGTGCACATTGACCGTGCGAGTCTGGCCGATGCGGAAGGCGCGGTCGGTCGCTTGATTCTCAACGGCTGGATTCCACCACCGATCGAAGTGAAAGACATGATTCGCAGCGGTCAGGTTGAGTCCGACTCCTCCGGCTTTGAGGCTGAGCACAAAGATTGGAGTTGTTCCATCAGACTTCTGAAACCGTTCGACGAGTGCGTCGCGCTTTGACTGGGGGGTTCCGCCGTGCAGAAAGAGCGGTTCGACATCGAGCGCTTGGCGGATCATTCCTACGAGTAGGTGTCCCATCTGTCGGTACTGCGTGAAGATGAGCGCGCAGTCGCCAGCTGCGACAACCTCTTCGAGCATCTCGATGAGTCGCTGCGTCTTTCCGCTGCGCCCTGGCGCGAGCGCAGATGGTGGAAGCGTGACAAGCTCGCCCGAGTCTGAATCGTCGTCGGTGACGATTTCAACCGCAGAGGCGGGAGAATTCTTAGAAACTCTCTTGGGTTGTTGTGCGAGTTCTCCTGACGCTTCACCAAGAAAGTGCGCAGGATGGTTGCAAATTTGCTTCAGTTTTACGAGTGCACTCAGCACGAGTCCGCGGCGACGAATGCCCTCGGTCGCATCGACCTTTCCGAGCATCTCTGCAACGACCTGGTCGTAGAGTCGCATCTGCTCAGCCGTGAGTGTGATGTGCTGGCGACTTTCGACGAGTGGCGGCAAGTCACTGATGACCGTCGCGTCAGTCTTGAGTCGGCGCAAAATGAAAGGTCGCACGAGTGCGCGCAGTCGCTCTGCCGCATCGCGGTCGCGATTGCGTTCGATGGGCGCGGCAAAGCGTCGCCGAAAATCGGGATGCGTTCCGAGGTAGCCAGGGCAGCAGAACTCGATGATTGACCAGAGTTCAGCAAGTCGATTCTCGACTGGCGTTCCAGTGAGCGCGACCCGTGATCGCGTCTTGAGCGAGCGAATCGCCGCAGTTTGCTTCGTCGGAGGATTCTTGATGTATTGCGCTTCGTCGAGCACGACGCGCCGCCACGGCACTTCCTGCATTGCCTTCTGATCGCGCACGACGATCGCATAGGTCGTGAGCACCACATCGTGCATCTGCGCCACTTCACAGAAGCGTTCGCCCGCGGGGCGGTCGAGTCCGTGATGTATGTGCACGGTCAATTCTGGGGCGAATCGTGCGAGTTCGCGCTTCCAGTTGCCCAGAACAGACATCGGAGTGACCAACAGCGATGGACCTGGCGCGCCGCCGCCGGGCAGAGCTCGCTCGTGCTGCAAGAGCGCGATGAGTTGAATGGTCTTTCCAAGTCCCATGTCATCCGCAAGGCATGCGCCGAGTCCAAGTCGGTCAAGAAACGCGAGCCAACTGAGTCCTGAGAGTTGGTAGGGGCGAAGTGTTCCGCGAAATGCCTCGGGGGGTCCTGTGAGTTGAAAACTCTCCGATCCATCGTTGCCCGAAAGCAATTGGCGAACCCATCCAGTTGCTTGCACACCGCTCACTGGTAGTGCTTCAGGTGGTCCGTCGATTCCGTGCGCCATGCGCAGTGCTTCGACGAGGCTCATTTGCCCGCCAGGATGGCTGCGCAAGAACTTCAGCGCAGAATCAATGTCTTCAGGACGCAAGTCAACCCACCGCCCACCGACACGCGCGAGTGGCGCGCCGCGCTGCGAGAGTTTTTCGAGCATCTCGATCGAGACGATTTGCGTTCCAAGTGCAACCTGCCAGCGATAGCCGACAAGCGATTGCAATCCAAGACCTGAGTTCTGCGCGCCGTTGGCTTGCGGCCCTGCACCATCGAGCATCGTCGGTGGATGTTCTGGCGAGTCGATCAGCAAGTTCGCGTTGATGCGGCTTGCCGATTCGCCCCACCACTCTGGCACTTCAACGAAGAATCCAGCCTCGAGCAGAATCGGCCGCAAATCTCGCATGAATTGATAGATCGCGCGCGTGTCGAGATCGAGTCCCGATGGGCTCGCTTCTTGCAGCGCCTCTTCAAGTTCTGGCCAGATGCGGCTCGCGCGTGCGAGTTCTTTGAGCAACATCTCTGAGAGTTCTTCGGTACGCGCCGATGCTGCGCCACCGCGTTTTCCACCCGCGCGCTCGAAGAGCGACTGCGCGTCGATGACATCTTCAGGCGATTCGGGGTCGACTAATCCAAAGCAGACGCGCCACATGGCATCCGCGCCATCTTCATTCGGATCAAGGTCTGGCTCGCGCACTTCGAGGTGCAGGCGCAAACCGGTGGTCGATCGCGCTTCGTCGAGAACTCCAATCCATCCGCGCGTGTCGCGCAAGACATCAAATGTCGCGCGGCGACCAACCTTGATGACGTCAGACTTTCCGAGCAATCCAGAGAGCCATGCGGCATGAGGATCGGTTGTCGTGTCGAAGTCGGCGATCGACTCTTCGAACTCTGCCTCGACGAGCGCAGAGCGGATGGTCGCGTCGACCGTTGCGCTCAAGAATGAGTCGACGATCGGCCACGCTTGGTCGCTCGCTCCATCGATCGACCGTGCGGCGGCAGGCATACTCGCAAGGAGGTCGGCAAGTTGGGTGTTGGCGTCAGCGTCATTCAACCAAGGACGCCACTGCGCGCTGTATGTGCCATCGCGCCGCTGCAAAACAGTTGGAATCACACGCTGATCGATCACGCAGTCGAGAGCGAACTGCGCGAGTGCGAGCCACCAGTGCATGCCATGCGACGTCACGAAGTGATCGTTGTGCGTGCCCTCGAGGTCGCGCAACTGCAGCAACAGAGCAAGCGCGGCCTTTGCTGAGAGCGCGAGTGTTGGGACGCGCGTGAGTTCGAGTGTGAGCGTCTCATCGTCGCTTGATGTCTGGCCGAGAAGTCCCGCGAGACGACTTGATGGCATCGGCGCATGACCCGCGCTCTTTGAGTTCGACGCCTCAGCGCGGTGGGGCAGGAGAAGATCGAGGTGTTTTTCTTTCGCGCCGTTGAGCGATCCAACACTCTTCTCGAGCGCGCGCCGCACATCAATCGCAGGCGATGCAAACGAGTGCGCAGGCGCTGCGATCGCGCTGCCACCGAGTGCGGCAGTGAGAGATTCACCCCACATATGGAGGCAACCATCGGACCAGTTGGCGTGAACTACAAGCATTCGGAGAAACGTCGCGGGCGAACAGAAAACGAGTGATTGCGCTGGGGATCGAACCCAGGACCTAGAGGTTAAAAGCCACTTGCTCTACCAGCTGAGCTACGCAATCGAGTGAGTGGGGGAGGAAGAGTGTAGCGATGCCCATCCAGAGCCACCAGTGCATGGGAGCCTGCTAAAAAGTTGGGAAAAACGCTGCTTTATCGGACTATCATTATTGTGCGCAGCCGAGAACGCCGATAAAGATTCAGTCTGAGGGCTGGTTTGCGGACAACAAAATTTCTGAAAGAGTCACACGATGAGCGCTTCCATTCCAATTATTGAGCAGTTTCTTTCATACCTGATCGATGAACGACACTTCAGTCCCTACACATCACGTTGTTACGGTCTTGATTTGCGACAGTTCGCCGATTTCATTGCGGGCGAGTACGCAATCGAGTTTGACGTGGCACGTGAGCGTGCGGCGCTCGAGAAGCGCGACGCGAGTGCGATGGGAACGATTTGTGGGCGATTGCTCGCTGCTGATGTCGAAGTTGTGCGCGGATTTCTGACGCACCTTGCCGGGCAAAACTATTCGGCGGCGACAACGGCGCGAAAGATCGCGACATTGCGATCGTTTCACAAGTGGATGGAGAAGCGTGGGCTTACTGCGAGCAACCCCATGACATTGATCCGTACGCCGAAGCAGGCGCGTCGGCTTCCCAAGGCGATCACGGTCGATCAAGTTGAGCGTCTGCTCGGTGCGCCCAGCGACGGCGAACTGCTTGGCGCGCGCGACCGAGCAATTCTCGAGACGCTCTACTCGACTGGAATACGTGTGAGCGAAGTGGTCGCGATTAACCGCGGTGATCTTGACATCGAAGGCAGCCAACTCAAAGTCAAAGGCAAAGGGCGCCGCGAGCGCGCAGTGCCAATCGGATCGCACGCAATGGCTTCGATTTGTCACTATCTCATGCGTGCAGAGGCTGAAAAGGTTCCGATGGATTCTGGGCGACCACTCTTTGTCAACAAACTGGGATCGCGCCTCTCGAGTCGCTCGGTGCGCCGCAAAGTCTCGAAGTACCTCAAGATTGCTGGGCTTGATCCTGACATTTCGCCTCACACCATCCGCCATTCCTTCGCGACGCATCTCTTAGATAACGGCGCAGATCTTCGCGCGGTGCAAGAGCTGCTCGGTCATCAATCACTGTCGAGCACACAGGTCTACACACACCTCACGACCGCCCGAATGCGCGAGGCGTACGACCGCGCGCATCCGCGCGCAGAAGCATCCTGATCACCGTGCCGCAAAGGATCGATCCACTCGAAGGTGCGCCCTGGGCGTTGCGACATGGCGATTGCTTGCGCGTGCTCGACGAACTTCCTGCTGCGTGCATTGATCTGGTGTATCTCGATCCTCCGTTCAACTCTGGCAGTGATCGCCGAGGGCGCGGCGGACTGCACTTCGCCGATCGCTTTGGTGACCCCGCTGCCTACCGCGCATTTCTCGCGCCGCGCCTTCAGGCGATTCACCGTGTGTTGGCGCACACAGGGTCGATTCTCGTGCATGTCGATTGGCGCACAAGCCATCACGTGCGCATGATGCTCGACGAGATCTTCGGCGCTGAGAACTTCGTGAATCATCTCGTCTGGTCGTATGGACTTGGTGGATCGGGGCCCCGATCATTCGCGCGCAAACACGACGACATCTTTTTCTATGGTCGAACTCCCGACTACTGGTTTGAGCCGCCGCTGGTCCCTGCGCGCAGCGCACGCCTTCGCGGCCGAATGAAAAAGTCCACCGATGTGCTCGATATCGCCTCGATCAACAATATGGCGATCGAACGCACGGGATGGCCGACGCAGAAACCGATTGCACTGCTCGACATGCTTGTGCGCGCGTGCTGCGCACCTGGTGGCACTGTCGTTGATGCAACATGCGGAAGTGGAACCACTCTTGTTGCCGCAGTGAACTCTGGTCGTCGCGCCATCGGAATCGACATCAGCGACGAGGCGCTTGCGATCGCCGCAACGCGTCTCAACTCGAGCAGTGTTGCTTCGGCGAGTCGCAATCCCACGCAGCGAGTTGCTCGAGCCGCGCGACAGAGTCGCCAAGGTCCTGAGCCGTTGGCGCAGTCAGCGTGACGTGGCCGAGTTTGCGTCCCGCGCGCGCACCCTTTCCATACAGATGCACGTGCGCGTGTGGAATCTCGAGCAATCGCGCCGTGATCGGCGCGCGCCCCACAAGATTGATCATCACGCTCGAACCGCGCTCTTGGGTCGATCCGAGTGGAAGCCCAGCAACCGCGCGCAGGTGGTTTTCGAATTGGCTCGTGACCGCTCCATCGATTGTCCAGTGGCCTGAGTTGTGAACTCGTGGCGCCATTTCATTCGCAACGAGCCCGCTGCTTGTCACGAAGAACTCAACCGCGATCACGCCGATGTAGTCGAGTGAATCCATGAGTCGCGTGACAAACTGCTGCGCACTGCGCGCGAGTTCGCCCGTGGGATCGCACGGCGCAGGGGAGTGGCTCTTGAAGAGAATTCCGCCGCGATGCTCATTCTGTGTGAGCGGATAGAAGGCGATTTCTGCACCATGCGCGCGCGAGCGCCCACGCACGGCGATCTGCGAGACCTCGGCAGTGAACGAGACGAACGACTCGAGAATGCAGGGCACGCGACCAAGTTCGTCCCACGCACTGCGCACGGTGTCGGCAGAATCGTTCGCGCTCGCATGCAGCACGCGCTGACCCTTGCCGTCGTACCCAAGGCGTCGCGTCTTGAGCACAGCGGGCAGTGCGACCGTGCGCACCGCCGCGGCGATATCTGCGTGTGATGCAATTCCAGCGGTTGCCTGCACGGGGATGCCAAGCTCGCGAAAGGTCGCCTTCTCTGCAATGCGATCCTGTGCGATGGCGAGTGCGCGCGCAGTCGGCGCGAGCGTGAGTCGCTCGTTCAGCCAATGCGCAGTCGCTGCAGGAACATTTTCAAACTCATATGTCGCGCAGGCGAGGTCGCACGCAAATCGTTCAAGCCCATCTGCATCGTCGTACGGTGCGCGAATGATCTCGCCCAGCTGCGCAGCGGGACAATCGCCCGATGGTTCGAGAAATCGAAACTGAAATCCAAGCGGCAATCCAGCGAGTCCAAGCATGCGCGCGAGTTGACCGCCTCCCACAACGCCGATTTTCACGCGCGTTTCTTTCTCGCTGGCTGCGACTTCGACTTGGGCTTCGACTGAGACTTCGTCGTGCGCTTCGCCCGCACAGGCGCGGCTGGATCGGGATCTGCCAGCACCGCAAGCGTCTGTCGCGAACGCCACGCCGCGAGCGCACGCATGATCTCTGGACGACTTCCAGCGAGAATTGCAGCGGCGAGCAGGGCGGCGTTGATCGCGCCTGCCCGTCCGATGGCTAGGGTGCCAACAGGAATTCCCGCGGGCATCTGCACAATCGAGAGCAGCGAGTCGAGCCCTTGCAGTGTCTTGCTTTCAACTGGCACGCCAAGCACCGGCAGACATGTGCGGCTCGCGGTCATGCCAGGCAAGTGGGCAGCGCCACCCGCTCCTGCAATGATCACCGCGATACCGCGCGGCGCGGCACCATCGGCATATTTGTAGAGCTGTGTTGGAGTTCGATGCGCACTGACGACGCGTTGCTCGTATGAAATGCGAAGCGCGTCGAGCACTTCGCACGCGTGGCGCATCGTCTCCCAATCACTGCGAGAACCCATGATGACGCCGACGAGCGGTCGTTGCTTTGCCATGAACCAATAGTAGCGGGGGTGTTGAAGCCGTCGGTTCTGCGCGAGATATCCTCCGCCCACGGATGGCGAGTGATGATCGAACACAACCACTAATCGCCTGTGCACTGCGTGAGTCGCTTGCGCTGGGTTACAAGCGGCGCGATTTCGTTCGCGATGCGATGGCGGGAGTTGTGGTCGGAGTCATCGCGCTTCCGCTTTCGATGGCGCTCGCGATCGCGTGCGGAATGCCTCCTGAAGATGGCTTGTACACGTCGATCGTCGCGGGATTCATCGCTGCGCTGCTCGGCGGGTCGCGTGTGCAGGTGACAGGGTCAACAGCTGCGTTCGTCGTGATTCTCGCGCCAATTGTGAGCCAGCACGGCCCTGCAGGATTGCTGCTTGCCTCACTCATGGCGGGATGCATTCTCGTCTTGATGGGTTTGATGCGCATGGGTCGCATGGTCGAGTTCATTCCATACCCCGTCACCGCTGGGTTTACGCTTGGGATTGCTGTCACCATCTCGCTGATTCAGCTGAAAGACTTTTTCGGTTTAGCAATTCCAGAGCAGCCAGACTCAAGCATCGCGCGCTTCTCACAACTCGCTCAGTACTGCAACACATGGCAGTGGCCCGACACAATCGTCGGCACAGTCACGTTGGTCGGACTCATCGCATGGGGCAAGTGCGGCATCGCTCGGCGCATCCCAGCCCCGCTTGTTGTGCTTCCATGCGCTGCGCTCCTAGCGATTGCACTGCACGCGCTGGGACCTTCTTGGCACGCGGCAACGATCGACAGCCGCTTTGGATCGCTCATCGACGGAGTGTGGCGCGGCGGCATCCCGACCGACCTGCCCACGTTCTCGCTTCCGTGGGCAGAGGGAATTGCACCCGAACACTTGGGAAGCATCGTCAAGGCCGCGATTGCCATCGCGTTGCTCGGAGCGATCGAGAGTCTCTTGAGTGCCGTCATCGCCGATTCGGTGACGGGTCGTCGTCATCACCCCGACGGCGAACTCGTTGGTCAAGGCATTGCCAATATTGCCGCGCCATTCTTCGGCGGATTCGCGGCAACCGGAGGGCTCGCGCGAACGGCGGCAAACATTCGTGCTGGAGCCACGACTCCTGTTGCGGCGATGGTGCATGCGCTCTTTGTCTTGTTTGCAACCGTACTCGCGGCGCCGCTGCTGGGATGGCTTCCGATAGCGAGCCTCGCAGCGCTGCTGCTCGTTGTCGCCAAGAACATGGCTGACTTTCGTCACTGCGCGTTCGTCATTCGCACGGCGCCGCGCGGCGACAGTCTCGTGCTTGTGGTTTGTTTCGCACTGACCGTTGGGTTGGACATGGCGGTTGCGATCTCGGTCGGAGTGGTGCTTGCGGCACTCATCTTCATGCGGCGAATGGCTGAGCTCTCGGGTGTTGACTTGGGTGAAGCGGACGGTGCTACGACAATCATTCCGCCAACGGGAGTGCTCTACTACAGAATTCGCGGTCCTCTGTTTTTCGGCGCCGCGCAGCAAGCGATGCAAGAACTGCGAGATTCGGGCAGTGCGCGCTATGTGGTCATCGATCTGTCAGCGGTACCAATGATTGACGCGACTGGAATTGTGAACCTTGAGAGTGCAGTGGATCGACTCTGGCGGGCGGGAATTCCAGTCGTTCTTGCGGGGGCGAACGCACGGGTTCTCGCATTCGTCAATGCGGGACGATTTCCGTGGGCTCAGGCAGGGGCCTCATTTGCAGCGACAGTGGACGATGCATTTCGCAATCCACCCAGTTCTGCGCGCGCCGGCCCTCTCACTGCTGCGTTGTGATCGCAGGCGGTTGTGTGGCGAGTATCGGAAAGAGCCGCTGAATTCCGTTGACCATAAAACTCACCGCGACTGCCGCGAGAAGTAATCCCATGATTCGGTTCACGATGTTCATGCCTGTGATGCCAAGAATTCGCGAAACTCCGCGCGCTGCGCGCAGTGCGGCGTAGGTCAGCACTCCGATGATCACGCAGAGTGCGACGAGAATGGCCTTGTGGCTCGCAGCCCCAGACATTCCCGCCACGATCACCGCTGTCGAAATCGCGCCTGGACCTGCGAGCAGTGGAATGCCAAGCGGCACGATCGCGACACTTGCGCGCTGTGACGCCTCGACTCGTTCATCTGCAGAGATGCGCGCTCCACCATCAGCGCGCGCGTTGAGCATGTTGATCGCCATGAGCAAGACGAGAATTCCACCTGCGATCGAGAAGTCCTGCACGTTGATTCCGAAGAGTCCAAGAATGAACTCGCCGCCAAGAATCGAAACGGCCAGCACTGTGAAGACGGTGATTGCTGTCGCGCGCGCAGCGCGGTGGCGCTGCTTTGATGGCATCTGCTCAGTGACACTCACAAAGAGTGGAATGCCGAGCAGCGGATTCACAATTGCGAGCATCGAAACGAAGATTTGCGCATAGTCGACTTGCTGCACGGACGCACTGTACGGGCAAGGGCGCAGCGATTCGTGCACGTGGGGTTCATGCGTGTAAAGTTTCTGACATGCGCCCACTTTCAACGCTCCTTCTCGTTGCCGCCTGCACGATTCTTGCAGGATGTGTCATCACGTCCAACATTGGACATGGCGGTGGACGCGCGATGACACGGCAAGAGTCGATCGCCACGTGGAGTTTGACCGACGGCGACAACGAACTCTTCAACGTGATCGTCTCGAGTGACGGTGCAGCCGTGAGCACGTGGTGGAAGGGTGAACATGGCGCGGCGGGCGAACGCGGGCGCTGGGAACTCGTGAACGGCGCGCTCGACATTCGATATGGCGATGGATGGCGCGATGTGATCACCACCGACACGCTGGGCTATCACAAGGTTTCGTATGCGCCAGGACTTGCCCCAAACTCACCAACGAGCGATCAGCCAAGCAATGTCGGACAGGCCGTCTTATCGAAGGGCGACGCGGTCGCGTTCGTCGGTCTCTGGACGATTCCTGGCGCGCTCGCTGGTCCGAAGTATGAGGTCACTCTTGCGTTGCGATCTGACGGTATGGCGATGAAGAGTGTCGATGCAAACAAGCAGGGCACGTGGCAACTTGAGGCGGGAGTTGCGCATGTTTACTGGGCTGATGGATGGCACACCACACTCGAGAAGAGCGCAGATGGCTCATGTTTTTCGAGATCGTGGAAGCCTGGCGTGGCGACGAGCGAGATGCCAACGGGGTCAGGCGCAGTGCAGCGAATTCTGAAGTAGCCGCGCGCGACTCTTACCTGTCGCTCGTGAAGGCTTGCGATCCGAAGCCTGGCTGCGCGCCGGCGAAGGGATAATCAGGTTCCATCACAGTTGGATCTTCGCTCCACCGTTCGTCCATGTTCGTTCCGTCGTACGACCACGCGCCGGTGTCACTGATGTTGTTTGACGCGTGCGCGAGGCGTCCGCCACCTTGCTCAGTGTTCACGGATTGCTCGCTGCCGCACGCGCTCATCGAGCACGCGGTCGCCGCAGCGATGAGCAGGGTGCCGAGTCGGACAGTGCGGCGAGAGTGCGACTGTGTGGAGAGGTGCATTGCGTGCGAGTATAGAGATGCGTGGCGCACCACTCACACCGATTCGGGAGTTCGCATCGGCTGCATGCGGGGCAGGATCTCACTGCGCGCGGGTGGCGCAGCGGCAATGGCGCGCGCAACGACTTCATCGAGCAGCACTGGACCGTACTGCCAACAATCGACGCCGACATCACAACTTCGACCCAACGGCTCAAAGGTGCCGTGCGCGTGACCATAGAGATGCACCGCGCCATCGAAGACGCCTTGCCAAGTGCGCATCGGATAGTGACAGCAGACGATTCGCTCATCGCCTCCCGCCCACCCGCGAAAAGTCAAGATGTCGTGCACGTCGTCGAAGTGGTCCCGAATGCGCTTGCGTGCGGGATCGTGGTTGCCTCGCACGAGTTCGATGTTCTTGCAGCAGATTCGTCCGCGCAGATCAGCGACATACCGCAAGCTCGCATCGCCCGCTTCGCCCTTCCATGAGCGCGGTCCAGTGAAATCACCCAGATGCAAGAGCAGATCACCGCGTCCGACGCGCGTGTTGATTCGATCAATAAAAAACTCATCCATCGCGTTCACATCACCCGCAGCAAATGGACGCGCGAAGAGACCGATCGCCTCTTCGTGTCCAAAGTGCGTGTCTGCGGTCACCCAGATTCGTTTGCTCATGTGCGCCTGTTAGTTGTGCGCCATGCAATGGGTCGCCGCACATTGCTCGAGGTGCGCGCGAATCGCTCGAGCGATTGCTGGCTTCCCTTCGAAGCGAGCGGGATCATGCCCTGGAGCAACGAGCCACGCAACTTGCGCCGTGCCGCGTGCATTTTCTTCGCCTCGGTTTGCAACGCAGGCGCCGTGCAAGGCTGCTCGGGCGCGCGCAGTCGCCATCAAGGCGTCGTGCGTTGAAACTTCTTCGTACTTGAATCCAACAAGGTGCACCGCAGGAAAATCATGATGCACACGGTCGATGACCTTCTCGGTCGGATGCAATTGCACCGTCCATGTGCCATCTGAAGTCTTGACCTTTCCTGCACATGGCGCTGTGGGGGCAAAGTCACTGACCGCAGCGCTCAACACAGCGGCCTGACGGGCAGTTGTCGCGAGCGATGTCAACACGAGGGTGCGGTATTCATCCACATCGTGCGCGATTCGCGCGTTCAACCATGCTGGCGCTGCGACGCTTCCGGCTCCGAGGATCAAGTCGACATCTGCGCCGCAGTAGGCGAGTTCTTTCGCGATTTCGACGCCGAGCGCTCCGGTGAATCGGCTGCCGAGTCGTCGAACTGCGTCGAGCACCGAAGGCACTGGACCGCCAGTGACGAGCACGCGCTTCCCAAGGAGAGGCGAGGTCGAAACTGCACGTGCGACCGCGACGACGATCGGTTCTTCATCCGGCAAATTGTGTTTGCCCGCATCATCGCGTGGAGGAATCACAGTCACTCCAAAGCGCTGCAGTCGTTCAAGGCTCTCCGTCAGAATGCGGGTGTGCATCGACCCGTGCATCGTGGGGCACACGAGCACCGCGCACGCGCCGCGCTCCAATCGTCCAAGCGCAGAGGCGAGCGTTGCAGTCAGCGGACCGTCGGCGATTCCGCACGCCATCTTGTTGATGGTGTTGTAGGTCGCGGGGGCGACGAGATAGGCGTGAAAGTGTTCTGAGTCGCCGAGATGTTCGGCGCGCGCGCTCAGCGACGAGATGACTGGACGATCGGTACTCCATGCGAGTGTCTCGGCAGTCACGAACCGGAGTCCCTCATCAGAGATGAACGCAGTCACTTGGGCGCCTTGGCGTCGCAGTGCTCGCGCGAGCATCGGCGCTTTCATTGCAGCGATTCCGCCAGTGATCAGCAGGGCGATGTTCTTTCCGAGCAAGTGCGTTCCTTCAAGCGCGACTGCATGGTCGCCGAGAGTCGAAGGAGTGGGAGGGTGTGGTGTCCAGTGGCTCATGGTGCGGTCGGCCCTCCGTTTTTCCATCCAACATTCAGAGTCTCGCGCCCTTCTAAGAAGTCAGTGAGCCATTGGCCGATCGCTTGCCCGCGCCAAGAATCGGCAGGAAACAACGGCGCATTTGTCGTGCCGCGCGCGAGGTACCAGCGAGAAAGTTGCGCGCGGGTCAAGATGAGTGTTGTGGCGATCCCCATCGAGATCGCGCGCATCGTCAGGATCGACCAGAGCGCATCGATGCGCGTGCGATCCTCGGCGTCCTCTTCGGGAGTCATCCAAATGCGGTCGCGTTCGATCGGCAAACCGCGCGCAACTTCCATCACGCGCAGAATCTCGCTGCCGAATTCGCTCGAAGTCGCACGTGGAAGCGAGCGCACTTGCGCAAGTTCGTCAGTCGATGCGAACTTGTGTCGAGCGATCTCGAGCAGTGGCCCATCTGGCAAGACCGTCCGCGGGGGCAAATTCTTGGATTGCGCGATTGAGTAGCGCAAAATCACAAGTTCGCGAACGATCGTCATGACGCGCGGTCGCAGGCCGAGGCCGCGCGCGGCCCGTCGCACATGACTCTCGGGCTCGAACTCTTCAGATGTTCGCAACGACTCTTCGCTCTCGCTGAGTACCCACGCGGTGCGCCCGACCGTATCGAGGCGCTCATGCTGCATTTGCCAGATGAGAGGCAAGTACCGCACGTCATCTGCCGCATACGAGAGCTGTGACTTTGAGAGGGGGCGAGAATCCCACTCGGTGAATGTGTGCCCCTTGCTCAATCGCAGCCCTGCGATTGAATGCACAACATTCGCAAGGCTCGTCGGCCAAGGCATCCCCATGAAACCCGCAGCGATTTGCGTGTCGATGACATTCTGCGCTTGGCGATTCGTGCGCCTCTGCGCGGCGCTGATGTCTTGCCCACCCGCGTGCACAATTGTCTCGAGCGTTGGATCGCACACCGCATCCCAGACAGGAGCGAGCGCACTCTTATCGAGCGCATGTGGATCGATCAAGGCGATTCGGGAGCGGGTGGCGAGTTGCACAAGGCAGATGTTCGGAATGAACGTCTCTTCGCCAATGAACTCGGTGTCGTAGGCGAAGGAGCCTTCGCTGCGAACGTGGCTCATGAACTCGTCCACTTTTTCACGGCTCTCAATCAGCTCTGGCTCGCCCTGGGGCACCGCTGGGTGATCGACAATCTTCGCCGCCACGGGATCTGCGTCGGTGTGCGCCTCGGCATGATGCATCGCCCGTTTTCTGCGTCGAAAGTTCATTCAACTTGTGAGGGTACAGAGTGGGCGAACCGGGCTTTCTGAGAGTCCTATAACAGGCGTCAGACGCCCACCATGAGTGTTGGAATCGCTCAGGCTCTTCCTATCATCGCCCAACTCCCGCCGCAGCACGATGTTTGCACGACTTCCATCACCGATGACCTGCCTGCGCCTTCGCGGGTGCTTGCCTTTGGGCGAGGCGATCGAGGCGCTCCGCGAGGGGATTGCAACGCAGGTTCAAGCGGCGCCTCTTTCGGCTGACCTGCAGCGCATCGAGATCGAGATCGACTCGACTGACATCTTGCGTTGGCTCGCGGCGCAATGCGCGGGCGAGCGGTTCTATTTTCGAAACCGCGAAGGATCGCTCATCGTCGCTGGAGTCGGCCGTGCGATTGAGATGTCCGACTCGAATGACATCGCGCGCACGCCTCTGCCGCGCGCATCGTCCTCATCGAAGTGCAACGAGCCATTCTTCTTGTACTCAAACTTTTTCGACGCGGGTTCGGTCGGCAAGCACGCTCCCGAGTGGGCTGGATTCAATCGTTCGCGCCTCACACTTTCGGTGATCGAGATGCGCCGAACAACCGAGACGGTCCTCGCGGTGCATTTCTCTGCAGATGGATCGGCTGCACGGCATGCGCTCGAGCAGTGCGAGCCACCAGCGGAACACTTGACGCTTCCGCGCGGTCTGCGACTGAGTTCGGATGGCGATCCAGTGCGCTGGGCCGATGGCATCGATGCAGCACTCGGCGCGATCGCGAATGGGTCGATCGAGAAAGTTGTTCTCGCACGCACGCGCGCCTACACCGCAGTCGAGACGATGGATCCGTGTGGAGTGTTGGGAGGGCTCATGCAAGAAGAGCCAGCAGCATTTCATTTCATGGTTGAGCAGGTTCCCGGCCGGGCATTCATCGGCGCGAGTCCAGAGCGTCTCTTTTGCCGCGCGGACGACTGCGTACAGAGTGAGGCAGTCGCGGGGACGTGCGGACGAGGCCTCGACAACGCATCCGATGATCGATTGGCTGGCCGACTGCTCACGAGCGACAAAAATCGCCGCGAGCACGAGATCGTGATTCGCCACATCGAGTCGGTGCTCGCACCGATGATGAAGAGTTTGACCTGCGCGCAATCCCCCAGTGTCATGCGCTTGCGGCACGTGCAACATCTCATGACTGCCGCCAGGGGCGAGCTCGCGCAACCGATCAGTGACGCAGCGATTCTCGGTGGACTGCATCCAACTCCAGCAGTGTGTGGATGGCCGGTCGATACTTCGCGCGAATTCATCCGGCAGCATGAACGAGGATGCCGCGGTCTTTATGGTGGCGTTGTTGGAGTGATGAGTGCGAGCGCGAGCGACTACTCGGTGGCGATTCGCTCGGCTCTCATTGTTGGATCAGAGATGACCGCCTATTCGGGAGCGGGAATCGTGCGGGGGTCAGATGCTGATGCAGAGTGGCTCGAGACAGCACGCAAACTCTCATCGTTCGATGCGCTCGTCGTGCGCGCATCGAATGAAAGTCACTTGCGAGTTGCTGCTGCGATGTGCGGCGACTCCGAGGGCGAGCGCGCGCTGACGCAACTTCCGCGACTGGTTGTTGGTTCGTGAGTGCGCGCACCGCACAGCATGACTTTGCTGCGGCGCCCAACCGAAATGCGCTCTGGGCAGAACTCGCAGTCAGCGAATGGGGACGACTCGGTCTCTCACTGGCGGTTGTTTGTCCTGGATCGCGCAGCGCTCCATTGGCGCATGCTGTCTCGCGCTCGCCAGAAATCGACTCGCTGATCGCTCACGATGAGCGCGCTGCAGGATTCGTTGCGCTCGGTGCGGCGCGCGCGACGGGTCGCGCGGCGATGGTGATCACAACATCTGGAACCGCCGTCGCCAACCTCTTGCCTGCAGTCGTTGAGGCATCGCAGAGTGGCACGCCACTGATCATTGTGAGCGCAGACCGCCCGGCAGAACTGCACGAATGCGGGGCGAATCAGGCGATTTCGCAGAGCCGCATCTTTGGCGAGTTTGCGCGCTGGAGTGTCGATATCCCGTGCGCCGACGAGGCGATTGATCTGGCGTGGGTGCTCTCGACGGCTGATGAAGCGTGGCACCGCGCGCATGGTCCGTCGCGCCCTGCTGGACCGGTCCATCTCAACTGGATGTTTCGCGAGCCGCTTGCTCCTCGCGCGGTTGCTTGGGACCGCAGTGAGCTCGCATCGATCGCAGAGTGGATCGCGACACGCGAGCCGTGGCGCCGAGTGCTCGCATCGACACGCACTGGCCATGAGGTGCTCGACGACCTTGTGGCGCGCGTGACTCGCGAGCAGGGGGATGCATCGCGCGTGATCGTCTCTGTGGGAGCGCTCTATTCACCAGCGATGCGCGCCGCCGCGCGCGCGATCACCTCGGCGCTTGGTGGAGTCGTCATCGCCGATGTCGCAAGCGGATTGCGCCACGGTTGTTCACAGAGCGGCACGATCGCACACGCAGATCTGATCACGCTCTCGCCGCGTATGTGCGAACGCCTTCGTCCAGAATTCGTTGTGCGCCTCGGCGCAGGAGTCGCGAGTCGGCGCGTCTCGACATTTCTCGCAGAGGCAGGCGCGCGTGAACTCTTGCTGCGCGATGGGCCAGTGCGGGTCGATTCGAACCACAGTGCACGCACAGAACTTCTGCTCGACGCTTCACAGGTCGCAGCGCTTGCTTCGATGAATCTTCCACAGACGCGCCCGCAGTCGGCGGCGGCGACGGCATACATGCGCGCGTGGATCGAAGCGCAAGAGTGCGTGGCGGGGGTGCTCGAGGCGCGCCTCGACAACGTCAGTGCGCCGCTTGATGAACCATCCACAGCGCGAATCGTGACTGCGCACTGCGCAGGCATTGCAGGAGAGAACTCGACGACTCTGCTCGTTGGAAACAGCATGCCCATCCGCGATGCAGACATGCATGCTGCGCCATCGACTGCCCCGTTGACCATCGCCGTCAACCGCGGTGCAAGCGGCATCGACGGGTTGCTCGCAACCGCAGTGGGTCACGCACGCGCAACGAGAACGATGACATTTGTGCATCTGGGCGATCTCTCACTCTTACATGACTTGGGATCGCTCGCGCTGGTGCGCGCATCGCCGATTCCATTGATCATCGTGGTCGTGAATAATGATGGCGGAGGAATCTTTCACTTTCTCCCGCTCGCCGATCACCCAGCCCTGCTCGAGCCGTGGGCGACTGCTCCGCACGGCACATCGTTCGCAGGTGTTGCGCAAGCATTCGCGCTGCACTACGAGACCCCCATGACGCGCGCAGAACTCGCGCAGGCGCTCGCGCAAGCGC
>CAYHFW010000001.1:183611-323249 GCA_964355975.1 uncultured Singulisphaera sp.
GCGCTCGCGCAAGCGCAGAGCCGCGGGGCACGCTCGAGCCAATCGACCCTGATCGAGGTGCGCACCGAACGGGGCGAAAACCTGCACTTTCACAGGGACTTGCAAGCGACGATTCGCGCGCAACTCGAGGCGATCGATCCATCTCGGCTGCAGCCGTCGATCGTTTCAAAGGTCTCGCTGTGAGCGGTGCCGAGTTGCGCGCTTCGCAGGAGCGCCCGCTCGTCTTGGTGCACGGATTTCTCGGATCACCCTGCGACTGGGATGCGTTCGAGTCGGCGCGCCGCGCGAATGATGCGCAGACGCGCCCGGCGATTCGAGTCGATCTGCTCGAAGTCGCCCAGCGCATCTCGGCGGCTACCGATCCGACAGCAACGATCTCACTCGCACAACTCGCGCGCGAAGTGATTCTTCAACTCGAAAATGATCCGCGCACAAGAGCAGGCTTCGACCTCGTTGGCTATTCGATGGGCGGGCGCATCGCGCTTGAAATGTTGGCGCAGTCGCGCGACCGCATCGGTCGCATCTGTTTGGTGAGCGCGAGCCCTGGCATCGAGGATGCCTGCGAACGCCACGCGCGTGCAATTGCAGATGACCAGTGGGCCGAACAGCTTGCTGCGATTTCTTCGGCACCAGAAACTCAGCGCGCCTCTCGCGCGCTGGCTCTCTTGAATGCGTGGTACCAGCAGCAGCCATTCATTCGACTTCGCGCGCACCCCGAGTTTGCCGCGCTTTCGCAGATTCGGTGCGCCCAACTTGTGCAAGGCTCGAACGCGGCGCTTTGGGGACGGATCGTGGCGGGCTGTTCTCCTGGACGCAGTGCGCCGCGTTGGAATCTTCTCGCGCGCGCTTCTCGCAGCCTTTCGATTATCGTTGGGGGCGACGATCGACGGTACGGTGCCGTCGCGACTCGAGCGCACGCGTTGGGAGTTTCAGCAGTGGTGCTTCCAGATGCTGGCCACGCGGTGCACATCGAGCAACCTGCATCTCTCGCGCACGCGGTCAGAACAACAATGCAAACTCAATCAACAGAATCAGAGTCGGTGCAGTGGATCTGCGCTGGAACCTTTCAAGACATCCGATACGAAACCGCGCAAGGCATCGCGAAGATCACGATTTGCCGTCCTGAAGTGAGAAATGCCTTTCGCCCGCAGACAGTCGAGTCGATGCGGAGTGCGCTTCGACTTGCCCGCTACGACGCCAACGTGGGTGTGATCATTCTGACGGGTGAGGGTCCGTTGGCATTCTGTTCAGGTGGAGACATGCGAATTCGCCAGGACGCTGGATACGCCGACGCCGATGGCACGCAAAGTCTCAATGTGCTCGACCTACAACGCGAGATTCGCACCTGCCCAAAGCCTGTCATCGCGATGGTCGCTGGGTTTGCAATCGGCGGTGGTCATGTGTTGCACATGGTCTGTGATCTGACCATCGCAGCAGACAACGCAATTTTTGGGCAGACGGGTCCGAAGGTTGGATCATTCGACGGTGGGTTTGGCGCCTCGTACATGGCGCGCATCGTTGGACAGAAGAAGGCACGCGAGATTTGGTTTCTCTGTCGTCAGTACGACGCAGCGGCTGCGCTCGAGATGGGTCTCATCAACTGTGTGGTGCCACTCGCAGAGCTCGAGCGCGAAACTGTGAAATGGGCGCGCGAGATTCTTTCGAAATCTCCGCTGGCAATTCGTTGCCTCAAATCTGCGCTCAACGCCGACTGTGACGGTCAAGCGGGGCTTCAAGAATTGGCGGGCAACGCGACGCTTCTCTACTACATGACTCAAGAGGGACAAGAGGGGCACCATGCGTACCTCGAGAAGCGTCCTCCCGACTTTGGATCGTTCACGCGCCGCCCATGATCGAACAGTGTCGAGTTTGGTGTGCCGCGACTCGCCCGCGCACACTCACTGCTGGAGTTGCTCCAGTTGCGGTCGGGTCGGCGATTGCGCACGGCGATGGAGTCTTTCATCTCGCGAGCGCATGCGCTGCACTCGCCGGCGCGCTGGGTGTGCAGATCGCGTGCAACTTTGCCAATGACCTCTTCGATGCACGCAAGGGGGCGGACACGCATGAGCGACTCGGTCCAACGCGAGCTGTTGCGTCGGGGCTGATCTCGCCGCGCGCGATGTTGGTCGCAACCTGCATCGTTGTCGTAGTGCTCGTGGTGCCATCCGTTGCATACCTCGCACTGTGCGCTGGATGGCCATTCATTCTGCTGGGCGCACTCTCAGTCACACTCGCAATTCTGTACACCGCAGGGCGCTGGTCGATCGCATACCACGGACTCGGCGAGGTCTTCGCGCTGCTCTTCTTTGGTCCAATCGCAGTCGCAGGCACCTACGCAGCGCAGTCCACGTACTGGACGTGGCTCTCAGCGCTCGCCGGTGTGGGATGCGGATTTCTCGCCGCCGCGCTCATCGCCATCAACAACCTTCGTGACGAACCAACTGATCGCGTCGCCAACAAGCGCACACTCGCAGTGCGCTTTGGTGTGCGGTTTGCGCGCATTGAATTCATCGCGTGCGTTGTCGCTGCTGCACTCTGTGCACTCGCACTCGCATGGTTGAATGAAAGATGGTGGTGCGCGATTGCGATCATTGCCGTTGCGAGCCTCATTCCTGCCTGCGCGGACGTGTTGCGGGGTGTGAGCGGACGCCCACTGAACGCCATTCTTGCCGCGACGGGCAGGGCAATCCTCGTGTACGGTGTTCTGCTGTCCATTGGTTGGAACCTATGAACTTCGATCTCGCATTTTTCGAGTTGCCCTTCAAGAAGCCCTATGTTGTGGGCTCGTTGAGTATTCCAACGCGGCAGGGAGTGATGGTGCGATGCACTCGAGGATCGCGCGTGGGATATGGCGAAGTTGCACCGCTCGCTGGGTTTCACCGTGAGACTCTGCCTGAAGCACTCTCGTGTCTGCAAGAAGCGATTCGCAACCACTCGACTCCGATGGTGCGCAGCGCGGCATTTGGAATGTCCTGCGCGATCGAAACAGCAGCGGCGAACAAGCGATTTGGGTTCGGCGATCCTGCGCCTGCAACGTCGGTCGGCATCAATGCGTTCTTCTCAGGCGGAGCGCGCGAAGCGAAGGCGGCGTTCACGGCGGGCGCGTTCGACGGATTTCAGACGATCAAGATCAAGATTGGCCGTGGCAAACCCGTCGATGACTTGCGCACGATCAACACAATTCTCGGGCTCGTCGATGAAGATGTGCGCATTCGACTCGATGGCAATCGCATGATGTCGCTCTCAGTCGCCGAACGGTTGCTGAGTCGCATTGATGCTTCGCGCATCGATTACGTAGAAGAGCCACTTCAAGATCACGCTGATCTGAGCGAACTTTCTCGCCGCGTTGGAATGGTGATGGCGATTGACGAAAGTCTGCACCTCGGCCTTCCAATTGAAGAAGTGCTCGGCGCGCCGGGCGTCGAAGTGCAAGTCGTCAAGCCATCGCTGGTCGGCGCACTCGAGGAGGTCGAGTCTGTTGTGACGCGCGGGCGCATCCACGGAATGGACACCGTGCTTTCAACTGCAGTCGATAGTTCCTACACGATCGCGCTTGTTGCGCGCATGGCGACTGCGCTCGGGGTCGGTGATCGCGATCACGGACTTGGCACGGCTGGTCTGTTTGCAGCGGATATCGTTGAGCCTGCGAAAGTCATCAGAGGTCATATGACGATCTCGGCAACATTGCCAGTGCCAGCATTGGCGTTCGTGCCTGCGGCGAACTTCGTCTTGCCAGCGCTGCATATTCCGGGGGCATAGTGCGCCATCCGAGCGATTACGCTTTGCCTGTGATCGCAACTCTCATCACGCTCGGCTTCGCGGCTTCAATGGTCGCAGCCCCCCAAGATCCCAGCGCGCACGCGAGCACGCTTCCGGATTGCGCGCGCGACGTCGCAGTCGATCTTGCGATCCGTTGCCCGCGCACGATGCGCGAGTATTTTCGATCGCGCGCGTGGATGCCAAGCGAAAATGCAATCGCCGAACTCGATGCTGCGCAAAGTGAGATTCTGAAAGTCTCGATCGCGCTCGCCGCACCCTGCGAGTGGAAAATCGATTGGTATGCCTCGACCGCCGACGTTGGTCGTTTGAAAGAGTGGATGACACTTCTCGATGCAGACAGTCGACGGCTCGAGAGATTTAGCCGACGCGATGAGGCGTGCGATCGGATCGTGGCGATGCTTGATGCTGCGCGCGTTGCCTCGCTCGTGCCTCGTCTAGATGCACAACAGATCGCTTCGCGCATGGCATGGCAGGCGGTTCAGCGGGCTGATGCATTCTTGCCGCTCTCGGCCGATGCAGCGCGCGCGACAAAGATTCGCGATGCCGCTGCGGCGCTCGCTGCCGCGCAAACGTTCGCGTGGGAACGCTGCGTGCAGGCTGAACAGATTCGCTGGATGTCTCGCCCGCAAGATCGCATTCGAGCAGGAGGGGATGGCGCCTCGCTTTACGAATCTGCCAAGAGTGAGAGCGCCGCAATTGTTTCAAAGGCGAACGAGTATCCGCTTTCGAGGTTGCGCGGCGAAGAGTTGCTCGTTGAGATGCGCGCAGGAGAGCCGTACTTTTTCGCGGTGGCGCAGGCATGGAGCGCGCCCGATGCGACGGCGCAACTCGCCGCACTTTCGGCGCGCGCTGAACGAGGAGAGTTCGGCGCATGGGTCGCCGCAGCGCGTCCAGATTTCGCCACGATTCGCGGCGAGTTGAACCGAATGCGTTCAACGCTCGATGCGCTGCGCGACGGCGCAAACGAACGCGCGAAAGTCGCGCCGACACCGGCTCTCAAACAGGGCGCCGAGTGAGAGTTCGTGGTTGCCCAGAGAGGATTCAAGAAATGCCACACAGAAACAAGTGCATCACGTGGAACAGAGCCGTGTTGATGACAGGGGCGTTGCTCGTTGGATTGGTCATCGGCTGCGGATACACGGTGTCATCGCCACCAGTCCCGACCACTGTGGATGGTTACAAACGACTCTTCGGCGGCAGGACCTTTGAAACTGGTTCGTTGGACTCGAAGCAGTCGGTGCGAATTCAGTTGCGCACCGACGGTGAATGCTTGGTGATCTGGCCGCCTGATCCGCCAACTTCTGCCGCGTGGTACAGCGCCCTCAAAGCGGCATTGCACGGCGGTGGCAACGGGCTCTGGCATGTAGAACAGGATGGCGATCGATTCTCTCTGGTCATTCGGCAGCAATCTGGACTGCCGTGGGCGAGGGGAGCGATTCTCTATCAACAGCGAACAGACATGGCTGCGTTCGAGAAAGACGCGGTCTTCTTCGAGGTGTGTTGGGAGTCGGGCAAGCAGTCGCCGACAATTCCATCGCCAGACGCCACGAGAACATGGTGGTATTCCATCGCCATCGACCATCCGTAGTCGGATCGTCGCCCCAGCATTTCTCAAGAGTTGTTCAAGGTCCCGTGCGGGCGCCCGCAAGGGCAGCGCCTTCGGCGATCACTGCCCGATCACTGCGCGATCAGTGCGCGCGCGAGCAACTCGACTGATCGCGGCGCCGATCCTTCCGCCTTGTTGTTGATGATCACCCAAGCGTCCTTGCCGTGTGCGATGGCAAGCGCGCAGAGATGCGCGAACTGTGCGCGACTCGCGGTATCGGCATCCACGATCTGATCGAACGGTTCATATCGATCGACCGCGGCCGAGTAGCCGAGCCCCGCGTGCAACATCCATCGACAGACAATGGCAGGCTGCGTCGCGGGGTCGACGGTCTTCGCTTGCACAGCAGGCGCAGGCATGGATGGATGCACGCAATACGAATGGGCCACGCCAGAATCTTTCAACATCGCTGCCCAGGATGGTCGCATCAGCACGCGGTCGCGCGCTTCGACGGCATAGAGCGGTCCCACGGGCAGTCCACAGAGAAACGCACCGAGTTTTCGGATGAACGCCTCGGCGTTCTTTGCGCTTCGCAGCGCCATCGGAGAAAACTGAAAGAGGATCGGTCCCGCCGAGCCTCGCAGACCTTGCATGATTGGATCAATCACCGCATCGAGCGTGTAGCCACAATTCAGAAACAAATCCTTCGCCGTGCCATCGCGTGTGTCGAGACGTGTCACTGCTTCGTGCGCCTTCACGAGAAAGCGAAAGTCATCGGTGACTTGCTGACGCAAGCGCGTGAATTCTTCAATCGGCGCTGGTCTGTAGTAGGTCTTGTCGACGCCCACCGTGCGCAAGAGTGGATGCTTTGCGTACGAGGCGAGACCATCGCGAGCAAGTGCTGCGGGCGAGGGTGAGCCGTCCCACAGCAGTCCCTTCCATCCAGGAAAACTCCACGAACTCGTGCCGAGGCGAATCGATGCAGAGAGTTGCGCGCGAATCGAGTGCACCTCGCTCGCGACGGCAGCGCCTCGCACGGCGTTCGACTCTGGCGAATCGCCAAAGAGCGAGAGCTGATTGGGATCAGTTCGGCGCGCCATCATCGAGAGCGTAACGCGCGGGGCGTTGTGCCCTCGGAAGCCACTGAGGCCTATGCGGGCTGAACGATCATCTCAACAATCGAAACGTCATCGGTGAAGTGCGAAAAGCCCTGCAATCCGCGGGTGAATTCGAGCATGCGCGCGATTGGGTCTGCGGCCTTGAGGGCATCGGATCGCGCGAAGAGTTGAAAGTCAGAGTGTGACCAGACCGTGCCATCTGGCCTTGGAATCTCGACGATCCCATCGCTGTAGAGATAGAAGCGATCGCCCGCTTCAAGTTGCGCAGTCGACTCGGTGAACTCAAACCCATCGACGATTCCAACAGGAGGACCATCTGAGTCGAATTCGACGTAGTCGCCATTTGCGCGCGTCACCATGGCAGGTGGATGGCCCGCACCCGCCCATGTCAGCTTGCGGGTCGTGCGGTTGAAGACTCCATACCAGCCCGTGAAATACATGCCGCGATGGCTCGACATCGGAAACGCAGCGTTCAAACGGCTCATGACGCGCGCTGGGCTCAGCAAATCTTCTTTCGACAATCCACCCGCGTGCAACGCGTTACTCACAGAGACTGAGAGCAGCGCAGGTCCAACGCCGTGACCGCAAACGTCTATCAAGAAGAGCGCGAGATTGCCGTCGGCGAGCTCGCTCCATCCAAAGAAGTCTCCACCGAGTTGGGCACTGGGAATGAACGCGCCACGCACGACAACATCGGATGCTTGCAGCGTCGGCGGAAGCAACGATTGGACATAGTCGCCCGCCTGATCGAGTTCGCTCTTGAGTTGGCGGTAGGCCTCATTGCGTTCGAGTAGTGCGCGATATCCGCGTGAGTGGTAACGAATGCGCGCAAGAATCTCGATTGGATCGGGCAGTTTGACGAGATAGTCATTTGCGCCGCGCGCGAATGCCTCAGCCTTCGTTGTTGCCTCTTCCTTCGAGGAGAGCACAATGAGCGGAACGAGGCGGGTCGCGTCATTCTGCCGATAGTGCACGACGAGGTCGAGTCCATCGATGCCTGGCATGACGAGATCTTGCAAGATGACCGTTGGCTCGACGCGCGTCGCGGTTTCAACCGCCTTCGTTGCATCGGCACAGAAGTGGTACTCGATCGATGGCTGCATCGCGCAGATGCGCCGAACCGCTTCGCCAATCATTGGTTGATCGTCGACGAGCAGAACGACGACTCGGTCGAGCGACTCAGTGTTTGTGGAAGCGCCAGTGGTAGAAGACATAGGGTTGGCGATGCTACGAAACGGCGGCGGCTGCCGCGATAGCGCGACTTGCTGCGCCGCCGATCAACTCGAGCGGAAGAATCTGCGCCGCAGCGCCAAGCGCGACCGCCGCACCAGGCATTCCCCACACGACGCTTGTGTTCTGGTCTTGCGCAATCGTCGGCCATCCAGAAGTTCGCAGCGCGCGCAGTCCCTCGGCGCCATCGCGTCCCATGCCAGTGAGCAAGACCGCCGCGCCGATGTGTGACGCGTCGCCTGCGAGACTTCGAAAGAGCGCATCGACGCTCGGCCGGTAGATTTCGTCGACGGGCTCGCGCACATAGTGCACGCGCCCTTGGCGGATCACGAGGTGGTCGTCGGTTGCCGCAAGCAGAATGAGTCCAGGTTGCACACTATCGCCTTCAACGGCAACGCGCACGCTCTTCTTTGTCTGGCCCGAGAGCCAAGTTGCCAAGCCCGCGGCGTAACTGATGTCGATGTGTTGCACGATGACCGTGCAGTGCGTGGTGTGACTCGTCAGATCTCGCAAGACAATCGAGAGTGCATGGGGACCGCCCGTCGAAGATCCGATCGCAAGCAGTGGGGTGCGCGTGCTCGTGCGTGCGCGCGTGGCATCGGTGGTCGCGCGATTCGGCGGCGCATCTTGAAACGCCCGCGCACGTACAGGTGTGGCAGAGGCCGCGAGTGCGATGCGCGACTTGCGCGTGAGAGCGTCGATTCCGGTGATTGAGCCGCCCGCCCCAATCTGCGGCGTTTGCACGGCGTCGATCGCTCCCGCGCTCAGCGCCTCATAGACAAGCGAGAGGTTTCCCTCAATCGTGCTCGTGACCACAAGAATTGGACAGGGACACTCTTTCATGATCGCGCGCGTCGCAACAGCGCCATCCATCACTGGCATCACCATGTCCATCAGAATCAAGTCGGGTCGATCGCTCTTGCATGCAGCCACCGCCGCTGCTCCGTCGGCGGCGATCCACGCAACCGATGCGTCTGGCATCAGCGCGATCGCCTTGCGCAGCAACTCTTGCGCCATGCGAAGATCATTCACGATTGCTATGCGCATTCGTTCGTGTGCCCAACGAGGTCTGCGACTGTGTGCAGGAATGAGCGATCCTGAAACGACCCCTTGGTGAGGTATGCGGATGCGCCAACCTCGAGCCCCGCGAGGCGATCCTCTTCGCGGTCTTTGTAACTCACGATGACGACGGGGATGCGTTCAAATCGTTTATCTGCGCGCAGTTTTCGTACGAGCTCGATGCCGTTCATGCGCGGCATGTCGACATCGCTCACGATGAGGTCGTACGAGTGTTTCTGCACTGCATTCCAACCATCCACGCCATCGACTGCAGTGTCGACGAGGTATCCAGCGCGCAAGAGCATCTGCCGTTCGACTTCGCGCACAGTGATCGAATCTTCGACGACCAAGATTCGTTTCTGAAGGCGCGATGCTGCACTCGATCGTCCCCCATCGCCGCGCAGTCGCCCCTGTTCGAGCAACTGCAGAGTCGATTGAACAAGATCGTCTGCGTCGAGAATCAGCAGCAGATCGCCATTCTCGCGAATGCTCGCCGCATCAACATGTGCAATGTCGCCAAGGCGCCCGTCAAGTTTGCGCACGACGAGATCTTCTTCGCCAAGAAATGCGTCGACGATGAGTCCAACAGTTCGCCCCGCTGCCTGCAGGCTCACAACAGCGAGGTCGTCACCCGTGGCGGCTGCGGCAATCGGTTTCAACTCGAGCAAGTCGGTTGCGTGCACGAGCCCGACTGTGTCGCCGCGAATGATTGTGGTCGGTCGTCCCTCCACATTCTTGATCTCTGTTCGGGCGATTCGGTCGATGCGTTCAAGACGAGCGAGCGCAAGGGCGTACGTTTCGCCGGCGATCGAAATCACCGCTGCACGCACAATCGAAAGTGTCACAGGAAGCCGCAGCGAAAAGGTCGTGCCACGGGGGCTCGAGCGAACTTCAACTGATCCACCGACTGCATGCGCCATCGACTGCACGACGTCGAGTCCAACGCCGCGACCCGAGATGTCTGTGACCTTCGCGGCGGTCGAAAAGCCGGGAAGGAAGAGAAAGTCGAAGAGCTCTGCATCGCCCATTGTGGCGAGCAGTTCGGGCGATGAAAGGTTCTTGCTCGCAATTCGCGCGCGCAGGTTCTCGCGGTTGATGCCGCGACCATCTTCGCGCACTTCGACGACCAAACTTCCAGCATGGTGCCGCGCCTCGACCCACAACGTTGCATGGCGGGGTTTTCCAGCCGCGACGCGCTCATCTGGAGTTTCGATTCCGTGGTCGATCGCATTTCGAACAAGATGACCCAGGGGAGCCTCGAGTTGCCGAAGAATCTCGCGGTCAACTGGCACTTGTTCGCCCGAGATCACGAGTCGCACATCTTTCGCGAGGGTGCGGGCAACATCACGGACCGAGCGCGGCAGTGCACCACACGCATCACCGAAGGGGCGCATCCGACTTGCAACAGCTTCGTTGTGCAGCGCGCTCGCAAGTTCTTCTCCTCGACGCAGGTGATCTTCGACCTGGCGAAGTGCCTCTTCGAGCGCGGCGCGACTCGTCGCGACAGCTGTCATCGCCTCGCCCGCGCGCGAACCTGTGACCTCGAGCGAGTCGAGCGCGTCTGCAAGAGTTCGGTGCGCTGACTTGGCGCGGCCGAGTGTTCGTCGAATCGAGTCGAGTCGTCGCGCTTCGACGAGCGACTCGCCAGAGAGTTGCAGCAGTCGTTCAAGGCGCGATGAGGCAACGAGCACTCCGCTTCCAACAGGCGCACTCGGCGCAGCGGCCATGGATGGCGCCGCGTCGATGGGTGCGCTCGGTTGCGCAGTCTGCGCCGCGCTCGGTTGGGGCGGAGTCGATGGAGCATCCAACACGGCAGTTGGCGCGGAAGGCGTAATCGTCGGCGCCGGAACAACCGCCGGCGCAACTGCGGCGATTGGCGCTGACGCGACACTGGTCGCGCCCGTCACCGCGGGAAGTGTCAAAGATTCAGCAAGGGCGGCGATCAAAGTCGCTTGCCCTTCAAGCCACGCGCGCGCATCCTCTTCACTCGCACGGTCGGCAAGCGACAGCAGGATGTCGCTTCCTTTCAGCAGGTCGTCGATGCGCGCTGGGACTGGAACTTCGACTCCCTTCTGAATGCGAACGAGGCACTCTTCCATCGCGTGGGCGAGTTGCACCGCGCCATCCAAGTTGATGATTCGTGCGGCCCCCTTCACCGAGTGGGCGGCGCGCATGAGCGGTTCTACGAGTTTGGGCTGGCTCGCATTCTGCTCGAGCGCGACGAGTCCATCGGCGAGACAGGCGCAGTGTTGCTGCACTTCAGTGCGAAAGAGATCGAACATTGAGAAGCCGCCGAGGTCCATGCGCGTTACGCGAGTGCGCTCCTGAATTCTGTGAAGAGGCGATCAGGATCGACAAGCGATGCAGTGCCGTGCGGGGTCAGAAGCAATCCGCTCGAAATGCGCCGCGGCGCACTCAAGACTGTCAGCGGAAGCGGCTGCATCGCGGTCTGCGCGATTGCGTACACCCCGGGCACGTCGTCGGCCTCGAACGCCCACGACGCCTGCGAATCTCCCACAGCCACCATGCGCGCGTTGCGCGGCAGCGAGTCAGCGGCGGCCGCCAACCCAAGCAGCGCAACAAGGTCAATGACGGGCACGATTGCCCCTGAAATCGCGGTCAATCCGCGAAATCCAGTTGCGGTGCGGTGGGGAAGGGTGTGCACCTTTGAAACACGAGTGACCTGCAGCACCCCCGCGGCTGGAATCGCAAACCACTCATTGGCGCAGCGCACGATGAGCACATTCAGCTGTGCCTCGCGACGAAGTGAACGTGGTTGGGCGATCGCCTTGGTCGACTGCGCAACCCCCGCTGAACTCGCTGCACGGTCTAGCAGGCGCGACATTGCGCTTCGTTGATCTTGCGGAGATGGAGTCTGCGGTGAAGTCATCAGTGCGTCAAGTTCATTGATCGATCAGTCTCTTGAGCCGAGCTCTGAAGCGAGCAGATTCTTCTGGGTGACCGAGTGCCGCAGAGAGTTCGGCGAGTGCGAGCAGGGCTGGGCCATGTTTGGGGTCAAGGTATACGACTCGCTGATAGCACTGATGTGCGCCTGCAAGATCGTTCTGTGCCGAGAGCACGCCAGCGAGCGACTCGAGAAGTTCGACGCAGGTGGGCGCATGCGCGAGCGCCGATTCAGCGAGCTCGCGCGCCTGAGTGAGGCTGCCCGAATGAATCAGTGTGTGAAGTTGCCGAAGCACCGCAGCGTGATCGTCGGCGGGCGCGATCGGTGGCAGAGGATCTCGCAGCTTGGGGGCCGCGGGCGGCGGCGTCGACAGGCTGCGTGTCGAACTCTGTGTCGGCGCGACGCTGGTTGTTGAAATGGGGCGTTTGGGGAGAGCCCGCTGCGAAACAGTTGCGGCGCGCATCTTTCGCAGTGCAAAGGCAGCGGGCGGACCATCAGGCTCGAAGACATCGCCGCGCACAAGCGCATCAGCGTGGCCGAGCAGCAGCAGTCCATCGGCCGCAAGCCACTGTGCGATGCGGTCGCGCAACACAAGACGCGCGGGGGCGTCGAGGTAAATCAGTACGTTGCGACAGAAGATCACATCAATCCCAGGAAACAAGAGATCGGGTGTTGAGAGCAGGTCGCCCGTGCGAACTTGAACGCACGCGCGAACCTGGGGTGAAAGTTCTACCCCGCTTGGCGTGAGTGAAATCCACGGCGCCGCCCAAGCTGGAAACTCACTGCGAACGCTCGCGCCAGAAATGCGGCCCGTGCGCGCAGCTTCCGTCGCGACTGGATTGCGGTCAATCGCATGCACCGTGATCTTGTCGGGTGGCCATCCTGCAGCGAGCGCGGTCGCTGCGATACACCACGCTTCGACACCAGTCGCACAGCCCAAGCTCGCACAGACAAGTGCGCCACCGCGCGTGCGACGAAGATCGCTCAAGTGTTGCAGCAGATACTCGTAACTCACGAGATATCGAAAGAACCAAGTCTCTGGGACGGCAATCTCGCTGGCGAGCATGTGAAACTCACGCTCATCGCTCATGACTCTTGCGGCGAAGAGTGCTGAGTCGGTGACCCCAAGCGCGCTCATCCGAAGTCGAACCGCGCTTACAAATCCCGGACCTTCGAGCAGGGCTTGTGCGAGGTTTCCACGCTGCGCGAGCAAACTTGCCAAGAGATCAATGTCGCGCGCCGCGGGAATCGCGCTCACGGCGAGCTCGCAGTGTCACGGAACAATTTGCGATCGGCCTCGCTCAGCAAGCGCGTGAGCTCGATCAGGCAGATCTCGCCCGATGCGTCAAGCATCATGGCACCAAGCGCGCCGCGCGCCAATCCATCGAGTCCGGCGTGCGTACCTGCCGCATCGGGATCGAGAGTCAATACTCCGCCGACCCGGTCGACAAGCAGCGCGAGCCGCATCGCGCCGCCACTCGCGCCTTGCTGCAACAAGATGACACGCGCGTTCATGGTTCGCTTCACCGCAGTGTCATTGAGCAAGATTCCACAATCGATCAGAGGAACGAATGCTCCGCGAAGTTGGGCCATTCCAACGATCCACGAGGGTGCTCCCGGCAGTGCGCGCGCATCGACGAGCGGCAAGACCTCATCAATCGCGCCAATCGATATCGCAAATCTGTGATCGGCAAGCCACAACTCGAGCGCTCGCATCGGTGTTCTCCGCTCAATCAGATTCTGCGGTCTTGAATGTCGCAACACCATCGCGCAATCCGACGATCGACTCTTGCAATGCTTCAGCAGCACGGCACGTCTCCTGCGCCGCAGTGACGGCTTCGCGCGAGCCAGAGGTCAATTGCCCCATCGCATCAGAGATCTGCCGCGCGCCTTCGGTCTGGGCCTTCATGCCCTCGGTCACCTGAAAGATGTCGCGTGTGCCCAATTCGACTTGCTCGATGATGCCGCCGAGCTGCCCGCCAATGCGTGACGTCTCGCTCACACTTCGGCGAACCTGTTCGCTGAAGCGGTCCATTTCCATCACGCCCGCGCTGACCGCACCTTGCATGTGCCGCACAGTTTGCTCGATATCAAGGGTTGCCGCAGCAGTCTGATCTGCGAGCCTCCGAATCTCTCGCGCGACCACGAGGAATCCAACACCATGTTCTCCAGCCTTTTCTGCCTCAATCGCAGCATTCACTGAGAGCAAATTTGTCTGGTCGGCGACCTTTGTGATGGTCGTGACAATTGTGTTGATCGAACTCGCCTTCTCGCTGATGGTCGAAAGGCGACCTGCAATGGAACGAGTCCCTTCATCGAGTGATTCCATCGCGGCGGTCATCCCCACCAATGACTGCTTGCCATCCTTGGCCAAGTCGGCGGTCGCGTTTGCGGCTCGATCAACTCCTTGCATCAACTGCGAGAGTTCGGTCGCAGTTGCT
This sequence comes from uncultured Singulisphaera sp., assembly GCA_964355975.1. Taxonomy (GTDB): domain Bacteria; phylum Planctomycetota; class Phycisphaerae; order Phycisphaerales; family SM1A02; genus F1-60-MAGs104. Next base: position 197,691 of record CAYHFW010000001.1, read on the forward strand.
GAGATCTCTTTCACCGCGGCGGCGATTTGTGCAGTGCTCGCCCCAAGCGATTGCGCAGAGCCATCTTGTTCTCGCGCCGTTGCAGCGAGTTGAGTTGCCGTTGCGTTGATGTTGACAGTTGCTTGTTTGACTCCGCGCACAATTGTTTGCAGCGAGCGCGCCATCGAATCGAGCGATCGCAAGAGTGACGCTGTCTCGTCACCGCCAGCTTGAACCTCGATTTTCGTGTCGAGGTGGCCCGAGGCGATCAAGTCGGCAATTGCGACAGACTTCTGAACTCGTCGCGTGATCTGCACGGCAGGCACCGCGAGCAGTGTTGCGATCACGATCAGGCCGATGAGTGCGCCACCAGCCTGCTGATAGAGCTGCGCCCAAATGGGCGCCATCATCGCTGATTCAGGTTGCCGAAGGATGACTGTCCAGTCACCAGCTTCGATACGCGCAACCATGTACAGACAACGAACTTTTAGCACAGGATCAATCGCGTAATGCAATTGGGTCCCTTGCGATTCTCGAAAGGCCGCAAACAGGTCGCGGTAGGGCGAACTCGTGACGGTGGTGGTGCGCAGCAGTCCGGTCGTGTCTGCTTCGTTTGATCGAACTTCATCAGTGGTCGCAGCGATGAAGGCTGGAGACTTCTCGAATCCTGGAGTTGTGCGACCCGATGAGATGAGAAATCCAGCGGCGTGAACTTCTATACAACTCTTTCGCAAGTGCGCATCGATCTGTTTGAGGCTTCGATCGACTCCCCCGACGCCTGCGAACTTTCCATCAATGACGATCGGGCAGGTCTGCTCGACGATCATCTGACCCTCGTAGACATAGGGTTCAGTGATCCGCGCTCGCCGCGCTCCTGAAATCTCAAACTCTTTCTTGATCCCGCCATACCAGAGGCTGGTCTCTTGATCGACCGAAGGCTTGACGATGATTTGGTCGCCATTCGTCCAATCCCGCAACACGTAGGGGGTAAAGCGTCCTGACGGCGAGACTGAGCCCGCTGGGGAGGGTGACGCCTCGGTTGCAGGAGGGGTCTGGGATGGCTCATAATCAACATAAGTGCCTACCACATAAGCGGTTGCTTCGAGAAGCGACTTGAGCATCGCCACCGACTCTGCACGTTTGCCAAAAAGTCCACTTTCTTGTGATTTCGCCAAAAAAACAGCAAGATCGAGCGCCGACTCATTCTCGGTATCGAGTTGCGCAGCGATCTCGTGGGCAGTCACAGTGAGAAGTTGCTCTTGGTCTGTTCTGTACCGAGCAAGATTCTCTTGCGACTCGTACGCCACGAGCAGAACCAGCGTGGCACAGGCAGGCACCACTCCGAGAAGCAGAAGCCGCCCAAGCAGCGATCGGTGAAATGGAATTGTAGTTCCGTGCATTGAAAGTGCCATTACTGTATAGTCTTCCGATCGAGTCACGGATTGTCCGTGGTTCAATTACAAGGTTTGCGCATGAGCTTCGATGACCAACGCTTCATTTCGTATCGGGATTCGCTGAGCTTGCGCTTGAAGGAAGGTACGTCATGAAGCTGTATGTAGGAAATCTCCCGTTTAAAGCTACGCAGGAATCGCTCGCCGAATTCTTCGGTCAGTTCGGCCCAGTCACAGAAGTGTTCATCGCCACAGATCGCGAAACAGGTCGTTCGCGCGGATTCGCATTCGTCACAATGGCGGATGATGCTGCTGCGAAGAAGGCAATCGAAGAGTCGAATGGCAAGCCATTCGATGGTCGCAACCTCACAGTCAACGAAGCTCGTCCACCTGCCACAGGCGGCGGCGGCGGTGGCCGTGGTGGATTCGGTGGCGGCGGCGGCGGCGGTGGTCGCGGTGGCTACGGCGGTGGCGGCGGCGGCGGCGGCGGTGGTCGCGGTGGCTACGGCGGTGGCGGCGGCGGCGGCGGTGGCCGTGGCGGCGACCGTTATTGATTTGAACTGAGTTTCAGTTTTCAAATGCAAATTCCAGCCAGCCTTCCGATTCGTCGGAAGGCTGGCTGTGTTTTTGTCGTGCTTGTTTGACGTCGGCGAAGCGATACGGGCAACTCACCGCCAGAAGTTCAGCGAGACAATTCACCGTTGGCCAGGAGGCCGACTGCCCCGCGGAGGACGGCTCTTGGATGAACCGCTTGATCCGCTTGAGCCGCTTGATCCATTGGAGCCGCCGCCGATGATGTCGCGCGTGCGATCGCTCGGTTGCATCGATCCTGTGAGGGCTGCGCCAGCGCGCTTCTGTCCCGGTGGTGTGAAGCGTTGTCGATTGGCGAGTGCAACTTGGGGTGTGACTTTGACGAGCTTCAGCGAGATGTCCTGCGCGGTGCTGACTTCTTCTTTTGTGAGTTTGCCCCGCAGCTGATTGCGTTCGTGCGCGGCACTGCCGTTGCCTGCACTTGCTGCCAGGTTCAACCACGCGTAGGCAGTTGTCTGGTCGAATGAAACTCCAACACCGCGTCGATAGAGTTGCCCGAGGCAGAACTGCGCCCAGTCCAATCCCTGTTCAGCGGCATCGAGGTAGTACTGCGCGGCGATCTCTTCATTCTGCGGCACGCCATCCCCGCGCTCGAAGAGCAGACCGAGTTGAAACTTTGAGTCTGGAACACCTTGTTCGGCAGCAAGTTGATACCAGCGTGCTGCTTCAAGATCGCTCTCAGGAACATTGTTGCCATAGTCGTATCGAACACCAAGGACATGGCATGCGTCGGCGTACCCCTGATTCGCCGAGAGTGCGTACAGGCGACTCGCCTCTGAGTTATCTGCGGGAACTCCCGCGCCAAACTCATAGAGTCGCGCGAGTTCGTATTGTGCGGCAGCCGATCCAGTGAGCGACGCTCGATCAAACCACGCCGCAGCTTCGCGCGCATTCGCGGGCACGCCCTCGCCGTTGAGGAGCAATCGCCCAAGTAGCAGTTGCGCATCGGCATCGCCACACTCGGCCGCGGCGAGAAAATATCGCGCTGCGACCTGACCATCCTTTGCGACGCCATCTCCTGCGCTGTGCAGCATTCCAAGCGAAACGCGCGCGGCAACAGAACCCTGATCTGCAGCAAGTTTGTACCAGCGTGCAGCCTCGGTGCTATCGCGGGCAATTCCATCACCCTGCGCGAACATGCGCGCGAGACTCAACTGTGCTGGCGCAGAGCCCAGGCTTCCGGCGCGTTTGAACCACATCGCTGCCTCGGTCGAATCGGCTGCGACAAGCGTTCCGTCGCGCAATGTTTCTGCAAGCATGACTTGCGCCTCAACGAGGTCCTGTTCTGCGGCGAGTCGAAACCACTCGAGCGACTCATTTGGACTGGCGTTGATGCCGATGCCCTGCAGCAGGCGTGCAGCGAAGTGATGCTGCGAAATCGCATCGCCTTTCTCGGCAGCAAGTCGAAACCAATCGGTCGCGGCAACTTGATTCTCAGCAACTCCCGCACCCTGCGAATAGAGAAAGCCCATCTTGCGCGCTGCGGGGGAGAGGTTCGCCTTCGCCGCAATCTCAAGCCACGGGATCGCATCGAGCGCATTCGCTGGAACGCCTGTGCCATCCGCCATTCGCACGCCGATCTCGAAAGCCGCATCGGCGTTGCCAGCCTTCGCGGCGAGGAGGTACCAACGAGCCGCTTCGACAGGATCGATGACAACGCCCTCACCGCGATCGGTCAATCGAGCAAGTCGCAGCGCCGCACTCGCATCGCCAAGTTCAGCGGCCACTTTCAACCACTTCGCGAGCGTTGCAGGATCGCGCGCAGCATCCTTGCCCTCATCAAAGATCACGACGAGTTCGCGCGCGCCTTCGAGATTGCCTCCGCGCGCCGCGATTTCAAACTGGCGAATTGCTTCGAGCATGTCCCGCGGAACGCCCGTCCCCTCGGCATAACGCCGCCCCTGTGCGAGAGACTCAGAAGGATCGATCGGTGCGCGGTCAGTGCATCCACTCGTAACAAGTGTTGCAACGACAACGGCACAGGCGGCAGATGAGTTCATCATCGGTATGCGCACCGAAAAAGTGTATCGAGAGTTGCTAGACGTCGACCTGAATTCCGAGCTCAACCATTCGTCCCGGAGGGATCGAAAAGTAAAGTGGATTGTTCGAACTCATTTGTGCGAGGGCACAGAAGATTCGCTTCTGGTACCCCGGCATCGCTGAGCGACCGCGCGGCGTGATGATCGTTCGTCCTAAGTAGTAAGAGGTGGTCCCCTCACTCGTTTCGAGCCCTTGTTCTGCGGCGATTCGCAGCATGCGAGGAACATCTGCGTCCTGCAAGAATCCATGTCGTGCGGTCACTGTCCAGAAGTCTGGTCCGATGAGTTTGACTGTCACTTGGTCTTCAGCATCGACACGCGGAACTGGTGCAGTTTGCACAGACATCACAACGACTTGCTCGTGCAGTGCCTTGTTGTGCTTGAGGTGGTGCAACAGAGTGGGCGGTACGCCTGAAGATTGCGGCGTGAGAAAGACTCCAGTTCCGGCAACGCGCGGCACGGGATGGGTGTTGAGGTTGTTGAGCAAGTGCGTGTAATCGAGCGTTTGCTTGAGGTAGCGCTCAGTCATGATCTTTCTGCCACGAACCCACGTCAGCATGAGGAATGTCAACGCCGCAGCGATGACAAGCGTGAACCAGCCGCCCGATGGAACCTTCAAGATGTTGGCACCAAAGAAAATGAGGTCGATGGTCATGAAGAACGCGCAGAAGAGAGTCGCACGCGCCACTCCCCAGCCGCGGTGTCGCACCATCAAGATTGCAAAGAGCAGCGTTGTGATCGCCATGTTGCCTGCGACTGCGAGGCCGTATGCGTTCTCAAGATTGTGCGAAGTGCGAAAGTTGAGCACGATGAGCACGACTGCGACTACCGCGAGCAGGTTGACTGCAGGAAGATAAATCTGCGAGCCGTGATCAGAGGTGTGCACAACGCGCAAGCGAGGCAGCAGCCCCATGAGAATTCCGGCATGCGTCAGCGAGAACATTCCTGTGATGATCGACTGACTCGCGACGATCGTCGCGCCGGTCGCCAAGATCACCATCGGCACGATTCCCCACGCTGGAACCAGCGCAAAGAAGGGGTTGTTGATCGCAGTTGGGTCGCGCATGAGCACGGCACCTTGCCCGAGATAACTCAACAAGAGTCCGGGCATGACCAATCCATACCAGCAGATATTGATGGGCCTTCTGCCAAAGTGCCCCATGTCTGCGTAGAGCGCTTCGCCACCGCTGACGCAGAGCATCGCCGCGCCGATGACAGTCAGAGCGACCATCGGCGAAATGCTGAAGAGGCGGACGATGAAGATCGGATTCAACGCCTCGAGCACTTCAGGAGTCTGCAGCAGGCTGATGAGTCCAAGTGCCCCGATGACAGTGAACCAGAGAACCATCAGGGGTCCGAAGAGGCGTCCGATGAATGAACTTCCGAGTCGCTGGATCAAAAAGAGCCCGATCAATACGACAATCGCGAGCCCAGTGATCATGTGCTCAGAAAAGAAGCTGTGGCCGCCGCTCGCCGAGACGTCGAGTTCTTGAAGTCCTTCGATTGCAGCGAGCACCGAGATTGCTGGAGTGATCAGTCCATCGGCGTAGAGCATCGACGCGCCGACGATGCCGAGAACCAAGAGATACTTTGGAAGTTTGAAGACCGAAGCTTCGTTCACAGTGGGAAGAAGTGAGAGCAACGCAAAGATTCCACCCTCGCCGCGATTGTCTGCGCGCAGAATGAACAGCGCGTACTTCACACCGATGACGATGAGCAGCGTCCAGAAGAAGACGCTGATGAGACCGAAGACGACTCCCTGCGAAACGTCTGCCGCGGTGGCTTGTTCCATGAAGCCTGCGCGGAATGCGTAGAGAGGGCTCGTTCCGATGTCGCCAAAGACAACGCCGAGCGCACCGAGTGCGATCGCGGCTAGCGCTGGGTTCTTCTTTGCAAACGATTCTGAGGCACTGTCAATGGATGGATTCGACATGCGATCGCACGAGGCAGGGGGGCGCACGGGCGAGAATCGAAGAGTGTACGGCGAACAGGCTCGCCGAGGAAGGATCTGCGATCATGCAGGGCATGGACTCGGGCGATAAACCTGCATTGGCATCGAGAAATGGCACCCACCTCTGGGACGTGATTGTTGTCGGACTTGGAGCAATGGGCTCAGCGGCGCTCTGGCAGTTTGCGAAACGTGGTGCGCGGGTCCTTGGAATTGAACAGTACGAACTCGCGCACGCACACGGAAGTTCGCATGGCGGATCACGAATCTTTCGAACGGCATACTTCGAACACACCGACTATGTGCCGCTGCTTCGTCGCGCCGCGATGGGATGGAATGAGATCGAGCGCGCATCGCGTACGAGACTCTTGAACAGATGTGGGGTGCTCTATGGTGGGCTCGAAGGGAGCGCGGTCATCGCGGGAGTGAAAGCCTCTGCACGAATGCACGACATTCCGCTCGAGTCGATTGCGCCGCGCGACGTTGGCCAGCGCTTTCGAGCGTTTGCAGGACACAGCGAACCGATCGCAGAGTTTCTCTACGAGCCTGAGGCGGGATTCGTGCGTCCCGAGCGAGCGATCTTGGCGTTCTTGAAGGTGGCGCAGCGTGCAGGCGCGTGCGTGCGTGAGCAGACGCGCGTGCACTCGTGGGAAGAGTCAAGCGCGTGTGTCACAGTGCATGCGGGTGATTCGATCGAGCAGACGAAACAACTCGTCATCTGCGCTGGTCCGTGGTCGCACGAAGTTGCCCCACAATTGCGCGTGCCAATGGTGAACACGCGGCAAGTGATTGGATGGGTGACCCCAATAACACCCGCCCTCGCCGATGCGTGCGTGATGCCGGCGTTCTTTCTCGAGCGTGCGGATGGCGCGCCGCTTTATGGCATCCCGATGTCGAGCGATCAGCCTGGGCCAACGGGAGTAAAGATCGGAGTACACGGTCATGGGCAAGTGTGCGATCCAAGATCGATCGATCGAATTGTGCAGGTGCACGAGCGCGACGAATTGCAGAACATGATGCAGCGCGCGGTGCCAGGCGCAGCAGGTCAAGTCACCGCGAGCGCCGTGTGCATCTACACAAACACTCCAGACGACAACTTTGTGATCGACCGTTTGCCGCAATTCAAGCGAGTGACGGTTGCAGGGGGATTCTGCGGCCACGGATTCAAGTTCGCCCCCGTCGTTGGCGAACTGCTCGCAGATCTCGCGCTCGATGGCTCGACCGCGCTTGCCGCAGAGTTTCTTCGCAGCAATCGCTTCGGCGGCGCTTGACTCGCGCCCACAATTGCGGGACAGTTTGCGGCATGACTACACGCCATCCCTTTGATCGTCGTCAGTTCATCGCGGGGTCGGTTGCTGCTGCTGCAGCGCTTGCGGTTGGAAAGACAGCGCTCGGAGGGGTCGCGACACCCCGCACGCGCCGTCAATCGACTGCAGGAGCGAATGGAAAAATTCAAGTGATGTGCTTTGGAATCGGGGGAATGGGCACGAGCGACATTGAGCAGATCGCCGCGCATCCACTCATCGAAATCGTTGGACTCTGCGATGTTGATCGGCGCAGTCTCGCGGTGATGAAGGAGAAGTTTCCAGGGGCAAGCACGTATGAGGATTACCGCGAGGCGATCGCGAAGATGGACAAGGGAGTCGATGCAGTCACAGTGAGCACGCCCGATCATCACCACGGTCCAATTGCATTGCTTGCGATGAATCAGGGCAAGGCGTGTTACTGCCAGAAGCCACTCACACGCACGATTGCCGAGACGCGCGCGATGCGAAAGATGGCGGCAGAGAAGCAAGTCGTCACGCAAATGGGAATTCAACGACAAGCGGGTGTCGGCCGGCAGAAGAGTGTCGAACTCTTGCGCAGTGGTGTGTTGGGTAAGCCCGTCTCGATTCATGTGTGGACGAATCGTCCAGGTGGCTGGTGGCCACAGGGCGAGCCGCGTCCCGTTGGCAGTGATCCAGTGCCTGAGTGGTTGAACTGGCAGAATTGGATTGGTGGTGCGCCTGAACGCCCATACAAGAACGACACCTATGCGCCCTTTCGGTGGCGAGGATTTTTCGACTTCGGCACAGGCGCACTCGGCGACATGGCCTGCCATTTCTGTGATGCTCCCTTCCTCGGGCTCAAGATGGGGCTTCCAATCAGCGTGCTCGGCGATGCGCAGGGGGTGAGCGACGACGAGTATCCGCTTGCAGAGACGGTCACGATCGAGTTTGGCGGCGGTGAGTACGCGCAGAAGACGCTGCCTCTCTCGTGGTACGACGGCGGGCGCATGCCGCTGCCGTCTGTTTCGCCGCACCTTCCTGCAGATATTGATCTCGCGAAGATCAACGCGGATGGCTGCGTTCTCGCAGTGGGAAGTGAAGCAACGCTCATCATCCCCGCCGACGGAGAGCCGCAGTGCTATCCACCCGAGCGCGCGCAGGCGATCAAGTTGCCAACATTCAAGAAGTACAACCACTGGCATGCGTGGGTCGATGCAATCGCCAACAAGGGCAAGACCGTGGCGAACTTCGACCTCGCCGCAGAGATGAACGAAACAGTTCTTCTGGGTGTGATCGGAGGTCGTGTGCCGGGCGTAAAGCTTGCGTACGACCAACCAGGGATGCGCTTCACGAACTCAGTCGCAGCGAATGCACTCATCACTCCCAACTATCGCAGCGGATGGGGAGACGTTCCTGGGATGAAGGCGTAGCCGCTCGAGTCATCGGCCGTATCGCCAAAGTGACGCGCCTTGAAAGCGCAGTGCGCAGAAGACCGTCAACTGTTCTGCGATGGACGATCCGCGGTTGAGTCGCACGATCGCGATCGGGGCGATCGAGTCGAAGTATTGCGCAAAGTCGCGCTCGACGCGCTCGGCATCACTGCTGCGCACGATGATCAGCGCGTCACGTTCTTCAAGAGCCGATTGCGCGACTCCCCATGCGAATTGCCGAGCGTCAGGATGCAGGCAGACGACTGGAATTCCAAGCCCGGCAGTTGCGACCGCAAGTTTGCCAGTGTCGCGCCATCCGATTCCAGCGAGAAAGAAACTGTCTTTGGTCACTCCTTCATCGCCGCACCGAGCAAGCACATCGATGTCAAACTCGGCGATTGGTGGATCGCTCGATGGCTCGCGCTGCGGTCGCGAGACCTTCGCGGGTGTTCGCAGCCAGCGTGTTTCGCGGCTTGGCGGGGGAGGCGCGAACGCCTCAGTGAGTGGCGCGGAAGCCGTCTGTGCAGAAGTGAGGTCGGAAGCGAGCGACTGCGTGTCGTCGCATGGCTCGTCTTCGCCGCCTGGCCCGACCGTCAACTGCACTGGTGGCGCAGCGGGAGGAGCGAACCGTTGCTGTACTGCCGTGCGCTGCGCGATTCGAGCCGTGAGGTACTCCCGCACGCTTGTCCATGGAAGCGCTTCGAGCGTCGGGTCCTTGGACGCTTGCAGCGCTGGAATCGCGCGGGTGAGCCATCCAGTCGCGGCCTGTGAAACTCCAACAGGAATCACGACCGCGAGAGTGACAGTTGAAAAAACGAGCCAATTTCTGACAAGTCGTCGGTTGCCGCGTGCGAATTCATGCGCGGTGGCGAGCCCCAGCAGTGGAAAGGCAAACAGATAGCCGATCGCAGACCAGTGGGGCAATCCCTTGTTTCCCCAAAGCGAGATCAGCAGAAATGTCAGCACAGGAACACCCGCGAGGCAAACGAAGAACCATGTCATCGAATTCGCGCGGCCCTTGACGAGCGCCTTGAGCCATTCGAAGACGAGCGGAGCCCAGATCCACGGCAACAAGATTCCAGCCTGAGCGCCGAGCAATTCGACTGTTCGCAGTGGATGCAATCCCCCTGCGCTCGCCGCGCGTCCACCTTGAAAGCGAAATGAAACCCAATCGTTCGATGCGTTCCAATACAAAATTGGCGCGGTCATCGCGAGCGCAACGAGCGCGCCAAGCCATGGCGCGGGATGCCGCAACAGTGTGCGGCCGTGTTTCGTCGTCACGAGGTAGAGCAGCACGCCGCCGGCGACGAGAATCGCTTGATACTTCGCGAGCGCTGCTATTCCAAGAGCGCCTCCCGCAAGCAACCATGCGTGATATGGATTCCACACTGCGCGCTCGCGTTCGCCCGGGTGGGGCAACACTCCGGCAATTCCGCCGTGAGCGAGTGCGATCGCCATCATGAGCGCCGCGGCGAGCAGAGGCCCGTCGGGCAATGCCCATCCGCCGAGCGCGACTGAAAAAAGCGCGCTGAGATTGAGCAGCACGACACTCCAGGCGCCTGCCTCTTTCGAAAAACAGAGTGCAACAAGTCGCCAGAGCAACCACGACGAAAATGCGAAGCAGAGAATGAATGGAGCACGAATCCAAACTGGGTCGACAGCACCCGCGCCGTTCAGCCAGAGACCGAGGCGTGTCATCCAATAGACAAGCGGGGGATGGTCGAACCCAGAGAACACGACCGACTCGCACGATCCAACTTCGTACGCCTCGTCGATGCCGAGTGGAAGCCAGATCGCAGTGAGCACGCGCGCGAGAGTTCCAAGCAGAATCGCCGTCCATGCAATGGCGACGGGAGACTTGGGCCATGCGAGTGTCATCGGTCGCGGCACCGACTCGGGACTCACTCGCCACCAGATAAAGAGTGTCAGCACCACGCATCCCGCTCCGAGCAGCCATCCTGCAGCAACGTCTGATGGATAGTGCATACTGAGCACGACGCGCGTCGATGCGATGAGGACTCCGAGCGCAAGCGCATACCAACGCAACTTCGGAAACCACAGCGCGACGATGAGCGCGGTTGCCGCGGCCGTCGTTGCATGGCCGCTCGGAAAGCTCGCGTTGACAGAGCCAGTAGTCAGCGGGTTGAAACCAAACTCCTCGCCTTCAATGAATGCGACGGGACGCCAGCGACCAAAAATGACTTTCATTCCATTGGCGATGCCACCTGATGCAGCGACGGTAACGAGCAACAGGAATGCCCAGCGCGCAAGGTTGTCGCGCCCAGCTCGCCATCCATAAACAAAGAGCAGGACAGCAGGGATGATGACCCACTGTCCCTCGCCGAACTCGGTGAGAATGCGTGCGGCATCAGCGATCTCCCAAGGAAGGGCTGCACCGAGCAGCGCGAGTTGTTTGTCGAACAGAAAGAGAAGCGCAACAGCGGCAAACCCAACGATTCCGAACCGAAGCGCGCGCTTCAGGCACGGATTCGGCGTTGCGGGGTGTTTCATCGGCGCCATCCGAGGCTCCAGACGATCGCCGAGAGCAGCATGGCAATGGGAATGATGTTCATCCCCGCGGCGAGTCCCCCCGATGAGGCTGATTCTGAAATTTTTCCGACGATCCACGGGCTCGGAACATCGCCAAAGAGATGAATCAGTAAGACGCTTGCGCCAATCGCAAACGCGCGCAGAGAAGCGCCGACAGAATTGATGATGACGGCGTTCACGGGTCCTTGGGTCGCAAACGAGAATGTAGACGCAATGATGAGCCCTGCCAGAATTGCCCAGTCGGCGGTGGCCAAGAGTGCGAGCGCAGATGCTGGCGCGGCGATCACCATGCAGATCGCGCAGAGGCGAAAGCTTGTGTGCGACTCGCCGCCGAGGCGTTTGGAGATCCACCCTCCGCTCAGTGTGCCTACGAATCCGCTCGCGGCGATCACGATGCCGAAAGTTGTTGTCGCCGAGGTCTGACTCCATCCCCGCACGGATTGCAAGAAGTAGGGCATCCACACCGCGAGCGCTCCGAATGCGAATGTAAACAGGATGTACCCACCCGTTGCGACCATGAAATCGCGAGATTTCCAGAGGAATGCGAATGATTCGCGCACGCGCTTCGACCTCGCGAGGGCGGACAACGGTGATGGGTGGTTCGTGGCCTCATTGGTGATCTCGTCGAATTGTCCGCGGGGGGGGTCTTTCAGGAATAGGCAGAGCGCGCCGAGCAGAAGTCCAGGCATTCCGCCAGCGAGAAACACCACGCGCCATCCGAATGAACCGCAGATCATTCCCGATGCGACGTAACTCAGCGCAGTACCGATCGGAATCGCCGCATAAAAGATGCTCAGCATCGCCGCGCGCTTCGCCGGCCGAAAGTGGTCAGCAAGCAGTGCAGGACCCACCGTCGCGTACGCAGCCTCGCCGATTCCAACGACGGCGCGCGCGATCAACAACTGCGTCAATGTGTTGACGAGTCCGCTGCCCATTGTGGCGATGCTCCAGACGAAAACTCCGATGGCGAGAAGCACTGTGCGGCTTGTTCGACGAGCGAGCAATCCAAAGACTGGCGAGGCAACCATGTACACGAGCAGAAAGACGCTTGTCAGCAGCCCGATGTCTGAGTCGCTTGCGCCGAATTGCTCTTTGAGTGGGCCAACGATCCCAGCGACCAGGTAGCGATCGAGATAGTTCAGCAGGTTGATCGCGGTCAGCGTGATGAGTGCGGTGCGCGCAGATCGCGCGCCGGCATCGGGTGCGCTGGGCTGTTCATCGCGTGCTGACATCAAGGATGAGACTTTACGGCAGGGGGCAGATGCACGAACTGGCCGCGCCGATCAGCACGCGCCGCGCAACGTAAAAAAACAACCGCAGGGGATTCCTGCGGTTGTCTTGAGTTCTGATGAGAGTCTGCGACTTAGCGTCGACGACGCGAGATGAGTCCAGCGAGCCCGAGCAGCGCAACTGCGCCTGGCGCTGGGGTGACTGTGTAGCTGGCAAATGTTCCAGCGGTCGATGCAGTGCCCCAACCCGAAGTCGACTGATCAGCTCTGCTGAGCAGGTCGATGAATGGATCGTTGCCGCCGCCAGAGGTGCCGACATCGAATGTGAAAGTCCTACCAGCATTATTGATGCTCCCCATTCCAGGAATCACCCATGTCACTGTGTTTCCAGAAATGCTGTTGCTGCCCGTGAAATCCTGGGTCCAACCGCCGCTAGAACCACTCCAATACTGGGAGTTATCCGAGGACTGATCCACCCAACTTCCGATGAAGGCTTCAATCAGATTGCCGTTCAGGTTGTGTGGGCGACCCCATGGGTTGGTCGTGCCCGTTGACTCTGAGGTGCCAAAAAAGAGGCAGTACTTTGTCCAAGTTGCGAAGGACGCAGTGGAGACCGAGATGTAACTATTGTTTTCGTCGTTCCACACGCTCACGCCGGTAATGTCGAGATTTGTCATCCCGTTATCGAAGAGATCGCCCGTTGAATCGGTGTACGACATCCCAGCCATCGCCGATGAAGCGAGTGCAGTGACCGAGAGAAGCGCCGCCGAAAGGAGAGTTGTTTTCATTGTGTTCCTAGATGTGGAAAGGGGAGGCTGAGCCTTCGACCTCTCTCCGCAACAAGCTGTGTGCGCCGCACAACATGGACGCTCTCGCAGGGTACTCTCACTTCGAGAGGTTGCAAATCGAACTCGCAAATTTTCGGAGCCCGCCATGAACAAATTCCCACAATCTTCACCCGTCGCTCGAGCCATTGGTGCCGCCCGCCTCATCCTTGTGGTCGGTGTGGTCGGAACCCTGGCCGCGTGGAATCAGGGCACGACAGACACTTTCAAGTTCAAAATCCACGATATGACCCGCCCCAAACCCGCCGCGGTGAGTCCTGGAAGCCAGGTTGCCGGCAAGGCGCCGAGCGATGCGGTCGTGCTCTTTGATGGATCCAACCTTTCGGCTTGGGGCAAGGCCGGCAGCGAAGCACCCGCGGGCTGGACGATCAATGGTGGCATTCTCGAAGTCGTGCCAGGTGCCGGCGACATCGCAACTCGGCAGTCCTTCGGCGATTGCCAATTGCATCTCGAGTGGTCGATTCCAACGGGCAACCACTGCGAAGGCCAGCACGGCTGTAACAGCGGGGTCTTTTTTCTCTCGCGCTACGAACTTCAGATTCTCGAGTCGAATGCCAACGTCACCTACGTTGATGGAATGGCTGGCTCGCTTTATGGTCAGTACCCGCCGCTGGTGAATGCGGCGCGCCCACAAGGCGAGTGGAATGTGTACGACGTTGTCTTTCGGGGTCCGCGATTTGATGCGGCTGCTGGGATTGTTCGCACTGCGACCATGACCGTGTTTCTGAACGGGGTCCTTATTCAAGATGATGTCGAGATGCTCGGCGCGACTGCCCACGCCGCGCGGGCCACCTACTCAGCGCACAGCGAAACGGCGCCATTGAAACTTCAGGATCACGGCGATCCGATTCACTTTCGAAACATCTGGATTCGCCCACTCGGCGCTCCGCAAGCGGCCGAGTGATTCGTACGGTTACGCGTTGTTGCGCAGGTTGTTGCTCGCATTGAGCGCCGCGACTTTGTAACACTCTGCGAACGTGGGGCAGTTGAAGACATTCGAGAGAAAGAAATCGAGCCCCCCCTTGAGGCGCAGCACTGCTTGCCCAATGTGTACGAGTTCGGTCGCGCGCGCACCGAAGATGTGCACGCCCAGCAACACCTTTGTCTCACGGTGAAAAATGAGTTTCAGAAACCCCTCTTCAGTGTCTGCGATTTTTCCTCGGGCGATCTCGCTGTATCGCGCGACGCCAATCTCGTAGGGCACCTTGGCGGCGGTGAGTTTCTGCTCAGTCGCGCCGGCGCTGCTCAATTCAGGAATGGCATAGATGCCAAAGGGGTAGTCCTCGCCCATCGGGATCACTTCGGCCCCGAACATCACACATGCGGCGATTCGTCCTTGCGCAGCGCTCGTTGCAGCGAGGGCTGGAAACCCGATCAGGTCGCCCGCCGCAAAAATGTGGGCGACTTCGGTTCGGTAGTTGGCGTCGACTTTGATGCGCCCGCGTGCATCGGCGGTCAGCCCCGCACTTTCGAGGTGCAGTCCGTCGGTACATCCTTGGCGCCCCGCCGAAATGAGCGCAACATCGGCAGTCATCCGCTTGCCACTCTCGAGTTCGACGAGCGCGCGAGGCGGATCTGAGTCTGTCACGGCAATCTTGGCGACGGTTTCGTTGCACCGAAAAACGACATCGTGCTGACGCAGTTGATGGATCATCTCGTCAATCGTTTCGTGATCCATGAATGAAATCGGCCGTTCAGTGCGCTCGATGAGTGTGACCTTTGTGCCGAGCTGTGCAAACATCGATGCGTACTCGACTCCGATCACGCCGCCTCCAATCACGATGAGTGTTCCAGGAATCGCCGCAAGCGATCCGATCGTGTCACTCGTCAGGATGATCGGTTGAGCGTCATTGCATTGATTCGGGCAATCGACTGGGACGATCGGGCGCGTTCCTGTCGCAAGAAGCACGAACTCAGTCGAAATGCGCCGGTCACCATTCGCGCTGTCGACTGCGATGGTGTGAGGATCGAGAAACGACGCAAATCCGTGCAAGATTTCGATGCCGTTGCGCAGCAGTGTGTCTCGAATGTCGCGCTGCTCTTCGCGGATGACCTCGTCGACGCGCTCGAGCAACATGGGCATTGTGAGTCGAAGTTGCCCAGCCCCTGCGGCCTCGAGCGACTTGCGCACCGTGCCGCGCTGCAAACTCACCACCGCTTCGCGAAAGGTCTTCGATGGCAATGTTCCGGTGTGCACCGAAACTCCGCCAACGCGTGGTTGACGCTCGATCATCGCAACCCGTTTCTTGAGCTTCGCCGCCTGAATCGCCGCATGTTGTCCCGCGGGACCGCTGCCGATGACGACGAGATCGAATTCGTAGAGTTGGTTCATGACGCGCGAAGGGTAGCGGCGACGCGATTCGCATCCTGAAGTCTGGTTGGATACCTTGGTGGCATGCCGCAACCATCCAAGAAGTCACCTGCGAAGAAGCCAAGCAAGATGAACGCCAACAAGGCTGCGAAGAAGGATGTGAAGGAGCCAGCCAGGACGATCGCCAGCAAGGCTGCGAAGAAGGCTGCGAAGAAAGCGGTCCAAAAGATCGCCAAGCCAATCGCGAAGAAAGCAAAGAAGGCGCCCGCGAAGAAGACTCTCAAGAAGTCGACGAAGAGAAGTTCGGCGAAGCAGGTTGCCGCGAAGGGATCATCCATCGTCGAGACTTCGGCCGTGACTTGGTCGCAATCGTCGACGGGACCATCGTTCGAGCAGGTGCAACTCGCCGCATATCACCGGTGGCTGCAGGGCGGCGCTGATGATCTCGACAACTGGCTCTCGGCCGAGGGCGACCTTCGTGGCAAGAAGGGCTGAACTGCGCGTGGGGCTCCGCGTCGTCGCCGCACTCGCATGCGCAGTGGTGTTGGCGTGCGCGGCGTGCACCCACGATCGCGCGCCAACGCAAGCCGCCAGCGCAACCGCGCAACCCAAGTGGATTTCACTCCTCAACGGGCGTGACCTGACCGGATGGACTCCCTTCTTGGGCTCGACTGGCGACGCATCGAAGGTCTGGTTCGTCCGTGATGGAGTCTTGGTTTGCACAGGCTCGCCCGCTGGGTACCTCAAGAGCGATGGCGACTACACCAACTTTGAACTCGAGTTGCAGTGGAGATTTGATCCAACACTTGGTGCTGGAAATTCTGGCGTCTTGCTTCGCGTGCAGCCGCCTGATCAGGTTTGGCCCACATCGATCGAGGCACAGTTGCAGAGCCGCAGCGCTGGAGACATCTGGAACATTGGAAAGTTTTCGATGCACGCCGATGCGAGCCGCACTGAAGGACGCCATACGACGAAGGCCCATCCGACAAATGAGAAGCCCTTGGGAGAGTGGAATACGTACCTGATTCTGCTCGATCATGGCCGACTCGAGTTGCGCGTCAACGGTGAACTTCAGAATGTCGCCACGGACTGTGCTGTCATTGCGGGCAATATCGCTCTGCAGTCTGAGGGATCGCACATCGAGTTTCGGGCGATTCGAATTCGCCCACTCGAGTAGCGTGGAGGCGTGTCCTGGGCGTTTGCTGAGTTTCTCGCCACATTCGTAGCGCTGATCGCGATCATTGATCCACTTGGAAATGTTGGAATCTTGCTCTCGATCACCGATGGCGATAGCGATCAAAAGCGTTTGAGCCAAGTGCGCCGCGGGCATCTATTCGCAAGCATCTTGCTCGTGGTCTTTTACCTCGTCGGTACTCAGATCATGAACTTCTTTCACATCACAATCGATGCGGTGCGCGTCGGAGGCGGTTTGATCCTTCTGAAGATCGGATTTGACTTGCTCTCGATGCGCGAAGAGACGCGCTCAACTCGCGAAGAGCAGCTCGCAGATCGAACTCGCGCTGACGTCGCCTTCTTTCCACTTGCGATGCCGCTGATTGCGGGCCCAGGGGCGCTCACGCTCGTTCTCACCAAAGCGGGGAGCGCCTCGCACGGCACGGCATTGCTGATGGGTGCCGATCTCGCGGCAATCTTGATCGCAGTGGGGGCGTCGTGCATGGTGCTCTCGAGCACGAAGTGGTTGCTTCGTGTCATGGGCGTGAGCGGTCTCGCCGCGGTGAGCCGCATCATGGGATTCCTGCTCGTCTGCATCAGCGTGCAGATGGTCATCTGGGGAGTGCAAGGCTTGATCAATCGCGGAGCGTTCGCGACGTATCAACCATGACTGACCTCTGGCCGACCTGAGCGAATTCAGCCATTACGCCGCATAAAGTCGCGCATGAACGATGCCAGTGCCTCGGCGCCTGCGAGCGGCATCGCGTTGTACATCGAGGCACGAATGCCGCCCGCATCGCGGTGGCCCGCGAGCCCATCAAGTTCGCCGCGCGTTGCCTCATCGATGAACTTCTTGTCGAGCGTTTCGCTCTGCAGTCGAAACGAGATGTTGATGGGACTGCGGCATTCGGGTCGACTCAGCCCGCGGTAAAAGCCGCCCGATCCATCGATGATTCCGTAGATGAGCGCAGCCTTCGCGTCGTTGCGCCTTTCGAATTCACGCGCGCCGCCCTCTTGGATCATCCAGCGAAACATGAGCCCCGCAGTGTGGATCGCAAATGTCGGCGGCGTGTTGATGCGACTCTCGTACTTCAAGTGCGCCGCGTATGAAAGCATCGACGGAAGGGGCCGCACAGGATTGTTGATGACGTCGCGCCGCGCAATCACGAGTGACATCGCTGCAACGCCCAAGTGCTTCTGCGCCGCGGCGTAGACCATCGCGTGTTTCGACCAATCCATTGGACGGCCGAAGATTTCGCTGCTCGCATCGCACACGAGTGGAACGCCAGGCGCCGCTTGCGGAGGCGTGTGAAAGCGCGTCCCGTGCACGGTGTTGTTCGAGCAGTAATGCAAGTACGCAGCGCCTGGGGTTGGGATCATCTCGCCCGCAGCAGGCACGTGGTCGTATCGAAACTTCTTTCCCTCGAAGGGCACAGCGATCGTCGCCGTTGGAACTGCATCGCGTCCCTCAGTAATCGCCTTTGCAGACCAGACCTCTGTGTCGGGATAGTCGGCCGTGCCTCCGTCGGGCAGCAAGTTGAGTGGGATGAGTCCAAACTGATTCGTCGCCCCGCCGCTGACGAAGAGAATCTCAAAGTCATCTGGAACTTCACCGAGTGTTCGGCACGACTCGATCGCTTCGGCGAGCACGCGGTCGTAGGTTGGTTGACGGTGACTGTGCTCAAGGATGCCGATCCCCGTGCCTTTGAGGTCGATGAGGTCTTCACGCAATTGCATGAGCACAGGCAGCGGCATCGTCGAAGGCCCGGCAGAGAAATTCCAGATACGGTGGGGTGGTCGGAGAGTTGTCATGATGAGTGTGTGTTTGAATTGCGGCGGATTGCCTGCACGGTGACGCCAAAGACATGGGGTGCTTGGCGAATCAGCGCGATGTCGCCTTCGGTTGGAGGGGCATTGAGATGAATACGTGCGATGGCCGCCTCGCCTCCCGCGCAGATGACGTTTTCCATTTCTTCGACATTGATGCCGGCCTTGCCGAGCACTTCGAAGATGCTCGCAAAGACGCCTGGTCGATTGACATGGCGAATGTGGATCAGTGTCACGGCAGTGCTTTCGCCCGTGCGGTTGACGCATCCACTCACGGTGCCATGTTCGAGCCACTGCCGAACGATGCGAACCACTTCTTGGTCGACCGCCTCGCATGCTTGTGTTGTCATCGCCCCAGACTGCATTGTTCCATAGACGCCTGGCTGTTTGACGAGTTGCGCCAAGATCGGTCGCTCTGAGATCGACTTCTCATACTCGTGCAGGTCCATGCCCGCGCGAATGCCCTTCGTGCGCACGGCGTGCAGCAGCGCGGTTTCATTCACGACGCCGCCGAGGCTCGTGTTGATGATTGTCGCGCCCGCATGCAGCGCATTGAAAAACTTCTCGCCCAGCAGGCCGTGCGACTCTTCGTTCGCAGTGACGCTCACACTGACGACGTCGGAGAGCTTCGCAAGATTGACGAGGTTTGCGCAGTAATCGATCCCGAGTGCATCGCAGCGCGCTTCTGTAATGTTGCGGCTCCAAGCAACGACATGCATTCCGAATGCCGCACCGCGTTTGGCAATCTCTTGGCCGACTTGGCCGAGTCCGACAATTCCCAATGTTCGGCCAGCGAGCCCAGCCGACTGCGTCTCATGACCTTCGCAAGATTCGCCAGCGCGCACCGCGAATACGTTGTCTGGCAGTCGCCGATCACAACCAAGAATCAGCGCCCAAGCCAACTCAGCAACAGCGGCTGCGCTGCGCCCCGGGCAGTGCGCGACGAAAATTCCGCGGCGGCTCGCCGCATCGACGTCGATGTTGTCGGTCGTTGATCCTGTGCAGATCACGAGCCCGAGCCGTTCACTGGCATTCAATATCGCTGCGGTGACACGCATTGTCCGTACGACCAGGATGTCTGGCGCGATGTCGGCCACGGCAAGTTCGAGAGTTTCTGATGTCAGCAGCGTGTTGTGAATCGCATCACATCCAACCGCACGCAGTCCATCGATCCCATGCGCGCCGAATTGATCCACAACGAGCACGCGCGATGCGAGCGCAAGGGGAGTAGCCAGTGCCGTTGGGTCGGGTTCGTTCATGTGAGCGATGCTAACTCTTCACGCGGGGGATTTCGTGGCGGGAGTCTCAAACGAGTGGGCGAAGAGTCCGCTGCGAAGTTTTGGATCGAACCAAGTCGACTTCGGCGGCATGATGAGCGAAGCGCGCGCGACTGTGAGCAGTTCTTCAATCGACGTTGGGTACATCGCGAATGCCACATCGGCGTCGCCGCGCAACACGCGGCTGGCAAGTTGTTCGAGCGAGCATCCACCCAGAAAAGAGATGCGTGGATCGTTGCGCTCGTCGACGATGCCAAAGATTGGTGCGAGCACATGATTCGAGAGTCGCACAACATCGAGGTGGTCAAGAGGTGACTCACTTGCGACCGTCGGCAAGCGCATGCGCCACCAGGTCTGATTCAGAAAAACACTGAGTTCTCCCCGTGCAAGAGGGGCAGTTCCAACGCTCTCAGAGATCGGCTCGAGTGTGCAGACTTGGGCGAGTGCGCGCTCAACGCTTTCGCTCGACTGTCCGCTCGCAAACCGTGCGAGTCGGTGGTAGGGCAGGATGTGCAGTTCTTCGGCGGGAAAAATCGTCGCAGGAAAACGATGTGCTTCATCGAACTCTTGGGAGGTTCCCTCTGTGGAATGCGCCTCTGCAACGCGCGCGGCGGCGGCACAACGATGATGTCCATCTGCGATGTAGGCCAGATCAACCGCGCCGAAGATTGCACGGTAAGGGTCGACATCTTGCACATTCCAGAGAGTGTGCGTGACGCCATCCTTCGCACTGAAGTGGACGATCGGTCGGTGATTCATGTCGCGTGCAAGTTGCCGAGCGAGTTCAGGCTGATCAGTCACCGTCAGCAAGACTGGTTCGCAGTGTGCACCAACAGCGCGCATGTGTTCGACTCGGTCATGCTCTTTGTCTGGACGAGTGAGTTCATGGCGTCGAATCGTTCCCGCGCGATAGTCATCGACTCCGACGCAGCAGACGAGACCTGCTTGCCTGCGTCCACCACTCGATTGGCGATAGACGTACATGCCGGCGACCGAGTCGCGCTCGAGGTATCCGCGCGCGATGAGGTCGAAGAAATTCTCGCGCGCGCGTTGGTAAACGTCATCCGCGTGCGGATCGCACTCGATGGAAAAGTCGACTTCGGCGCGCACGACCCGCATAAAACTGTTGGGCTTTGCCGAGGCAAGTTCAGCCGCCTGGGCGCGATCGACGACGTCGTATGGGGGGCACGAAACCTCAGAAACCCTGTGCGCAGGCGATCGGATGGCCGCAAAAGGGTAAATCTTCATCGCAGGGGGGCGAAGTGTAACTGCGCCGGCGAAAAATATTGAAGTCTGCTGAAGTGGTCGCTGCAGGGGGTCGAATGAAGGTTCGCAATGGAAGATCTGCCCTCAATCTCGTTCCTTCGCACCCTCATCGAGGCGAAGGACTCTGGTTCGACCGGTCATTGTGGACGGGTCGCGGCGATCGCGGCGGGGCTTGCGGAAGCGATTGGACTCGAGTCGGGCCAGGTCGAGTCGATTCGCTGCACCGCACAGATTCATGACCTCGGAAAGATTGCGATACCCGATGCAATCTTGCGCAAACCCACGCGACTGAATGATGAAGAGTTTGCAGTGATTCGTCGCCATCCGCAGGTCGGGGCGCGACTGCTAAGTGCCTTTCCAGAACTCGACTTCGCGCGCAGTGGCGTGCTCTCTCACCATGAACGGTGGGATGGTCAGGGCTATCCGTCGAGGCTCGGCGGCTCTGACATTCCAGTCGCATCGCGCATCATCGCCGTCGCCGACAGCTTCGATGCGATGACGAGCGACCGCGCCTACTCGCGGGCGAAGACGGCGCGCGAAGGGGTGCACGAAATTCTGCGCTGCGCTGGCACGCAGTTTGATCCGCAACTTGCGATTGCCTTTGCAGACACTTGCGGATCGTTCCTCTCATTCAACGAGCCTCGCAATCAAGAAGAAAGGCAACTCCGACTAGACGGCAGTGATTTTGGTGGTACTCTGCAAGGCGTAGTGGCGACGGATCGCCGATGGGGCGACCGAGAGCGCAATGTTGCAAGGAACCCGCACATGCTCGAGCAATCCACACGTCTCGTATCACTTCTGAGCAGAAGTTTGACCAGTTCTGAACGACTTGTTCTTGAACTTCATTACCTCGATCGGTTGCCGTCCCAAGAAATCGCCGAGATTCTTGAGACGACCGAAAGTCACATCGAACAGTTATTGAGCGATGTGCGTTCGCGAATCAGCGGGGTGCGCAGGACATTGGTCAGCGCGCTCTGCGAATCTGCTTGAAGTCAGAAGTCAGTGACCCCAGCCGCTGAGAAGCGTCGTCAGGTCAACCCCGTCGGTGATGCCATCCTGATTCAGATCTCCAGGACCAGAATTTCCCCAGTTTGAAAGGACATACGAGAGATCGAGCCCATCAACCTGTCCGTCGCAATTGATGTCAGCTGGAGCGCAGGGAGGTCCAGTCACGACAGTCAACTGCAACGCAGCGGCATGGGCGAGTTGAAATTGAACGAGTGCGTTCTCTTTCGCGAAGAAGGCGGGAAAGTTGCCGCCTTGTTGTTCGACGAACGTCAGACTGCTGATTACGAAAAAGAGTTTTCCGTCGTTGAGACTCGTCTGGAGATATTGGCGAACAAAGGGATCGCCAATATCAACGGCGAATGCCATCGCGGTGTAGATCGGCACGAGTGACCCCGCGTTCAAAGTGGGACAGATGCCAGTGGCGAATCGCCTCGGCTCAAAACGATCGCGCGGATTGTTCGAGACATCGATTGGACTTCCACCGTCGTTGAAACTCATGGCAAATGCGTTTCGAACCGAAGCCGCCATGGGGTTCGATGGCGTTGCGTATGGAGAGTTTTCTGCAAAGGTCGCAGCGGAGAATCCATTTCGAAAGCCACAGCCGAACAATTCGATCGATTGCCCTGTGTCACCATCGGCTTGGTACTCGGGGTCACTTGCTGCGAGAAACGACCGCCAAGAATCTGGTGATGGGTCGTAAGCGACAACGAGATCATTCGCAAACTCAATCGTGAGCGTTGCCGATGTGATTGTGTAGTTCGCGGCGCCAAGCCCCGCGGGAATCTGCGTGGTTGTTGTGTAAGCAACAATGAACTGTCCATCACGACTGTCGAACTCTGGCGCGCCGGGCGTCGATCCAAATGTCGAGATGACGGGTCGCGTGCCAGGAGTGCTGTTGAACGGATACATCCAGCGGTCGAGCGAAGGAGTCGCCCACGATGCAGAAATGGTGTCGGCATTCGCCGAGAAACAAGCGGTGATAGAAACAGCAACGAGAATTGCGACAGTTGTTCCCCTTGGCAGCGGGCGAGGCAATACGATCAGGCGCTTGGCAGAATTCGCAATCATGGGTGAGGAATCGTAGGTTCAAACAACATGCAGAGTCGAGAGAACAAGTCAAGAAAACTTCGAAAGAGCATGCGGTCGAGCGGTGCTCGGATCGCGATTCGGACCGCGTTCACGGTGACAGAGTTGCTCGTGGTTGTGGCAGTCATCGCGTTGTTGGTGGCGTTGATCGTTCCTGCGGTGAGAGTGGCGCACAGAGCAGCAGCGCGGGCCGCTGAATGCGCAGCCGCGCGTCAAGTCGCCCAAGCGTGGATTGCGTACGCGACCGACCAGCAAGGACAACTCATCCCAGGATTCAAGAGTGGGCTTCCTGCATTTGATGCGGATGGCACGGCGATTCCAGTCGACACATACGGAGGTGGGGCGACCATCGCAGCGCGTTGGCCGTGGCGACTCGCTCCATACTTTGGGGGCGACATGCGTGCGCTCTACATCGGCGACCACGGCGAGTATTTCTCATCGCTCGCCAACGGAGACCGCGGTGAAATGCTCTATTTCGCGAGCCTCTATCCGTCGTTCGCGATGAATACGACGTGGGTCGGCGGCGATAGCGAACGGATGGGGTTTCAACCGAGCACGCTGCCCAATGGTGCTGCGAATCCTCTCGCGCGTTTCTATGTCTCGCGCCTTGCGCAGTTCGCCCATCCTCAGAGAGTGACTGTGTTCGTCTCGAGCCGCACCGCGGCAACCACCGATGGAGCAATCACGCAGGGATACTTTCGTGCAGACAGTCCGTGGTTCGTGCAGTCGCAGTGGGCTGCGAGATATGACCAAGAAGATCCGGTGTCTTGCGGAAATGTGAACGCACGTTTTGGTGACGAAGCAGTCGTTGCCACTGCGGATGGGGCAGTCGAGGCGGTTGCAGTCGAGACTCTTCGAGATATGCGCAGGTGGGCGGACCAGGCGTATGAAGTTGATTACCGATTGACTGCGCCAGCGGCGACGCCGTAGCAAACCAGTGCGGGCGCGCAAGCGAGTGATGGCAGGACACCAAGACACCAAGAAAGCGTGCGCGCGGCGGAATGCTTCACTCGGCGCAATCAAGGCAGCGTGCGCGCGGCGGAATGCTTCACTCGGCGCGCCGAAAAACTATTCGTCGTTTTCACGCAACTTCGCGAGCACTGTGAAGTCTTCGAGGGTTGTTGTGTCTTGTGTTGAGTCTTTGCCTGCTGCAATGTCGCGCAAGAGTCTGCGCATGATCTTGCCAGAGCGAGTCTTGGGAAGCATCGCCGTGAATCGAATCATGTCGGGTCGAGCAATCGCGCCAATCTCGCGCGTCACGTGTTCTGCGAGCTGCTTGCGAAGCGAGTCGTCGGCCGTGCCAGTAAACGACGGCGCGAGAGTGACGAACGCCGCGATGCCGGTGCCCTTGATCTCGTGTGGCATCCCGACAACTGCCGCTTCAACAACTGCGGCATGCGAGACGAGCGCGCTCTCAACTTCCATGGTGCCGAGTCGATGGCCGCTGACATTGATGACATCGTCGATGCGCCCCATGATCCAGAAGTAACCGCGCTCATCGCGGCGGGCTCCATCACCAGCGACATACATGCCCGCGACCTTCGACCAGTAGGTCTCGATGAAGCGTGCGCGGTCACCGTGAATGCCCCGCAACATTCCCGGCCAGGGTTTGCGGATGACGAGCAATCCACCTTGATTTGGCGGCAATTCTTCGCCCTTTTCATCGACGATCGCAGCGTCGATGCCGAAGAATGGAAGCGTGCACGAGCCTGGAGTGGTCGGGGTGCATCCAGGAAGGGGAGTGATGATGTGCCCGCCCGTTTCAGTCTGCCACATCGTGTCGACGATTGGACAGCGTTCGCTGCCGATGTTCTGGTGATACCACATCCACGCCTCTGGATTGATCGGCTCGCCGACCGTGCCAAGCAGCAGCAAACTCGAGAGGTCGTGTTTGGCGGGATGCGCGTCGCCCCACTTCATGAATGCGCGAATCGCGGTGGGCGCTGTGTAAAAATGCGTGACTTTATGACGAGCGATCATCGCCCAGAAACGATCCTCTGCCGGAAAGTTCGGTGCCCCCTCGTACATCACGGTCGGCACGCGATTTGGAAGCATTCCGTAAACGATGTACGAGTGGCCGGTGATCCATCCAATGTCTGCGGTGCAGAAGTAGACGTGATTGCGCCCGGGAACGAGATTGAACGTGGTCTTCGCGGTGTACGCGGTGTAGACCATGTATCCGCCCGTTGTGTGACAGATTCCTTTGGGCTTTCCAGTCGAGCCACTCGTGTAAAGCAGAAAGAGCAGGTCTTCTGAGTTCATCTCTTCGCAGGGGCAATCGGTGGATTGCTGCGCGACGACCTCATGCCACCATTGATCACGCGGCGAGCGCATCGTCACCGGTGTGCCGGTGCGCCGAACAACGAGCACATGTTCGACTTCAGGCAACTTCTCGCACGCATCATCGACAGCCTTCTTGAGCGCGACGACTTGCCCGCGGCGCCATCCTCCGTCACATGTGATGATGACTTTGCTCTTGCTGTCGTGCACCCGGTCGACGATCGCGTTGGACGCGAATCCGCCGAAGATCACAGAGTGGGGGGCGCCGATGCGCGCGCATGCGAGCATCGCGATTGTGAGTTCGGGCACCATGCCCATGTAGATCGTGACGACATCGCCGCGTCGAACACCCATCGACTTGAGAGCATTCGCAGTGCGTGTGACTTCAACGAGCAGATCGCGATAGGTGAGCTTGCGAATCTCGGGATGGGGCGAACACGGTTCGCCCTCCCAGATGATCGCAACATCATCACCGTGGCCAGCGTCCACTTGTCGATCGACGCAGTTCGCGCAAACATTCGTTGTGCCTTCTACGAACCACTTTGCGTCGGGCAAGGTCCAGTCCACCACGGTTGAAAAGGGGCGATACCAGTGAAAGGTGCGTGCGATCTCACCCCAGAACAGCGCGGGATCGTCGATCGACTGGCGGTACATGCGCGCGTACGTTTGCATGTTGGGCACCGCGAGTTCACCGATGTTCTTGAGAAAGTGTGCGCTCGGCTCGAAGATCCGGTTCTCTTGCAAGCCGCTCGTGATTGCCTCGCTCATGCGCGCAAGCGTAACGGGTGCTAGCGATTTGCAAATGCGTTCGCCGCGGCGAGCGCTTCTTCAATCCTGGATGGGTCCTTGCCGCCCGCTTGTGCAGTGTCGGGCTTGCCGCCTCCCGAGCCGCCGCACGCCTGAGCTGTGACTTTCACCCAATCACCGGCCTTGATTCCACGAGCAATCGCAGACTTCGGACAGGTCGCCGCAATCGCAACCTTGCCGCTTTCTGCATCCGGACTCAAGAACAAGATTGGCGTCTCGGCGAGTTGCGAACGCGCGCAGTCAATCGCAGCCATCAGCGCAGTTGCATCTGCTCCGTTCACGATCGCGACGAGCGGCTTTGTGGCGTCAGTCGATGCGTGCTGCGCGATGAGCGCTCGCACTTGGACAAGTGCCCCATCGCGCGTCACTCCCTCTTGTTGACGGCGAACCTCTTTCGCACGTTCACGCAGTGCATCAATCTTGGGCGTGAGCCTCGTACGCGCGACGATGCCCAGCGCGAGTGTCGACTCAAGCCGGGCAATCTCTGTGACCTCGCTCAGAAGCGCCTCTCCCACGACCGCTGCGGCACGGTCGATGCGCGCGTCGAGTTCCTTCGCGCTCGCCGTCGCCGCCATCGCAGCATCGCCGGTGAGTCCAAAGCAGCGGCGAATGCCAGCTGCCGACGCACTTTCAGAAAGCAGCACAAATGCGCCAGCCCCTGCCGTGGATTGCAAGTGCGTCCCACCGCAGAACTCGACTGAGAGTGTGCGCCAACGTGCATCGGTCGGCGCTGCAAGAAGCGATGAAACGGGGGCGCCGATGCTCACGACGCGAACCGGGTCTGGATAGCGCTCGCCAAAGACTGCGCGCACGCCGTTGACGGCACGCGCGCTTGCAAGGTCAACCACTTCGATCGAGACGCAAAGGTCGCTCGCGATCGCTTCGTTGACCCGTGATTCGATGCGCGCGGCATCCGTGGCTGAAAGCGCGGCCGTGCCCGCATAGTCAAAGCGCAATCGATCTGCTGCGACGAGTGATCCACGCTGCTGAACATCTTCACCGACGACTTCGCGCAGTGCGAGGTTCAAGAGATGGGTTGCTGTGTGATTGGCGCGAATCGCCTCGCGTCGCTCGTGGCGCAGTGCAATCTCTGCGTGATCGTCGACACGAATGATGCCCGAGTGCACCTGTCCGATGTGCAAGATGTAGTCGCCGCATCGTTGCACGTCTTGCACAGAAAAGACGCCGTGCGATCCGAGTGCGTGTCCATCACCGAGTGATCCGCCGCCATCGCTGTGACCCGTGCGAATGTCTCCGTGGTCAGCCTCTTGGCCGCCAGATTCTGCATAAAAGCAGGTGCGATCAAGCACGACCGCGACGGTGGATCCAGGAGACGCCGTCGGGTGAAAACTCGTGCCATCCCAGATCGCTCGAACGTGTGCACGCATTGGTCGACCTGCATCCCGGTGTGAGTCATCCGTTGCATGAACATGCAATGCAGCGAGTTTCGCCAGAGCATCAGGCGTGAGTTCAATCGATGCGGCATCACTTGCATTTCCGCGGCTCGTGATGCGCGCGCGCTCCATGAGTGATTCGTATCCGGCAACGTCGACAGTCATGCCTCGCTCGCTCGCCATCACTTGTGTGAGGTCGATCGGAAAACCCCACGTGTCGTGCAATCGAAAGGCATCTTCGGCGCAGATGTGTGGGGGATTGAGTTTCGAGCCGCGCGCGGCCGATTCGTCGAAGAGGGCGATGCCGCGCCCGAGGGTGCGGCCGAAGAGCTCTTCTTCTGTCTTGATGATTTCAGCCGCACGCTTTCCGCCAGCCGCAATCTCGGGAAAGGCGCCGCCGAGTGTCTCGACGACCGCAGGAACGAGTTCGTAGACGAAGGGGCGTTCGATTCCGAAGGTCTGCCGCCCATGCCGAGCGGCGCGCCTCAGGATGCGTCGAAGCACATAGTTGCGCCCGTCACTGCCAGGGCCCGCTCCATCGCACGCCGCAGCAGTCAGGCAGCGCACATGATCAGCAATGATGCGATACGCGATATCGATGTGATCATCGAGTTTGCCGCCATAGGGACGCGCCCCTGTGGCCGCACGAATTGCCTCGAAGATCGGCGACCAAAGATCAGTGTCGTAATTCGATCGCTTGCCTTGAATCACGCTGACGAGTCGCTCGAGTCCCATTCCAGTGTCAACATGTCGTGCGGGAAGTTGTTTGAGCGAGCCGTCGGCTTCTCGGTTGAACTGAATGAAGACGTGATTCCAAATCTCGAGAACGTCTGGATCACCCGAATTCACACGCGATGCTGCGTCGCGCGATCCAATTCGGTCGAAGTGAATTTCAGAGCAGGGGCCACACGGGCCAGTCTCGCCCATCTCCCAGAAGTTGTCTTTCATCGATCCTGGAATCACACGATTCGCGGGCAGAAAGCGCATCCAAAGTGCACGCGCCTCTTCATCGGGTTCGAGCCCCGACTTCGGATCTCCGCCGAAATAGGTCGCGTAGAGCCGCTCAGGATCAAGTCCGTAGACCTTCGTGAGCAGTTCCCATCCCCAGGTGATCGATTCTTCTTTGAAGTAGTCGCCGAAGGACCAATTGCCGAGCATCTCGAAGAACGTGTGGTGATAGACATCTTTTCCCACGTCCTCGAGGTCATTGTGTTTTCCACCGGCGCGAATGCACTTCTGTGAATTCACGGCGCGCGTGTAGGGGCGCGAACCCCGTCCCAAGAAGACATCCTTGAATTGGTTCATGCCCGCGTTGGTGAAGAGCAGCGTCGGATCATCGAAGGGCACGACTGGACCGCCCGCAGCGAATGTGTGGCCAGCTTTCTGGCGAAAGAACTCGATGAATGCAGTGCGAATTTCGGCGGCGCGCATGGGGTGCGAAGTCTACGCACTCGTGGCGCGTGGCTGCGATGTCCGTAGCATCGCCGCGCAATGAGCCGACGACCATTCATTGGCGGAAACTGGAAGATGAACACAGACCTCGCATCGGGGGCAGCGCTCGCGCACGCCCTTGTCGCAGGGTCGAGCAGCGACGCTGGCGAAGCCGATGTCGTGGTCTTTCCTCCGTTTCCATATTTGCAGTCAGTCGGCGGCATCCTGAGTGCGAGCACAATCGCCCTCGGTGCGCAAGATCTCTCGAGCGAGGCGAACGGCGCGCGCACTGGAGAGGTCAGCGCTGAAATGCTGTTGGATCTTGGCGTGCGGTGGGTGCTCGTGGGACACTCAGAGCGGCGTCATCGACTCGGAGAGTCTGACGCGCTCGTCGCAGACAAACTCGCAATGGCGCTCGAGAGTGGATTGTCTGTGGTGCTCTGCGTTGGAGAGACCCTTGCGCAGCGCGAGGCGGGGCACGCCCATACGGTGGTCGCGCAGCAACTCGAAAGTGCACTTCATCGATTATCGGCTGATTCTGTGCGAGAAATCGTCATCGCCTATGAGCCTGTCTGGGCGATCGGCACTGGCGTTGCCGCAACGGCCGGCGATGCGCGCGACGCGCACCGAGAGATCCGATCGTTTTTGACTTCTCGCTATGATTCGGAACTCGCCTCTGGCGTCCGCATTGTGTATGGCGGATCGCTCGTGCCGGGCAACGCGAAGACGATCTTCGCTGAGCCAGGAGTAGACGGCGGATTGGTTGGCGGCGCGTCTCTCAAGGCGGGCGACTTCCTCTCCATCCGATCTGCGGCGGCGACCGGAATTGCAGCCGACTGATTCGGCGAACTGGAACACGAACGATGAGTACTTGGTTCACGATTCTCACTTTTCTCTTCATCCTCTCGAGCGTTGTCTTGGTGCTCGTCATTCTCGTGCAACGCCCGCAAGGCGGCGGACTCGCGCAGGCATTCGGTGGCGCATCGGGTGGAGGATCGGATACAGCATTCGGAGGTCGCACTGGAGATGTGCTGACTTACATCACGATGGGATCGTTCGCGTTCTATCTCTTGGTCGCGATCGGGCTCAATGTCATTGACAACCAGAACGCGAACCCTGGAACTGCGACCGAGGTTGAGGTGATCGAGCCAGGACTCTTGCCGGCAGATCCAGCACCCGAGGGGACGACTCTCACGCCAGTGGCGCCAGCAGAGGCAGCCGCGCCAATTGCGCCAGCGACTGGTGTTGCTGCAAGCGATCAATCGTTGACTGCGCCAGCAGCGACGGCTCCCGCGCCTGCGCCAGCGCCGACTCCTCCAGCAAGCGGGAATCCATAACGCGCCATGATCCGGTCGATGACCGGCTTCGGAGTCGCGCAAGCCGAGCTCGATGGAGCGCTCGTTGCGGTTGAAGTTCGTTCGGTCAACAACCGACACTTCAAATGCACGCTTCGCATTCCAGAAGATTTCACAGCCCTCGAAGCAGATCTCGAAGCGCAGACTGCGCGACTGCTCGTGCGCGGAAGCGTGATCGTGACTCTGCGCATCTCGAACGCTGCGGCGCGCATTTCAGCACGAATCAACGCAGATCGTCTCAACGACTACCTCGTGCAACTCACTGCGGCGCTCGGTGCGGAAGAAGCATCGCGGATCGAGCGTGGGCAGTTGCTCATGCTGCCTGGGGTGATCGTCGAAGACGGCGGAGCACTCTTTCTCGAGCACCTGCGTCCGGTTGCGGCGAAGTTGCTCGATGAGGCGTGTGCAAAGGTCATCGTGATGCGCACGCGCGAAGGAGAAGCCCTGGGTGTGCATCTCGTCGAATTCGGACGGATCATTCGCACGCGCATGGACTCGATCGCGCAGCGTGTTCCTGCCGTGGCAGCCTCCTATCAGGTGCGCCTGCGTGCACGAGTCGATGCGATGCTGAGCGAGATCGGCAAGTCGGTCGAGCCAGCCGACCTGCTTCGTGAAGTTGCGCTCTTCGCTGAGCGCAGCGACATCGCAGAAGAACTTGTGCGACTCGGTGGACATCTCGATCAATACGAGTCGTTGCTCGATCCCAAACTGTCCGAACCGATTGGCCGCACGATGGACTTCGTCGCACAAGAACTCTTGCGCGAGGCGAACACGATTGCGAGCAAGTCGGGCGATGTCGAAATCAGTCGCCAAGTCGTCGAGATCAAGACGGCGATCGACCGCATCAAGGAGCAGTCGCAGAATGCCCAATAGCGGCCACGTCGTCGCGCGCACTCTGCTGACAGCTGAAGAAATCAGGGGGGTGATGCAGGAATTTGCGATGGGGCGGGTGGTGAAGGCGCATGCCTTCAATCGCGGATCGCACCGCTTTCCAAAAGCGGTGATCGAGAGTGAGTCGGGAGAGCAGTGCTTGCTCAAGCGCCGCAACGCAGGCGTTGAAGATCTTCGCCGCGCTGAATTCAGTCATGCAGTGCAAGCACAACTTCAGTCGAAGCACTTTCCAATCGCCCGTTGCATGAAGACACGCGTTGGAGCGAGTTGGGTCGTGCGCGATGGATTTCTCTACGAACTCTTCGAGTTTCTCAGGGGCGAGCGCTTTCGCCGCTCGATTGGCGAGGCGCGCGAGAGTGGGTTGTTTCTCTCGCGGATGCACCGAACCCTCAAGGGATGGACTGCAACAGCGACGCCGCCACCACCTGGTGGATATCACCGAAGTAAGTCGGTCGATGCCTCGTGGTCACGGCTCGATGAGGGAGTGCGCACCGTCGATGCGCAGGCGGCACCCGATGAAATCGCAGCGCTTGCAGAGGAATTGCGAGCGCGATACGAAACCGCTGCTGAACAGGTCGATGCCGCGTTTGAAGCGAGCGCGCAGTCGCCAAACTTCGGCGTGATCCACGCAGATTTTCACCCAGGCAATCTGCTCTATGTCAGTGGCGCACCCATCGCGCTTCTTGACTTTGACGGAGTGCGGTGCGATCGCACGGTGATTGATCTCGCCAACGGCGCGCTGCAGTTTGGGATGCACAGCGTTGGCATCAAGCCCGTTGCGCAGTGGAATCCAACCCTCAATCTGACCTGTGTTGAGGCGTTTCTTGATGGCTACGGTTGGCCTCGCCAGTTTTATCTCGATGTGCATGAGCGCGAAGTTGTTGCGCCGCTCATGGTGCAGGCAGCGATCGCCGAGTGTGTGCCGCGGATTGCGTTGACGGGGCGATTTGACGGGCGTCCGGGTGTTGAGATCCTTCGATTTCTCGCACAGAAAACTGCGTGGATCTGGTCTGAGCGCCAACGCATCGCTACGCTTTGTGAGTCATGCACGAACAAGCGATGAATTGTGCAACCACCAACGCGCTGGCGCGCATCGCGTTGGTGTCGATACTCGCAGTGTCGGGCACGGTGAGCGCGCAAGAGGTCAAGCCAAAGCCAACGAAGCCGGTGGCGCCGCTCGCCAATCGCCTCGCGCCAGTTGCAGTTCAGCCGCAACCGCCACAACAGTGGGGGGGCAATCTGCTGCAAACACCAATCACCCCCGCTCCTGAAGTGGTTCGACTCTGGGATGCGCAGACGGTCGCAGCGGTGCGGCTCTCGGCGCAAGATCTCAGCGCAGTCGCCGAACTTGATTCGAGAGAGTTTGCGCGGCGCGAAGCGGCAAGCGCGAAACTCCGTGCGAAGAGCGTGACCGCAGAGGTCATATTCGCCATCCTTTCGAAGGCAGAATTGAGTGTTGAACAGCGTGAGCGGTTGCTCACCATCGCGCAGGAAAAGGTGCTCGCGCTCCCACGCGGCG
The DNA here is from genome assembly GCA_964355975.1 of uncultured Singulisphaera sp. GTDB lineage: Bacteria > Planctomycetota > Phycisphaerae > Phycisphaerales > SM1A02 > F1-60-MAGs104. The sequence continues at coordinate 230,586 of CAYHFW010000001.1, forward strand.
CCCTCGGCTTGCGCATGCAGCCGAGCGGAGATGTGCGAAATCCTGGAGTCGAAGTGTTGCTGTTGCTTCCGGGAATGCCCGCTGAACGCGTGCTCAAGATCGGCGATCGAATCGAGCGCATCGATGGTCAGCCCTTGGCAACATCGAGCGATCTCGTCGAGATCATTCAGTCGAAGTTGCCTGGTGAGAGCGTGCGCCTCTCAGTCGCGCGTCAGCAGCGCGATGATCGCGGCAAGCCCAAGATCGATCCTGCGGGTGGGTTCGTAGAAGATCGCATGGAATTCGAAGTCGCCTTGACCACGGCAGTCGATCTCGACAAGTTTGAGGATCGCCTTGCATCGCCCGTCCGCAGTGTTGTGCTTGAGCGCCGGCTGCTTGCATTGCGCGAAGCAGAAACACGATTTGCCCCAGCGACGAAGCGAGTCATCGCTCCGCTGCCGGTGCCCATCCATGTGAAGAAGCCGCGGTCGCCCAAAGATGCTGCTATTGAGCCGCGGCCGCTGGACGATTGAAGTGCGCTTCTTGCACTGGCACAACGACCTCGAGCACGCGCTGAAACACCTGTGCGGGTGATCCCATCGCATCGATGTCTGCAACAATCGCCTTGGGATAGAAGTTGAGCACTGGCAAAGTCTCGGCGTGATAGACCTCGAAGCGATTTCGGATGACTCGCTCATCGGCATCGTCGATTCGGTTCTCTTTCAGCGCGCGCCGCCGCATGCGCAACATCATCGCATTCTCATCGGTGCAGCGAAGGTGAATCACTCGCAGCACATCGAGCGACTTCTCGAGCGCCTTCGCCTGCCCGAGATTGCGTGGAATGCCATCGAGTACGAGAAGGTCCTGCTTTGGCTTGAAGAGGCTCAGCACGGTCTGCGCGTGCATGTTTTGCTTCCACATCTGAATTGTGAGTTCGTCGGGAACCAATTCGCCGCGCGACGAGTAATTGAGAAACTCCTTGCCGAGATCGCTCGTCATGTCGAGCGATCGAAAGACATCGCCGCAGGCAAGGTGAAAGAATCCTGGAATGCGACCGAGAATCTTTCCTTGCGTGCCTTTGCCTGCGCCTGGAGCGCCGAAGAGCAGAACACTTTTGTAACGATCTGGCATTGAGGTGGCTCCAAGAAATGGTTGGGACGAGTTCAAATACTAACAAGTCATTTTGCCCGCCCGCTCGCTTCATGCACGGCGTACGCTCGTCGCGTGCGAGGTTGGACAAAAACATGGATTCCTCCGGTGGGCGAAGAGGCGGGATCACTCGTCGAACGCATCGCTGCTGCGCGAGGGATCGCGCCGGCCGACCTCAAACGATTCCTCGCGCCGGCATGGGCAGACTTGCAACAGCCCGGCGAGTTGCCCGGCGCGCAGGAGGTCGCGGTGCGCCTCGTGCGTGCCGTGCGCGAAGGAAAACAAATCGCGATCTTCGGTGACTACGACGCGGATGGCATGTGTGCGAGTGCGATCCTGTTGCACTTCATTCGGGCAGCGAACGACGGCAATCCGCCGAGGGTTTACATCCCTCAGCGGGCGAAGGACCCGTACGGTCTCTCGAACAAGGCACTCGGTCAATTGGCAGCGCTCGGTGTGCAGGTGGTTGTCACCGTCGACTGTGGAATCACAGCGATCGAACAGGCGCTCGAGGCCAGCCGACTCGGACTTGAGCTGCTCATCACTGATCATCACGCGGTCCTGCCAGATGGACGCCTTCCAGAAGCGGCAGCGATCGCGCATCCGGCACTCGGCCGCAATCAAAGCGCGCTCTGCGGCGCCGCGGTGGCGTGGAAGGTCGCATGGGCATTCGCGGTCGCGTGGTGTGAGAGCGAAAAAGTCTCGGCGACGTTTCAAGAACTTCTTGTTGAGACGCTCGCGCTCGCGGCGTGCGCGACGATCACTGATGTTGTTGCGCTCAGTGGTGAGGCTGGGCGCGAAAATCGAGCAATCGTGCGAATCGGCAGTGAGCGCATCGCGATGAGCGGACTGCCCGGACTGCGGGCGCTCGCGCGGGCGGCTGGAATCGGTCCAAATGACTTCGTCGATGAGGAGCGCATCTCATTTGGAATCGGGCCGATCATCAATGCATGCGGACGGCTTGGTGATCCGCTCGATGCAGTGAGACTGCTTGGATTGCGCGGCGGCGACCAGTCCAAAGAGGCTGGCAAACTGGCGAGACAATTCGCAGAACTCAATCTCGATCGCAAGAAGAAGGAGCGACTCATCGTCGACTCTGCGTCGACACGCATCGAAGAGGGGATGGGCACAACGCGCGGCGCGTGCGTCCTGGCAGACCCCACATGGCAGCGCGGAATCGTCGGGATCGCTTGTGCGCGACTCAGCGACACGCTCAACGTGCCAGTCGTGTTGCTCGAGAGCGACGGCGAGTTTGCATACGGCTCAGCGCGCAGCGTTGCGGGCTATTCGGTGCTCGATGGATTGCACGCATGCAAACACATTTTGGAGCGGTATGGTGGGCACGCTGCTGCTGCTGGAATCCAAGTTCGGGTCGGCCAGATTGAGGCGCTTCGTGAGGGACTTTCGACGCATGCGACGGCAAACCGCCCGAGCAGTGAGGCCCTGTCGCTCGCGGCTGATGTGTATCTCTCTGGCGACCACCTCTCGGTGCATTCGTTTGAATCACTCGCAACACTCGGCCCATTTGGACAAGGATTCCCGGCGCCGATCCTGCTCGTGCGCGCGGCAGTTGTGACGCAGAAGGGGCGCGCCTTCGGAGCAGAGAAGGACCATCTCAGTTTTCATGTTCGGCTCACGGGACCCAACAGCACGCGCCAAGAGGTGCGCTGCACATGGTGGCGGCAAGCGGCGCAGGCTGCGCGCATAGGCGTCGGCATGACCGTGCATTTGCTCGTTCGTCCACAGATCGACCGCTGGACTGGACTGCCGCGCCCAGCCTTCACCATTCTGGATGTGTCTGACGAATCGTGGCCACAGTCGTAGCAGGCTGAATGCGCCGTTGAGATTGTCAGCAGGCCTTGGAGGTTTCGGTGATCTACACAGATAGCGATACGAGTTCTCGATTCGCACCAAACGGGTGACCTCCGCAGGACAACGACCCTGGACTCAAACATGCTGCGCCTCGCCTACGAAGACTCCGGCTCGGCTTGCAAACTCGCCAGGGCCGTCGTCCTGCGGAGGTTGTTCGCTTGCGTTGACGCGGCGGAATCTTCGCTCGCGCGAGTTCCCGAGCCGAGTGAAGCATTCCGCCGCGCTCACGCTGGATTGAGCGTGCCTCGAACACACTGTGTGAAGCGCGCCGCGCAAACGCTGGCTATCCCACCAGTCTGTTAGAGCGCGATTCTCGCCCCCGCGGCGATGCGCTTTGGCAAGTTGGGGCAGAGCCCGAGTTGTTCTGCATCGAGTGCAGTCAGAGGAGAGAGTTCAATCGTTGCGTCGTATCCGCCATCGCGCGTGTCGCGATCGATCGTGACGCCACACTGCTCGAGCCAACGCGCGGCGCGATTTGATTGCGCTCGCGCGCTCGTTGCTGGCGAATCTTCGCCGTCTGCGTTCTTGATCGGGGCGAACTCATCTTCGCGCGCAGTTTCAAAGATGAGCGAACGCTCTGCGAGAGGCACCGCGTCAAAGATGAACGACTCCAACTTGATTGCGTTCGCCTTCGATGGTTCGGTGAGTTCGCCCGTCACAAGATCGACGAAGGGCACCTTCTTCACTGCGCGGTGCAGCGGAAGTTCGTGGCCCGCACGCGCGAGTTGCTCTAAGAATGCCCGCGAAAAGACATGAATTGCAATTGAGCCAGCAAAGTGCACGAGCGATCCATCGACACCGACTGCCTGCGCGAGATGCGCTGGAAGGTCGCTGTACTCCATCACGAGCGAACGATTCTCGCGACGACAAAACACTCCGACCTTCTCGTGTGAATCGCGCTTCGCGACGACTTTGCTCGACACTTCGCCCGAACTCTCTGGATGGGCTGTGTGCAATCCCAGAAAGAGCGGATCGATCGCCTTTGCAAGAGGATTGTCGATTTGAAAATACGAGAGAGTGTCAATCCCGTCGCGTTTCATCTCTTCGAGCGCGCCGGTCGCGCTCAGTGCGCGGATGGCACCTCCGTGACCATCGGGATTGAGTGCAATGGCATCGCGCGCGCCGAGCAAAATCTTCCCCTCAGGGGTGAGAGAGGGCAGTGTGCCTTGCTCAAAGAGCCGCACTGTTCGCTCGCCGAGGCCGAACCAATTGTGATTTTGAAAGTATGCGAGAGTTGCCGCATGATTCTGCGGACTCGTCATCACATACCACGGGATCGCGCACTCCCACCGCGTGCGTGCCGCGCGAATCGACTCGGCGAAGACCTCGAACAAACTCTTATGCAGGATTGGGGTTGCGGCGAATGTGCCCTTGGGGGCGTTCCATCCCAAGCGCGTGCCCTGGCCGCCCGCAACGGTGAAGCATGCGACGCGACCTGCGCGAATGAGCTGCTCGCCGATCGCACGGTACTTCGCGCCATCGACGGAGTGCGCCGTGACGACGTGCGCCGGTTCAATCTCTGCGTGCGTGTTGTGCGCTGCTGACTTGTCGTGGCGCCAACTCTCAACCTCATGCGCGATCATTTCGAGTGGCAGGGCCGCGCATTGCTCGAGCAGCGCCGCTTGCGCGCTCGTCGTCAGGTGATCGTAAAAGGCGAGCACGTGCTCTTGTTTGAAGCCCGCAAGGCGATGGCGCACTTGTTCAAGTTGGCGAGTCACGATCGTGTTCACTCTGCTTCGGGGGCGGCGGGAGCGGACCATCCCTCAGGGCGGTGCCGCACGATCTTGCCACTCAGTAAATAGATGGTCTGTTCACAAATGTTGGTCGAGTGGTCTGCAATTCGCTCGAGATTTCGAGTCGCCCCAGCCACGCGGAAGGCAAAACGCACGCTGCTCGCCCCAAGCGCGACCTGTTCTTGCGCTTGCAGAATCAGTTCGCTTCGAAAGCGATCAACCGTGTCATCGAAAAGCAGCACCTGCCGAGCGAGATCTGCGTTCGATGTTGCGAGCGCGCGGTTCGAGTCGCGCAGCATTCCCAACACGCTGTTCGCCATCACGCGAAATGTTGGAGGCATCGGATCGCCCAAGCGCTGGTGCCCAGCGATTTGCTCTGCGATGTTCACGCCGCAATCGGCGATCCGCTCAAGTTCGTTGTTGACCTTCACGATCGTGAGCACCTGTCGAATCGCGTGTTCGTCGGACTGTCCCATCGTGAGCAGGGGAATCGATGCTCTCTCAATTGCAACATCGACTCGGTCGATCTCATCATCGAGGTGCACAACACGCAGTGCCTTCTCCTCGTCGTGATCGAAATACGCTTCGATCGCCAACGAGACCATCTCCATCACCCGGTCGCCTTGCGCGTAAAGGGCATCTTGCAGTTCTGAGAGTTTGGTCGCGAATGTTGCCACCTCTCTAGCATAGCCCCGTGCCAAAACTGAGCGTGAACATCGATCATGTCGCGACTGTGCGACAAGCGCGTCGCACGTGGGAGCCCGATCTCGTCGCCGCCGCGCAACAGGCGCAATTGGGGGGAGCGGATGGCATCACGATGCACTTGCGCGAAGATCGACGGCACGTGCAAGATGGTGATCTTGAGCGCGTGCGTGATGGAATCCAACTTCCGCTGCACTTCGAGATGGCCGCGACGCAGGAGATGGTCGCCATCGCGCTTCGCATTCGCCCGCAGAGTGCGATGATCGTTCCCGAGGGCCGCCGCGAGATCACGACCGAAGGTGGGCTCGATGTCGTGGCACTCTTTGATTCACTTGCACGAGCCGTCGCGCAGTTGCGTGCGTGTGAGATTGAGACGAGCCTCTTCATCGATGCAGACGAGCGCCAGATCGCAGCAGCCGCGCGATTAGGAGTCGCCATCTGTGAGATTCACACGGGTCCCTACGCGCACGCATTTCATGCTGAGACAGGGCTCGGCGTGCGCGCGACCGCCGAGCTCGCCAAGATCGCACAGGCAGGGCATCAGGTGCGTGCGGCGGGAATGCGTTTCAATGCGGGGCACGCACTGCACTATGAAAATGTCGCGCCGGTCGCAACTCTCGAAGGAGTGCACGAGTTGCACATCGGTCACGCGATCGTGAGTCGGGCGATTTTTGTGGGGCTTCGATCGGCGGTCGCCGAAATGAAGTCGTGCTGCGTTACGAAGTGAGGGCGGGGGCACTTTCGACAAGGCGAAAATCAAACGGAGTCTTCGTGCAGTCGATTTGCACCATGAAGAATCCACCGCGGTGCTTCTGCGCATTTGGCCACATCACTCGGCGATCAGTCTCCGGAAGTTCGAGATGCGCGATGCGATCGATTGCAATCCATTCAAGGCGGCCTTCGTCGAACTGCATCCGCGTCACCTGTGTCGCATCGATAGGTTTGACCGACTCGAAGAGAAAAATCATCCAGTGGTGTTGCCCCTGGTAGGCGCGCTCCGAAACGACGCCCATCAAGCGAATGTCGTTGTAATCGAGAGTGAGCCCTGCCTCTTCTGAAATCTCGCGCAGCGCACACTCGTGTGGCGATTCACCCAAGTGAAACTCGATCTTTCCGCCGATGGGCGAATACATCGAAGGATTGGGCGGCTTCGCGCGGTGCAACATCAAGAGCCGATCTTCTTGGTCGTAGAGATAGACCAACACCGCAATCTTGAAAGGCAGTTCAGGGGCGGTGACAAGGTGCCGCGCGCTCGCGCTCGTCGGATCAGTGGCTGCCATCAACGACTCGCGTGGGCCGCGAGCGCCGCCACCTTCGCTTCACGAAGAAGCGCCGAGATCGTTGGGCGAATCGAGTCGCTTGCGCGCACGAGTGGAAGTCGCACGCTTCCACTGTCGCGGCCGAGCAATTCCATCGCGCACTTCACGGGCACAGGATTGACATCGAGGCTCAAGAGTCCGCGCGCGAGTGAAAAGATGCTGTCATGTGATTGCCGCAGCGCGAGGAAGTCATTGTTGGCGATGTTGCGGCAGAGTTGTGCGACACGGTCAGGCACAATGTTTGAAACAACGCTCACGACTCCCACGGCACCGACCGCGGCGAAACTCGCGGTGAGCGAATCATCGCCAGAGAGAATCGCGATCGAACAGCGCTTGCGAATCTCGCTTGCGGAGTCCATCGATCCTGTGGCTTCCTTGACCGCCACGATGTTTGGGTGTTTGGCAAGTCGCTCGATTGTTTCTGGCGTAATCGTGACTGCACTGCGACCTGGAATGTTGTAAAGCACAATAGGAAGGTCGGCGCTCTCAGCCACCGCCATGAAGTGTTGATAGAGACCCTCTTGCGAAGGCTTGTTGTAGTAGGGGGCAACTTGCAGTGCGGCGTGCGCACCGAGTGATGCGGCCAACCGATGCAAGTGGATCGCGTGCGCGGTCGAGTTGCTCCCAGAGCCGGCGATGATCTGCAGTCCCAGCGGACGGCCGACCTGCACCGCGCACTCAATGACTGCAGCGTGCTCACGCTCTTCGAGAGTCGGAGCTTCGCCCGTTGTTCCGCATGGGACGATCCCGCGCACTCCGCCTTCCGCTTGAAACTGCACCTGCTCAGCGAGGCGGTCGAGCGCGACCGTGCATCCATCATTCGAGAAGGGAGTAACGATTGCGGTGTAGGCGCCAGCGAATGTGAGCATTGGCGCAGTCTACGAACTGCCGCCTGAAACAGAGCCGCACATCAGTGGGCGGAGTCTGGAATTCCTGCGGCGCTTCGGCAGAGTGCGCAGAGCTCATTCGCTGCGTCCGTGTCGGCAGCTTCGGCGATCACGCGGATGATCGGTTCAGTATTGGATGCGCGCAGGTGCACCCAGCCAGATGCGAGGTCGACACGAATTCCGTCAGTCTCGTCGATGCGCGCCTGTGGATTTGCGGCGAAGAACGCGCGCACCTTTGCGAGCGCGACGGGCACGGCGGCGCTTCCGCCGATCGCATCGAGATTCATCTTCTGCTTGACCATCGCAAATCGGTGAATTCCTGCAGCAATCTCGCTGATCGGGCGTCCATCATGTGCGAGAAACTCCAACACGAGCGCCATTGCAGAGAGCGAATCTCGCACCCAGCAGATGCGCGGCCAGATGAATCCACCGTTTCCCTCGCCGCCACCGATCCCATCAACTGGTTTGAGTCCAGCGACCACGTTGGCTTCTCCCACCGCAGTGCGCACGACGCGCGATCCAGCGAATTGGGCAGCGATCGTGTCGATCATGCGCGAGGTCGAAAGGTTCGTTGCCAGGATGCCATGGCCGTGACGCTGCAAGAGCCGCAGGGCGCAGAGGGCGAGTGTGTACTCCTCGCCGATGAATCGACCTCGCTCATCGACCAGCGCGAGCCGATCGGCATCGGGGTCTTGTGCGAATCCGACCGCAATCGATTCATCTTCGCTGACCGCGCGCATCAATTGACCCAAGTTCACTTCGAGCGGCTCGGGTGTGTGCGCGAATGTCCCGGTGTTTGCTGCGTTGAGGTGCACAAGTTCGCACCCGAGCGCTTCGAGCAGCATCGCACCAGCGACCGAACCGCCTCCATTCACACTATCGAGCGCGACGCGAAAATGTTTCGCGCGGATCGCGGCACAATCGACGTTCGCGAGCACGCGCTGCACGTGCACGTGATTTCCGTCGCGTCGATCGGTTGCTGTGCCGACATGATCACTCGTCTCGCACTTGCCCGAACGAAAACGCGCGATGACATCATTGGCATCTGCGATCGGCAGGGCGAGTCCATCGGCGTTCAGGGTCTTCATCCCATTCCATTCGATCGGATTGTGACTCGCCGTGATCACGATTCCGCCGACTGCGCCAATGTGTTCGATCATGAGTCCAACCGTTGGAGTCGCAACGATTCCGAGGTCGACCACATCGAATCCATTGGCGCACGCGCCAGCGCGCACTGCCTGCGCGAGTTCTGCTCCTGAACCGCGTCCATCGCGCCCGATCACGAGCGTGTGTCGAGTTGCAGGAGCGAGGCGGCTGCGCAGATGCGCAGCGAATGCGCCTGCAAAATTGCGAGCGACGTCGGCAGTCATCGTCTGACCGACGAGTCCACGCGCACCAGAAACAGAAAGCATCAATGGAGCATCTTGCACGGCAACGACTCTAGCGTCTGTGCCTCTCGCACGCACCTGTGCAGTGCGGTTGCGAGCAACCGAGGGCTATACTCGGTTCATGTTCGAACTTGAGGTGCGTCGCACCTTTTCAGCGGCGCACTCGGTCAAGATTCACGGCGTGCAGGAACCGTTGCACGGTCACGACTGGCAGGTCGATCTGGTTGTTCGCGCTGCCGATCTCGACAGCGAGGGGATGGCGTGCGACTTTCATGAACTCGAACGAGCCCTCGATGGTGTCTTGCGACCATTCGCCAATCGAAATCTCAATGAGACGCCCCCGTTTGATGCACGCAATCCGACCGCAGAGGCGGTTGCGCAGCACATTGCCCAAGAAATGACCCTCCGAATTCCTTCGCGGGTGAAGATTCTGTCAGTTCGGGTGACCGAGGCGCCGGGTTGTGCGGCGCGTTATGTACCTTCAGAAGTGGTTCAAGAAATCTGATGCCATTCATGCCAATCAACTTCGACCCGGCCGCGGATGGACCTTCGAGCGATGCACTCGCAGATCCAAATCGCTTCTTCAACCGTGACCACTCGTGGCTCGAGTTCAACGCGCGCGTGTTGGCGATGTGCAGTGATGAGGGGACGCCGCTGCTCGAGCGGGTGCGGTTCATGTCGATCTACTCGCGCAACCTCGATGAGTTTTATATGAAACGCGTGGGTGCGTTGCGGCAGGCGATCGAGAGCGGGAGTGGCGTGTCAGGCTTCGAAGCACTCACGCCCGCGCAAGTTCTACACAAGGTGCGAACGCGTGTTCTCGATCTCGATGCACAGCAGGCGAGCATTCTTCACGATGAACTTCTTCCAGAACTCGCGCAAGCTGGCGTGCACTTGCTCGAATGGTCGGATCTTTCAGAGGCCGAACGCGCAGAGGCTGAATCGTGGTTTCGCCGCAATGTGTTTCCAATTCTGACTCCGCTCGCGGTCGATCCTGGTCATCGCTTTCCATTTATCTCAAACATGAGCGTCTCGCTCGGTCTGGTCGTTCGCCGACCAGGCGAACCCGACACGATGTTCGCACGCGTCAAGGTTCCAGAGGTGCCAAGTCGACTCTACGCCTTCCGCAGCGGCGGCCGTTTTATCTCAGTTCAGGAGATCATCGAACACAACCTCGACGACCTCTTTCCTGGGATGGAAATCTTGCAGGTGCTTCCGTTTCGAGTCACACGCGATGCAGAAATCGAAGCTGAACGTGAAGACTCAGATGACCTGCTCGAATCGGTCGAACAGAAACTGAAAGAACGAAAGTTTGCGCGTGTCGTGCGACTCGAGGTCGCGGCTGGGGCGAGCCCACGCATCCTGCGCTTCTTGATGGAAGAACTCGATATTGGCGCAGAGGACATGTACGAAACGCAGGGGCTCACCGACTACGGATTGCTTGAGTCACTCGCCGACATCGACCTTCCAGCCTTGAAGTATTCGCGCTGGACTCCACTCTCGCCGCCAGAGATGGCAGACGACGCGAACGGAAACATCTTCGCGCAGATTCGCAAGGGTGACATTCTGTTGCATCACCCATATCAAAGTTTCGACCTCACCGTCGAACGCTTTATCAAGGCGGCCGCAGAAGATCCAAAGGTTCTCTGCATCAAGCAGTCGCTCTATCGAACCTCGGGCGACAGTCCATTTATTGCGAGTCTTATTCGCGCCGCAGAGAGCGGCAAGCAGGTCGCAGTGCTCGTCGAGTTGCGCGCGCGATTCGATGAGGCGCGCAACATTGAGTGGGCGCGCAAACTCGAAAATGCGGGAGTGCACGTTGCCTACGGAGTCATTGGACTCAAGACTCACACAAAGACGGCGCTCGTGGTGCGCCAAGAGGCTGATGGGATTCGCTGCTACGGGCATGTCGGCACAGGAAACTACAACTCAAAGACTGCGCGGATTTATGAAGACTTCGGCCTGCTGACGAGCGACCCACTCATCACCGAAGACCTCATGGGTCTCTTCAATTACATGACGGGGCGCTCGCGGCAGACGAAGTTCAACAAGTTGCTGATCGCGCCTGTTGGAATGAAACGCCGCTTCATCGAACTCATCGAGGCAGAGACCAAGTTTCACATGAGTGGGCGACCAGGCCGGATCATCGCCAAGATGAACCAGATCGAAGACCGCGGCGTCATGGATGCGCTCTATCGGGCGAGCAGGGCGGGAGTTCAGATTGATCTCATCGTGCGCGGATTCTGCTGCATTCGCCCTGGAGTCGAGGGACTCTCGCAAAACATTCGTGTGCGCTCAGTCATTGGACGATTTCTCGAACATAGCCGCATTTTCTACTTCGGCGCAGGGCGTGAAGAACCGCTCGAGGGAGAGTTCTATATCGGCAGTGCCGACTGGATGTACCGCAATCTGCAGACCCGCGTCGAAGCGGCAACGCCGATCGAACGGCTCGAGCATCGGCGTGTGCTCTGGACGACGCTCGAATACTCCTTGCAAGATGTTCGCCAATCGTGGCAGTTGAGGTCTGACGGGTCGTACGAGCGGGTTTGCGATGATGGAATCGCACCCGACGACGCTCGTCGAATTGGCGTGCATCAGCGACTCATGAATGATGCGCTCGCGCAAGTCGCGCGCAGTCGCGGCGAGAGCGATGCGGTTAAGGAGTCCTCGTTCCCGAGTTCACTGCCGGCGCTTCCGCCCCGAGCGAAGTCGACAGACCCGCGCCAGAAAAGTCAGCGTCGGGGCGACTGACGCCAAGATCAAAGAGTGTTTCAGCCAACTGGCCAGGCAGCAGGAAGCGCAAGTTTCCGGTGACATGCCATGTCGTTACCGTTGTCACTTCAGAGGGACCCTCGGCATGCCGCATGACAACCGGCAACACCTGCTCGGTCAATGATCGCGGAGGCAGCGTCTGGCTCGCGACCCACTCTGACTCCCAGCGTCCAACATTCGTGCTGACCGTGTACTGCCAACGATCAAGCACCATCGGCGCATCCGTTGGATTGCGCAGATCGACATGCAGCGCGTACTCATCGGCTGCGGGTCCGGCAGAAACCTTCTCGAGCGTGCGAACCTGAATCTCTGGATCCGTCACGCACCCAACGAGCACGAGTGCCGCAGCCAAGATGATGCATGATCGAAGGCGCATCGGTGCAATCTATACCCAAGGGGGGCATAGGATGGGGTTGTGCATTGCTGTGCGATGGGAATCCTCAGATTGTGCGGTGTTGGCGCGGTTCTGGTCGCCGCGCACACGTTGTTCGATGCGCGCGCGGCCGCGCAAGAGAGTGCGGTCGTCGTGGTCGATGACTCTCCAACAGCGCAGCAACTTCTCTCACAGGCCGAGGAGCAAGCGGCGAACAATCCTGCAGAATCGGCGCGGCTGATCAGTCGGGTGCTCGACGAATTCGGGCGCAAACTGGTGCGCGCGCCTGGACAATCAGACATCTTTGTGGATGGCCGCGCGCGCGCCGAGGCATTCTTGCGCGCACATCCGCGCGCGCTCGAGCGCTTTCGATCTGCGCAAGCAGGCGAAGCTGAACGGCTCGCCGAAGCTGGCGATGATCAACTGCTGCTCGAGACGCGACTACTCACATCTGCGGGATTGCGCGCTGCACTTCGGCAAGTTCAGCGTGCAATCGAGTCGGCAGAGTTCACTCAAGCGCGGAGAATTCTTGATTCGATGGCCGATCATCCAGATCGGGCAGAAATCGATCCCGCGCTGCGTGCGACCCTCACGGCACTCACCGCGTGGGGAGTTGGTGATGGCGTTGCCGCATCGGCGATCGTCAGTGAACTCAGCCGCGCGAGCGATCCCACGCTGGTGCAACTCGGCGTGCGCCTCGCAGCGACGATTCGCAATCCGATCACTGCATCGTCTCCGATCGCAAATCCGCTGCTTCCAGCACAGTTTGGCGATATCCCGCTTCAGCCTGTGTTGCTGTGGAGTGAGCCGCTCGAGCAGGCTCTCGCGCCTCGTCTCGCACAATCGATCGATGAGGGACTGATTTCTGCTGCAGGTTCTGAGGGAGCGACAACGAACGGGCGGTTGCTCGTCTCGATACCGACAATCGATGGAGCGCTCGTGCTGGTGAACGAGGGGTATGCGCTTCGGGCGTATGAGGCGTACTCACACTTGCCGCGTTGGTATCAACTGCTCGGTGCTCCAAATGCCCCTCGAAGCGATTTGTCCGCGGGAGACCTCGAGGTGGTCGTTGCTTCAGGCGACCGAGTGCTCGCACTTTCTGGACATGCGTTGGGATCGGAGCGAAGCGGGGGTGGCAGGTTGGTCTGTCTCGACATTCATACGGGCAAGCGTTTGTGGGAGGTCATGCCCGATCGGATTTCAGAGCACTCAGAGTTTCGTGAGATGTTTTTCTATGGTGCTCCAACAGTTGCGGGCAACACCGTCGTACTTCTGGGGCGCAAGGTCACGGCGCGACTCGAAACAGTCTCTTCCGTCATCGGAATCAATCTTGAGAACGGCGCGATCAAGTGGATGACGCCCGTTGGCGCCGCTCCGGGAATTCGATCCGCCGGCGCCAGGCCGTACACGACGCCCGCAGTCGACGGCGGAACTGTCTTCGTATCGACTGGTGCTGGAACATCTGCGTCGCTTGATGCCATCGATGGACGCGTGCGGTGGATTCGGCGCGATCCAGTACCGATTCGAGATGTGCAGGTCGAGTTGATGCCATGGGAAATGGGTGGGGCGATTGTGACGCAGCGCGGTGTTCTGACGCTTGCGCCGGGCGGCGCGCAGATTCAACTTCTTTCGAGCGAAACCGGAGCAGAACTCGATGCGATTCCAATTGGCGCGGGGACCGCGTGGGGAGTCGTGCGCTATCTGCTGACCGATGAGGCTCACGCGCTCATCTTCGCTGTGGGAGAGGGCATCACAGCCTTTGCCGCCAACGACCTTCGAGCGCCACTCTGGAAGTTTGTGGGAGTTCCGGGCGATGATTCGATCGTCGCGCTGATGGGTCGCGCTGGAATCCGCGGCCGTGTGCAGTCAGGATCGCTGGCGGATGGCCGCTGTGCGTTGATCGTTCCACTGCTCTCTCGTGGGCTCGTTCTCAATGGCAGTGATGGCACGATTCTCTCGTCGATTCCATGCGAGGGTCCTGCAAACATCGTCGCGCACAATGGAATCATCGCCGCCGCAACCAATGGATCGCTCGAACTCTTTATGGATTCGCAGCGCGCGCGCCAGATTCTTCTCGACGCGGTGCAGTCGCAGTCGAATGATGTTGATGCCGCCATCGGTCTGATCGCATTCGCACTGCAGGCACAGGATGCGACACTGCTTCAAACCGCAACCGCCTCAACGGCGCAGACCTTGAATGCGGTGCAAGGCGACGCGGATCGGCGTTGGCGCCTCGTCGAGCTGCTCGTGCGCGCCGCCACAAGCGGATTGCTCGGGCGCGATGCATCCGACGCACTCTTCGCATCGATTGTGGCATCGCTCGGCGATCCAAGTGAACGGGCCGCAGCGCTGATCGCGCAGGGGGATTGGTTGGCGAACTCTGGCCGCGTTGTGCAAGCGATTGCTTCGTGGCGCGCGGTTCTCAAGAACTCCGCGGTCGCGCACGCGACTATTGTGCAACTCACAGGAGAGTCAGACGACCTTCGCCAGAGCGGATCCGATGCTGCATTTGGGCGACTTCGAACGCTCGCCTGCGCGCATGATGCCCCCCCGCAGGCGACACAGACCGAGCAGAGCGTTCCATCCGATGCGCGCGCGAGTCAACTCGAAGAGTTTGCGAGCGAGAATCCGTGCACTCCCCAAGCGGCGCGCGCGTGGAACGAGGGGGCGGAGCGTCGAATGGCTGAGCAGAAGATCGCGCACGCCGCGGGCGATGCCGCCGCCGCTGTGTCGACTGCGCTCTCGACTGGCAATCGCACGGTTGTCGCAGAAGCGCTCGACCGCGCGCTCACACTTCTTCAGAGAGGCGATCTCGAGATCACAAAAGCACAATTGTGCGACCTTGCTGTGAGTGCAGGATTCGATGTGGCTCTCGCATCGCAGGGGGGCCGCACCGCGTCGCAAACGCTCGCCGAGTCGCCCGCCGCAACTCTCGTGGCAGGGATCGCTCGGCCCATCGCAGCCGTCGAAACACATGATGCAGAAGCTTCGGTTACGGCCCAACTCTTGCAGGGTGTGCTTGCGCCGATGCGCGATGTTGGCGCCTCGTCGACCGTGGACGCGCGCACATACATCGTTGCTGATCGCCATCTCAATTGTCTTGCGACGCCCAACCTCACATCACAATGGACGGTCGCGCTGCTCGGTGAGATGCCATTCATCATTCCGCTGCGCCACGGAGTGATTGTGATTGATAAGCGCGACCGTGAGACACTCGGCGCTGAGTGGCTCGACGAGAGCGGAGTTCAACGGTGGCGAATCGATGATCTCGCTGCGGCAGTCGCTGGACTCGCAGATGCGGGTGTTCCGAGTGAGTGCTTGGTAGTTGGCGGCCGCGAAAGCATGGTCGTCGCGCGCCCCGATGGATTCATTCGTGCGTTCAATGTCGGCGATGGGCTGCCTCGGTGGGAGAGGCAGCATCCACTCGATGAGATCGAACGCGCCGATGCGGGCGAGACGCTGATCGCGTTGAGCGGGACGCGCAGCGTTTCGGATGCGAACACATCGTGGCTTGTCGCGATGGATATTCGCACGGGAGAGGTCATCGCCGAGGTGCCCGCGCCGAGCGATGAACCCGTGAGTTGGGTTCACATTCTTGGCGCAGGCGAAGTGGTGTTTGGAACAACTCGAGGCGTTGGGCGGTGGCAGTTGTATGGACCAGCTGCCGGACTTCGGTGGCACGCGATCAATCCACGGCTTCGAGGGAGTGTGCGGTGCGAACCGCTCGGCCCCTTCGTCGTTGTTGCCGATGCGACCGATCGAACAACGATTCTGGATTGGGAAAGCGGAACAATCGATGACGCAAAATTTGTTCCGCTGCGCGCGCGGCACGTGGCCGAGGGATCGCGCCGCTGGATTCGATCTGGTTCAACCATCTTGGGCTGGACCAACAGCGAGGTCGACCTCTTTTCGTTGCAGGGCGAGGCGCTCGGTTCATCGAGCTTGCACGGGACGCGCCGCATTCAGAACGTGTTGCCGGCCTCAGGCGCGATCGTTGCGGTCGAGCAGTCTGAAAAAGCGAACGAACCCCGCGAGTTCGGGTTGAACCGAGCCGCTGCACAACTCTTCATTCACAGATTTGGATGGGGCGATGGGGGACGAATTGCCGCCCCCGCGCTCGAGGTCGAGTTCAACGATCCACGCCTTGACCGCATGCAACTTCTGGATGGTTGGCTGCTGCTTGGAGGCTCACAAACAACCGTTGCAATCCCACTGCCTTGAGGGGTTGACATTCCGCGGCTCAGCGGCGATATTCCCCCGCCCGAATCACACTCGCATCACTGAGGAGTTTCACTCGAATGGTTGCTATCGCCGAATCACTTCTGGAATGGTCTTTGCCCGCAGTTCAAGAGAGAGTGCAGGTGCTCGGACAGAGCCGTTCGCTCGCCATGGGTTACGACGAAGACGAAGAGAAAGATTTCGAACTCGAAGAGGATGATGATTTCGGCGACGAAGAGTTTGGCGACGAAGATGGCTTTGGAGAGGACGAGGACGGCACGAAGACGGCCGCCGATCCTGACAAGGAACAGGGTGATTCAGAAGAAGATCTCGACGACGATGACGATGACCTCAGCGATAGCACTGAGGAATTGCTCCCCAACTCCACACTCGAGGGGACAGACGACGACGACGACGACGACGACGACGACGACGACGACGATGATGACGATGACGATGACGATGACGATGATGACGACGACGACGACGACGACGATGACGACGACGATGACGACGACGACGACGACGACGATGACGACGACGACGACGACGATGACGACAAAGCCAAGAAAGCAAAGAAAGCCAAGAAGGCTAAGAAAGCTAAGAAGGCCAAAAAGGCCAAGAAGGCACTCGAAGACGCGGACGACGACGAAGAAGAAGAACGCGACATCTGAGTCGCGCCTCGTTCCTAGCCCCACGCAGTTGTCGAGAAACTATTTCGGCGGCGGTTGAGCGGACCCGAGATCGAGTTCGATCCGCGCTACGTCGAGTCTGCCGTCATGCGGATGGGCGACGAGCAGCGTCGAAGGTCCTCCGCTCCAAATCGGAATCCACAGGGCATCCAATATGTTTGAAGTGCGCTTCGTTTCGGTGGCACTTCCTTCAGTTGGCATCGGTTCAACGCACAAGTGCTCTTGCGATGCTGTCACCAACCGACCTCCCGCGATCATTGCTGCGCCAGCACTCTGAGGACTCGCGAGGCCAATTCGGTTGTTGAGTGGATTCCAGCACGCCATTCGACCGAAGCGTGGGTGAAAAAACCAGAGGCGCGCATCGTCGGGCAGTCCGCCCGTGCGAAGGGGGACGAGTGTTTGATAGGCCATGCGCTCATCTGCCCGCCACGAGAGATCGACTGCAATGGTCGGCACCGTGCTCATCGCCTGCGAAATCGGAAACGCGCACGCCGCCAGCACTCCGTCGCGCAGTCGAAGCGCGTAGAGGTACTTGCCATCGCCTGAGAAGAGCGGCGCCATCCATGAACCATCTTCGGGCGGGGGGATCTCTTGCGTCACACCTGCTTGCTGCACGCAGAGGGCAAACCGCGAGTTGCCGCGCGAGCGTCGACACCACGCAATCGAATCGCCCTCTCCGAGTGTCGCCATCGCATTGACATGCTCATCTTCGATGAGCCACGTGGGATCGCCGCCACTCCATGCGACGCGCCCGACCCAACGTGCACCATCCACACGTGGACTCTCGACCAGAAAACCTGCAGAGTCTGCGCTTCTCCCAAGCAAGAGGTCTGTCGCGTTGACTCTCACGGGCGGGCTCTTCGAGCCCACGCTCAACGCCGCGACCGAAATCGTGCCCGCATTGGGTTGTCCGCCCTCGAGCGATCCAAGCAGTGTTGGCCAATCGGCAGTACTCGTTGCCTGGATCGCTGCCCACTGACCATCGGGTGACACCAGTGGCAGCGCAAATCCGTCGTACTCAAGCGAACAGATCGGATCGAGTCGAAACCGCACGTGCGCGTCGGTGCCTGCAAGGGGCATCGTCGTCGTCGCGGGCGTCGGCTGCTCACTCTGCAAACCTCCGACAGAACCCAACGGCTTCACGCAACCCGCGAGTGTGAGCGCGCCCACACACGCGAGGCTTGCAGCGCGTAGTTGATCAGGCGGTGGATGCCGCATGATGAACTACGGAGCGATCGATGGATCGATCGGTGCGAGTGGATCGACAGGAGCACCGCCACTGGTTTGTGGAAGATTGAGTTTGTGCTTTTCGACCATCGATTCACTGTTTGCATTCAGCGGCTTCGAAAGCACATCCAATCGCTCACGATCATCTGCGTTGAAATTCGTGTCGTTCTCGTCTGGATTATCAACAACCGTCGGCGTGATGAAAATCAACAGTTCCTTCGTCGAGGCAGATTCATCCTTGTTGCTAAAGAAGAGATCGAGCACTGGAATGTTGCCGAGGATGGGGAACCCGTTCTTGGCCTTGCTCTCAGACTCAACGCGCACGCCGCTGATGACGATCGTTTGGTTGTTCTTGACCGTGATCTGCGTATTCGTTTGGCGTCGATCGATCGTGGGGTTGTTGCTTCCGCCAACATTCAGCGTCGAGGCCGTGTTCACGTTTGAGAGAAGCACTTCGATCTCCATCGCGACATTTCGCTCTTTCGTGATGCGAGGTCGCACATTGAGTCCGATTCCAACCTGAATCTGATCGAAGCTCGATGTCGTTCCGCCACCAGTCGAGCTTCCGGTCGTTGTTCCAGTGAGGAACGGAACATCTTGACCCGCAAAGAAGACGGCTTCTTTGTTGTCGCTCGTGAACACACGTGGCTGCTGCAAGATGCGCACCGATGTGTCTCGCTGGAGTGCTTGCAAGATGACCGTTGCGTTGACGCCAAATGTGAAGTTCGACACGTTGAGTGCCGTCGGAAAGATCTGATCCTTCGCACCTTCAAAATTCAGTGTGTCGCCCGCGCCACCAGCGCCGATCACCACCGCATTATTCGGATTCGCCGGAGAGATCGATCCTTGAGGTCCAAACTGAATACCCATCGCAAACTGATCGCCCAGTTCGACCTCGGCCAGAATCGCCGCGATCATGACTTGTCGTCCGGGCTGGTCGAGTTCGGTGATCAACTCGATCACTGCCTCCTGAATCTCAGGCGTTGCCAGAACCAAGAGCGAATTCTGCCCCGCATTTGGAACAACACGGCTCTTGCCAATGATTGCGCTCACTTCAGTGGATTCACTTCCGTTGGCGCCACCTCGGGCGTTCTGCCACGGAAACTCGATCGTCGCTGTCGTGGTCGCCGCGCCACCCGTCGACCCCGTCGTTGCGCCGGCATCGCTACCACTTGATGACGATCCACCGCCTGCGGAGAAGTCAATGCCACTCAACCCCTCGGCAGGAGCCTCGATGCCAGAACCTGAACCGCTCTCTGCGAGCAGGGCATTCACGATCTCGGCGACATCGACCGCACTCGCATACTTCAACTGCACATTGGTTGGCATTCCAACAGTGAGCGGGGTGTCGATCTTCGAGAGCAATTCGTCGAGCCAGACAAAGTTGTCTGGAGTCTTGGTAACGATGATGAGGCGGTTTGAGTCGGGATAGGCCTCGATGCGAAAAATGTTCGCCACTGCGACATCGGCGCCACTATCGCCGCCGCCGCCGCCACCACCAGCGCCTGCGAGTCGCGTCGCGCTGCCACCCCGTCCACCGCTCGATCGGCTCGCGCCACCAGACTCAAGCAGGGACTGCAAGAGATCTTTGACCTTCAGCGGATCGGTGTATTTCAAGTCGTATGTCTTGAAGATTGAGCCGTGTTTGGTCGGTGCAACGTCCCACGAGCTCGCGATGAGGTCGGCGATGCGACGCAGTGTGTCGACGTCGGATCGCACGGTGATTGAGTTCGTGGCAGCAAGCACCGTCACGATGAGAGTTGGTGCATCGCTGCCGCCAGCCGCTGCCGCAGGCTGATTTGGATTCTGCCCAGGTCGTGTGTTCTGTCGATTTTGTCCGCGTGGTGCCGCTGCGCCGCTCGACGATCCGGAAAAGATCGTCGTGATCGAGTCGGCGATCACGGTCGCGTCGGCGTTGCGCAATTGAAACGTTTGGGTGCGTGTGTCTTCAAACGGCGAGACATCGAGCACATTGATGAGTTCCTGGCAGCGCTTCGCAAGACCAACGTCACCTTCGAGGATGATCTGGTTCGAATTGCTATCGACATCGATCTTGGCGTAATCCGGCATCGATTGACTCAACCGATCGAAAACTGACTGCGCGCGCGTGTGTTCGATTCCGAACACTTTGATCACGACCTGTCCATTTTCCTCGAACGAAAGCACGTCGACTGAGGGCCCAAGCACCATCGCGGGCTGCAACTTGCCGACATTCGTCAGCATGTCGACCATGATGAGTTCGTCGGTCTCGACCACGCCGATGTCGTTCAGTCGAAACGCCTGAAAGATGAGCTCGAGGGCCTTGAGTCGTGTCACCGCTTTGTCGCTGATGACGCTAATGGTTTGTGTGCGCAGCTGCGCGAGGCGAGGCAGCACAGCCTTTCCAGTGCATTCAACAATGAACGGAAAGAGTTCTTCAACCTTGATCTCTTTGAAGTTCACCAGCACCAACTCTTTCATGTCGATCGGTCGGCGATCGGCACGAAACTGGCGGATGGGTGGCGTGAACGTGTTGAGAATCTCGGCAGGACCCGCGGGAGGTTGCGCGTTGTTCACAGCATCGGCTGAATCGTCGACTGGCGCGATTGTTGTCGCTTCTGGTTCCGGCGATGGCGCAGGCTCTGCGATCGGTTCGTCCACAGGCTCTGGAGCGACAACTGGTTCAACAACTGGTTCGGCAGCTGGCGCCGGCTCTGGTGCAGGAACTGGCTCTGCCGCAGGAACTGGAACTGGAACTGGAACTGGTTGGCGCGGAGCACTCGGCTGCGAACTTGGTTGCACTCCACGACTCGCGGGGGATTGCGATGGGCCCGCGGCAATGCATGGCTGTGTGCTCACGAGTGCGCACTCAAGTGCGATGATCGCGGCGGCGCTCAGAGTGCAGTTCTTTCGAAGTGGCGAATGGCTCAAAGAGAGTGCTCCAAAGTGAGATCGAGACCGACATGAAACGGTGCGAGTTGATGTGGATTGCTTGAAATCATCGATCGCCCTCGGCGATTCGAGTGCGCAGGAGGGCCGATTCGTCGCGCAGGCGATCCTGCACCGTCTGATCGAGCCCCGCTGACTGCCGCGCTCGGCTGACGCGCGCAAGCGCCGCGCGGGCTTCGGCGAGCGAGAGTGCATTGATCTGTGCCGGATTGAGCGATGGGGGAATCGTAGTGGGTGGCGTGAGAGCGGGGGACTCTCCGAGCGCACGCGGAGCAGGTGCGGACGGCTGCGGAGCGACCACTGCAGGGCGCTCGCTCGCTCGCTCGGCTGTTGGTGCGTCGGGATCGGGAACATCCGACTCATCGACCACTGGGTCGACCTTTGCCGAATCCGCAAGAACTGGTTCGACGATTGGATCAGCGGCGGTTGGCGCAGGCGTTGCGATGGTCGGCGCGGTTCGAGGAGTTGGTGCGACCGCTGCCCGAGTTGGCGCTGCTGGGGTTGGCGCAGGCGCATCGTCGCGCTCTCCTTCGCCTACTGCCGGTGCGACTGCCTTGATGATCGAGTTGGTTCGCGCAGGCGCACCCGAAGAGAGTTTCGACCAATCGACTGGTGTCCAAATCGGCACTGAGTACGACCCGCGGGCGTGCTCAATCAAGATATTGGATGGCGCCTCGACACCGATGACTTTCACGCCATTCTTCTCCTCGCCGATGCGAATCGAAAGCGTCTCGCCGAAGTACACCAAGTCGCCGAGCATTCCAGTCGGTCTCGGTCCCGCGTATTCCGCTGGCGCCGCTGGTGGTGGCGGCGGAGGGAGTGGGGGAGCTGGAGGCGCGGGCGGCGGCGGCGGCGGCGCGGGACGAACTGGAGGTGCGGGCATCGTGAAGAGACTGCGCCCTGCAAAACGATCAGTCGACGTCTTGACGAGCTCGCCGTGTCGTTCGTGGGCGCGTGCCATCGATGTTGTCTCATCGCCTTGCGGTCCTGGCACAAAGACTGTGGTGACAGCAGTCACCATCTCGCTGAACAGAACGGCTCCCCCGAGCACAATCGCGAGCACACTCACAATGAGTGGCGCAGACCACTTCGTGGCAAGATTCGTATTCAAGCGAGAGAGATTCACGATCCGCCTCGATTTCGACTGTCGCGTGGAGCGATCGCCCAAGCTTCTGCTGAGAGTTGAACGTCAACTTTCTTATGGTCATCACGCCATCGCAAGGTCACCGAACTCAGTGCATCAATGGATGGGTTCGCTTCCAAGTCTGCGAGCACTTGAGCGACTTCGTCTGCGGATGTGCTGAATCCGACCTCGCCGCGCATTTTTTCAATTCTGTGCCCCGATCCAGCGATCGAACTCATCGCGCTGCTTGGCAACTTTCCTCCGCCGAGCGCTTCATATCCGAAGTTCGCAATGTGATGTTTCTTCATCGTTTCGTTCACAGCAAGTGCGAGCGATTCGGATGTTCGCGCCTCATCATCGGGAATCTCGGCATTGCCAAAGGCGATCGCAGCACGTTCAACGTCGCGTGCGAGTGGCCCGCGTCTCGCATCTCCGCGCTCAAGCAAACTCTGCAGTCGCGATGCCTCTTGCGACCACTCGCGCGCGTAACTCCAGCAATAGTCATCAAGCAGCAAGTAGAGGCAGCAGAATCCCACCGCTGCGAGTGCGAGCCGCCACATCGGAGGCAGTTGACTGATTCGTGCCGCCATCGTTGTCTTCGCAGCCATCACTTCGCCCTCGCTTGGTCGAGCAATTTGTAGAACTCAGCTTTCAGCCGAGCTTCATCGGCCTCGCTGAGTGCCATCCCGCCGCGCGCACGAGAAACCTTGCCGAGCGCCTCGCGCGCCTCAGTCGGAGTCATCGCGGCAATCTGTTCATCAGTGAGTGGATCGGGAATCGAGACTCCTGCGCTCTCGCCTCCACTTTGGCCACGGCGGGCGGCGTCAGGCGCGGCCGACCCGCCACCCGCCCCGCGCCGCTTGATGGCGCGGGGATCACTGCTGTTTGCTTGCGCTGCCTCGATCGCCTTTGCTGCGTCCTCGTTCATGGTGGGTGGCAGCGCTGTGTCAGTTGGGATGGGTGGTGTCCCAGTCGCGACTTCGACTGATTCCTCACCGCCATTGCTCGACGACGCCGCAGAAGAATCGATTGCTGGTCGTGTCGTCGCCGCAGATGACTCGACCGCGCCATACTTTCGATCGCGCAGTGTTCGCCGTGCAAAATCCTGTGTCTCTGGGTAATTGGGAATCAGCGTTGGACTCGCAACCGCAGCGCTCATGCTGAACTTGATGACCCCGTTGGCGTTTGGGGGATCCCAGTTCTTCTCGACACGATCAAAGACTCGCGACTCGCGCATCTGTCGTTCCATGAGCAGGATCGCCTCGGCAGCTCCATTGCCCCCTTGCGGCTTCGCACTCCCCTCGAGTTGAACGGGCGATCCATGCGCGATCGCAATCGACTCAAGTTCGATTCCCTCGGGAGTCGTGGACGCGATATCCCCGAGCAACTTGCTCATCGGCCACGCATACTTCTCATACTCACGAAACATGGCGGTCTGTTGGTTTGAACGTTGCAGCGTGCGCTCGAATGCCGCTGCGTCTGGAAGCAGCGACTGCAAGTACATGAGTCGCGCTCCCGAAATCGCGGGGGGAACGATTGCCGCAACGAGTACAGCGGCAATCACAAACCGTGCCGCGTTTCTTGGGGTGCTCGCAATCTTGACGAAGCGGGCGGCTGCTCCAAGATCCGCCTCCTGCGCGCGCGCTCTCAGCGAGCAAATCCCGCTCAGCGGTCCAGCGAGCGCGATGGCAGTCCCCAAGAGAATTCCGTTGCGCTGCCACCACGCCTCGTCAGATGGGCATGCCTTCGCAAGCGGTTGAAATGACGAGATCTCACTAGCGAGCGGTGCGATGAGTCCTTCGGATTGAATCTCGAGAGCGCTGCGAAGCGCGTTCAGAAGCGACTCAATCGAGGCTTCGGGGATGTCTGCGAGCAAGAGTGTTTCTGCGGCAATTCGAACAACCGACGCGATCCACTCGGCTTCGTCTGCGCCCTCTTCGCGCAGCGTTCGAAACGCACTGTGAATTCCATCTGAGTATGCGATCGAAATCGAACCGCTCGCGCGTTCAAGGTAGAGCGTGAATGCTTCGTGGGCGCCGAACTTGAGCGCTCCGCCAACGAGTGCCGCGAGCGCTGCGATGGGGGGAGCGAAAGTTGGATCGAGTGCGGTTGCGACTGCATTGGGCAGCGCAGGACCGACGTTCGTCAGCGGCCATTCGACCAACAACGCCGATCGCGCTCTGTCGGGATCGCTCGTTGGAACAAGTGATGCATTCGTCCGCCAGCGCGCTGCACCACCCAGAAGCAGGTTTTCGACTTGCAGGCGCAAAGCCATCTCGAGTTGGTCAGTCGTCGCGGATGGCATCGTGACCGTCCGGCAGATGACATCACACCCCGCGAGCATGATGATGGTCTTCGCAGCGAGGCTTCGCTCAATCCACGAGCGCGCATCCTCGAGGGCAGTCGCGCCAGAGAATGACTCGGCATCGATGACTTCGAGGCGATCAGAAGCCATTGACACGCAGAGTGCATGGCAGTCACGCACTGTCGTACCGTTGCTCTCGATCGAGAGCACGACTGCACGATTTGGATCGGCGTCTGCCTTGGTCTGTCGACTCTTCTTGGACGGTTTCATGGTTCGCGGTACATCAAAATCTGAGCGGGCAGCGTTGAACGATCGACAGTGACGACCATTTCAGATTCACCACCGACAGTCTTTGAAAGACCGCGACTCGAAATCGTGAAAACAAAACTCTGAACATCGAGTTGCTTTGCGAGAGGCGAGAGGATCTGTGGGGTGAAGCCAGGAATGTCCAACACTGCTGCGAGCGAAGTGAGTCCAGACGGCTTCGCATCGCGTCGGGAGAGGAGAGTATCGACAAGTTTTGGATTGAGGTCGAAGACCTCCCGAAGCACTTCACCCGAGACCGTGTTGACATTGATTTTTCCAGGGCCAGGACGCTTGAACTCGGTCGTTGTGCACTCGTTCAGCACGCGTCCCTTCGCGGCGTTGTCGAGGTCGCCCGGACCCGCTTGTGTTGCACCGCCGGTCGTCGCGCCGCTGCGTCCGCCGCTCGAGCGTCCGGTGGAACCTCCAGGTGTTGCGCTGCCACTCGCGCCTTGCTTGCCGCCAGTGCTGCGACCGCCCGCTCCAGTCGCGCCTGCGCTTGGACTTGACCCCGCTCCCGAACTCAAAGTCGAAAGGGGCACCATGAGCAATTGTTCGAGCTTCGCATTGGGCAACTTGGCGTACGCGAGTAGTGCGCTCGCTTGAGGCGCGGTGATCGCGGTGCGCTCCATCACTTCCTCGGGCGTTGCAGTTGCAAGATTGAGTCTGGGCAGTCCACTTGGAGCGAGCGCCGATGAGCGGGACAGAGCGGTGAGAATGCCGGACCAACCCAGGTCGAGCATGCCATCGGACTTGTCGTCGGGCCACGTCTGGTCGCCATCATCTTCGTTCGAGTTGATTCGCCCGTCGAGGTTCCAATCTTCGCCGCGGGTGTATTCGGGCCAAACTCCGGCAACAAGTTCGAGTTCTGCAAAGCTTCGAAAGTTGGCGTTGCGCGGCTCGTAACTCTTTCCGCGGTTCTGATAGTGCGACTTCTCTGCGCCGAGCATTCCAGAATCGTCGTTGCTATCGCGCCAATCTGTGATTGCGCCAACGACGTCGGGAGTCATGTCCCGAACGTTCATGAGCTCGCCCGAGAGAAGGTTGATGTTCGCCTTGCTGTGCTCATCGAGAGGGCCAGCCCACTCTCTGCCATCCAAGAAGTGGCGAATGTCGAACGAGCCAGTTTCGAGTTCGCCGTACGAGTTGTCTTCGAGATCGCGAATCATCGCAAGAGCATCCTCGGCATCTGGATTCTCGGTGTGGTATTCCATGATGGCGATCATCGTCTCAACGCCCGCACGGGCAGCCCAGCGCGCTTGCACGCGCGCGATCGCGTCGCTTCCAAGAATCGCCTGTCGAAACGACGAAATCTGAATACCAGCCACGATTGCTGCGCCAATCGAGACCGCCCAAAGAACAATCACGAGCACCGATCCGCGGCGCGATTGAAGTGAACTCGCCATCACTGCTGTGGACCTCCGCCACCAGATCCGTTTGGACGCGCGCCGCCCGTTGATCCGCGCGCACCTCCGCGCCCACCCGCGCCGCCGCGTCCACCTGCATTCATCGAACCGCCGCCGCGCCCACCACTCGCCGGCCGCCCTAGAGCACCGCCTCCGCCGCCAGTTGGTCCAGCAGCGCCGCCGCCACCACCAACTCCACCTGCAGGAGCCGCAACTCCGCCTGTTGGATCTGCCGCCGCCCCAGCGGCAGAGGCTGGATCGGTGCCAGAGAGAGCCTCGCCAGATTCGCTCTCTTCAGGAAGGGGCTCTTCGTAGGGAGGAACGACTCGATCAATCGGGATGATCGTGCGCAGACTCATGAGGTCGCCAGTTCGTTCGAAAAGATCTTCGCCTGCCGCATCGCCGCCTGCCGAGATCGTCACGCGCAACGCCCAGGGCAGCCCGTTGGTGTCGGAATCCCAACTGTCGTACCAAGTGGTCCCGTCATATGCCTCAACATTCATCGCGATGACTCCGTCCATGACAGGATCAGCGTGCCCGCCTCCGCCTTCGTTGCTATCCGGAACCGCATCGGAACGAATCCACAGTGCGCTTCCCGAATCATCATCTGCCACGCGCACTTGAATCTCATGCTCGAGTCCATCGCCCTCATAGGTCTTGCCGCGAACGGGCGAGAGTTTGGTGATGTAGGCCAAGACCTCGTCGCGTTCGAGTTCTCCAATGGGCGAGTCGTACTTGCCATCGGTCACGAGAAGCCGTGTGTTGAGAAGATCATCGCTGCGAACGACCTCTTGAATCTCTTTTCGCACGCGGTCGAGTGCCGCATTGGCGCGCAGATGTGCAGTGAGCCGCACTTTGCACGTCTCACGCGCGCGCGCGAGCTGGCTCAACGACGTGCCAAGGGTCGCAACGACGATGACCGCGATGATGCCCGCGATAATGAGTTCGACAAGCGTGAATCCACGGCGAACAGCGCGTGTGCGGTTACTTCGTGCCACTTGCTTCACTCTCCTTCGCATCAAAGTGCGCCTGTCGATCAAGTGCTTCTGAAGGCATACGCTCTGGATTCGGTTCGTCGCCGAGTCGAAGCGCGATGCGAGTTGCGCAGCGAAACTCTCGTCCCACCGGGTCACGAACAATTGCGAGAACGTCGCATGGAGCGCCAGGCTCGGCCTTCTCGATCTCAACCTGATACTCAAAGTCATCCCACGGTGGATCGCAACTCCCCGAGAGATTGTGCAACTTGGGCCACTCTTCTGGGCCGTCCACAACAACGCTCGCGAGCAGCTCATCGAGCAGTGCCGCTGCCATCACAGCACGCTCGCCACGCTGTTGATCCATGAGCGCACGCGCTGCGAGTGAGACGATCGAGCCGAGCCCGATCGCAAGAATGATTCCAGCGATGACCACTTCCATCAGCGCGAATGCGCGGGGGGCTTCTCGTCGCAGCGGCGTCACCATCGCTCGCTCCGGCTTCCGTATTCGTCGAGGTTTTTGGATTCACGCAATTGCAATCCATCGTTCCCTGCATCGATTCGAATCGGTGCAGTCGAGTTCGAATCGAGGCGCAGCACTGTGTCGACCGTTTCAGAAATCAAATGCATTTCAACCGATGGGCGACCTCCACCGGGCACGGTCGGAATGAGCCAGTCGGTCCCAGAGACTTCGATTCCGTCAACGAGCAGGTCGGTGATCGTCATTCCTGCGGGAAGCGCAACGGGCAATACGCGGCGATCGGCAGCCCACTCAAACTTCGCGCGTTCGCCATCCGCTGATGCCGCTTCGGGATCGCGTTCTGAAATGAGCAGGGTGATCCACTGCGTTTCGGGGTCTTGCCAGAGTGCGACCTGCTGCGACGAAGTCGCGTCGCGAAAGGCGTACATCGAAAGCAGATCGAGCATCTGAGCGACCGAGTTCTCGTGCTCTGCCTTGATCGACTTGCTCATGCGGGGCACGATCATCGCGCCGAGGATCGCAAACACGATGACCGCGATGATGACTTCGATCAGGGTGAACGCGCGCCTCATCGCAGTTCTACTTCGCCCCGTTGATGATGTCCTTGCTGTCGTTTTCTCCGCCAGGCTGGCCATCGGCTCCGTACGACACCACGTCGAAGTCGAAGTTGATCTGGCCAGGAACGATGAGGACGTACGCATTTCCCCAAGGATCCAAGAGTGCTGACTTGTTTTCGAGGTATGGATCGTCGCCCTCGGTGAGCACTTCAAGATCGAAATCTTCCGGGCAGCGACTCATCCCCGCCTCTGTCATGTAGAGGCGAACTTGCTGAGCCAATTGCGCGGCCTCGGTCTGCGCGCGTTTGTCCTTCGCTCCACCGATGAATCGTGTGAGACGGGGGACAAAGATGGCAGCCATGATGGCGACGATCGTCACCGCCACGATGACTTCGATCAAACTGAACGCGCGCCGCGTTCGACGGAGTGCGCAAGTGCGTGGGTGTGATGGAAGAGCAGAAGACATAGACATGTGCGCCTCGAATCAGCCGCCGATTGCGGCCTGAAGTTGAAGAAGTGGAAGAAGAATGCCGAGCAAAACGAATCCGGCGACCAATCCCATCACGATGAGCAGAATTGGAGGCAAGGCTTTCGTAAAGACTTTGAGTGATTGATTGACCTGTCGATCGAACGCCGTCGCAGCGTGCATGAGCATGACCTCGAGCCGACCTGAGCGCTCGCCAATATTCACGATTTGAATGAGCAGCGGGGGAAAGAATCCGCATCGTTCGAGCGGATCGGCGAGCGACGATCCGGTTGTGACGCTCTCTTGAACCTCGTCGATCGCCGAGACCATCGCGGCGTTTCCGAGGGTGTCGCGCACAACGCGAAGCGCCTGCAAGATCGGAATGCCGGCTGACACGAGCGTTCCAAGAGTTCGTGTGAATCGAGCGACGGCAACATCGCGCAGAAGTGGCCCGAGAATCGGCAACTTCAAGAGCGTGAGGTCAACCAGCATGCGATTTCTCGGTTGGGCAATCCATCGACGCCAACTGATGACGCTCAAGACGATGGCCATGATGATCGCCCACCACCACATGGTGATGAACGCCGCGATGCCAAGAAGCACGCGCGTGGGGAATGGCAAGACGGTGCCTGGTTGCCCAGTGATTGGCGCCATCAGTCGTGGCAGCACAAATGTCACGAGCACGACCACGCTCACAGAAATCAATGCTGCGACAATCATCGGATAGACGGTCGCGCCGACGACCTCGCGCTTCAATTCGACCGATCGATCAAGCAAGTCTGCCAATTGATGCAAGACTTCAGCATTGCGACCCGAGGCGTCGGCGGCGCGAAACATACCGACCGTCATGTCGTCGAATGGACGCCCATACTCCTTCGCTGCTTGGTGCAGCGGAATGCCTGCCTCGACGCGATCGATGAGATAGTCGAGGATGACTGGAAGCGCCCGCCCAGTTGCTTGTCGACGAACAGTGCGCAGAGACTGCATGAGCGGAAGCCCAGCTTCAAGTGCGGTCGCAAGTTCTCTGATGAGGCTCGTCAACTCTGTACGTGAAATGGTCGGCCGCGCTGGACTACCTTTTTTTGTCCGCGCACTGCTCTCTCCCATGCGTGGGATGGACCGGGCTGGCGCCGAGCGAGCGGTCGTGTCTTCAACCGATGTTGCAATGATTCCTTGTTGCGCGAGCAATCGCAGCGCTTCGGCACGATCGTTCGCTTGAATCGTGCCGCCGCTTGATGTTCCGCCAAGACCTTGGTACTGAAAAGTGATCATTCGTGTACTCAGTGCCTCGTGTCATCCACGTCTTGAGTCGCGCGCAGAACCTCTGAGACGGTGGTCGCCCCCTCTTGCGCTTTCATCATGCCATCTTGCCGCATGTTCAAGAAGTCGTGATCGACGAGTTCTTTGAGGTCGCTCATGGACAAGTTCTTCGTGATCCCTTGTCGCAACGACGAGTTCATTCGGACGAGTTCGAAGAATCCAAGTCGCGAACGGAATCCAGACTTCTTGCACTCATCGCAGCCGACTGCCTTCCACTCGTTCGCTCCAAATGCGGCAGTTTCGGCTGGCGTTAGGCGCGCGCGTGTTGCTTCGGTCAACGGCACTTGCTGCTTGCACGCTGAGCAGAGGCGTCGCCCGAGTCGCTGCGCAAGCAGTCCTTCAAGAACGCTTGCCACAAGGAATGGTTCTGCACCCATGTCGACGAGTCGGCCAATGCTCGAGATCGCATCATTGGTGTGCAATGTCGAGAGAATGAGATGTCCCGTGAGCGCCGATCGAATCGCGATGTCAACCGTTTCGTTATCTCGAATTTCGCCGACGAGCACCACGTCGGGGTCTTGACGCAAGATTGCGCGCAGACCAATTGCGAACGTGAGCCCACGCTTTGGATTGACTGGAATCTGATTGACGCCGTTCAGTTCGTACTCGACAGGATCCTCAATCGTGATGATCTTCTTGCGTGGGTCGTAAAGTTTGCTGAGTGCCGCATAGAGCGTTGTGGTTTTTCCAGAGCCGGTGGGGCCAGTCACCAAGAGCAATCCGTGAGGCTTTTCAATGAGTCGATCCATCGCGTCGCGGTGCGCTTGGCTCATGCCCAGACTCTGCAGGTCGAGTGGAAGGCTGCTCTTGTCGAGGATGCGCATGACGACGCTCTCGCCATAAATCGTCGGGACCGTCGAAACGCGAAGGTCGACTTTTCGCCCCTCGAATCGCAGGGTGATGTGCCCGTCCTGCGGCACATAGCGCTCAGCGATGTTCATCATCGCCATGATCTTCACGCGACCGATGAGTGCAGCTTGCAGATGCTTGGGTGGGGGGGGTTGCTCAATCAGTACGCCATCGACGCGGTACTTGATCTTGAGCTCGTTCTCGAATGGTTCAATGTGAATATCGCTCGCGCGCCCCTGAATCGCCTCGAGAATGAAGAGGTTCACGAGGTTGATCAGCGTTGGCTGCTCAGCCATCCGGTGAACATCCGCCGCCTCGATCGCATCAACGTTGTGCTCGCCCTCGTCAGGCGACGACTCTGCGTTTCCGGCGAGCGACTCAGCGATGCGCGCCGCAGTCGTTCCGTACGCACGGCGCATCAACTCGCCGAACGCCCCTGGCTCAACACCGGTGCGGCTCACTGGCAACTTCGCAATCGTCGCGATCTCATCGGCCGCGCCGACATCGAGTGGATTGAACATCGCAACGAGCAGGCGACCGCGCTCAATGCGAAGTGGAACTGCTCGTACGCGCACCGCAACTTCAGCAGTGAGAAGGGCGATCGCGTTGGCGTCTGGCTCGGGCGCCTTGTCGAGCCAAGTGATTCCGAGGATGCGACACCGCTCGCGAATCTTCGCTGCCTCTGACTCTGCAGTCGCGGGAGTCAGGTCAGTCTCTTTCGACCCAATCTGTAACTGTCCAGTAGGAGTCATCGCTTACTCGATCCCTCGGGGAACACCGCCAGCAGATCCACCGTCGCTGCCGTTGCCCTGCCGCCCCAGGGGGCGCTTGTTTTCCTTCGAATCATTTGCGCGCGGCGCGGCACCTGAGTTCAGCGTTGGTGAGTCGCTCTCTGCCTTTCCAGGTGTCATCGGGCGCATCGAATCTCCAGCAAGTTTCGCCGCGCCCGGCATGTGGAGCGCGAGTTCTGGCCCGAGAACGGCCGCGATATCAGCGCGCAACTTCTCGTTCATCGCGTCGCGCTCTTCATGCAGCGGCTTGTATGGATCGCCACTCTTGACCGCATTGGCGGTTCCCTGATTCATTCTGCGCCGGGTCTCTTCACTTTGTTTCTTCGGCTCTTCGATGCGGTGCATCGCGGCGAGTCGAAGTTCGAGATCGCTGTAGCGCACGACATATGCAGCTTCGAGCACGTTGAGTTGCTCGAGTTGTGCTGGAGAAAGCCCCGGAAGTTCACGCGCAGCCGCAACGTAAGCAATCATCGGACTTGGGCGAAACACCATCGGATATGCCGCAGCAAATGCGCGGGTGCGAAAGGTCGGCCCCCAGGGCGCGCCATATGCGGCAGCGATCAATTCAATCGATTGCTCTTGCAAATCGCGCAGTACAACGCGCTTCGCAACGATCATCTCGAGCTGGGTCAATCCCGTCGCGAAGTCTTGGGCGACCATCGCATCCTTGATCTTTTCTTGAGAGGTCGCCATCTGCGCGCTGCGCGCCACTAGGGCGGCGTCGAGAGCAACCTCGTACTGCTCAAGCACTTCTTTTGCGGCGAGCATCGTCTCTGGTGGAATCTCACAATCACGCGAAACCTGGCGCAAGTCCAGACTCTCGCCGCTCAGCACGCCTCGTGGCAACTCTTTCTCTCGTCGCATCGCCCGTTCGAGTTGTGGCCAGCGCGCTTGTTGTTCGTCGCTGAGCACCGACCGAAGATTGTCGATGAACCGCTGCTTGAGCCTCGCCTTCTCGTGTGACCACTCACCGATTGGCTTCATGATGACTGCGATCGCGCCTTGCTCGCCTGCACCGAGAATCTGATCCTTCATCCCCTTCATTCGGTCGCGAAGTCCATCGACGCCAACGGTGAAGTCACTCGAGTAATCGGCCAGCAGACTCTCAACCGTTGGCTGCTGCCACTCCTCGAGCGCGAGGTAATCGACGAAGAGCGTCATGTCGCGCTTGAGGTAGTCGGGTTGGAATGCCTCGACAAATCCAGCCTGCAATCCCATCTGGGCGTGGCTCGGGGCGACGCAGCAGAAGAGTCCGATGATGGCGG
Organism: uncultured Singulisphaera sp.; assembly: GCA_964355975.1. GTDB lineage: Bacteria > Planctomycetota > Phycisphaerae > Phycisphaerales > SM1A02 > F1-60-MAGs104. The sequence goes on from CAYHFW010000001.1 coordinate 263,665, forward strand.
CAACGAACGAGGCACGGAGAAACACAATTCGTGTCATGGATGGATTCCTTTGAGAAGTATTGACTTGCATGGGTGAACGTCGCGCGGTCGGATTTATGGCAGATTTTTCTCGCTCAGGCAGTGCTTTTTCTTGGCCGCTCGGGGCAGGAGATGATCCCGCTCGAAGCGCCCCCGCAGGGTGGTATCTTGGTCCTATAACGATGGCTTCCTACGCATTTGGACGCACCGTTCGCTGTTCGATTCGCTTGACAGAGGTGGTCTGCACGATCCGATCAACAAAAATTCCAGGCGTGTGGACTTGGTCCCCGTCGAGTTCTCCCGTTTGAACCAACTGTTCGACCTCGGCGATGCAAATCTTTCCGCATGTCGCAATCATCGGATTGAAGTTGCGCGCGGTTTTGCGAAAGATGAGATTTCCAAAATGGTCGCCCTTCCAGGCCTTGACGAGCGCGACATCTGCGCGAATCGACCGCTCGAGAACATAAGTCTCGCCGTCAAAGACCTCGTGTGGCTTGCCCTCGGCGACGACGGTGCCAAGCCCCGTGCGGGTGTAGAAGGCTGGGATGCCCGCGCCTCCCGCGCGCAGTCGCTCAGCCAGTGTGCCTTGGGGTGTGAACTCAAGCTCGAGTTCGCCAGCCATGAATTGCCGCTCGAACTCGGCGTTTTCGCCGACATAACTCGAGATCATCTTGCGTATCTGCCTGGTTTTCAAGAGCAGTCCAAGCCCCCAATCATCGACGCCAGCGTTATTGCTCGCGACAGTCAGGTTCTTCGCGCCACTCTCCCGCAATGCGATGATGAGATTCTCTGGGATTCCGCAGAGCCCAAATCCGCCCACCGCGATCAATTGATTGTCTGCGACGATCCCCTTGAGCGCCTCATCGCAGGTCGAAAACACTTTGGATGCAGCCATGAGCGCGAGTGTAAGCAACTGCATTGACCTCCACCGTGAACTAGGCTCGAAGACCTTGCGCACGGTGCTGTTCATTCTGATCCTTCTCTCGGCGATGCCCGACACGATGGCTGCGCCAGTTGTGAAGGAACTGTTCATCGATCGCTACGGCGCAACCCCCAGCGCAGCGCAGATGTTCAATGGAATCAATCTGCTCGGGGCGTTCATCGCGATTCCGCTCCTGTGGTTCGCGCGAAAGCAGGAGCGTTCAGTGCAGCTCGTTGTGTGGGGATCGCTCGCCGACGCCCTGCTGTTGGCGGCGATGGCGTGTCCTCTTGGTCTCGGGTGGACGCTCACAATTCGTGCACTTGAGGGTGTCACCGATGTCATCGTCTTCGCTGCCCTCTTCGAACTCGTACGGCAGTCGGCTCGTGGCCACGTTGCAACAGGACTCGGGCTCGCCTCGACACCATTGCTGCTCGGTCTTGGGCTCGGCGCGATGCTCGGCGGATTTGTTGTTCGCCAAACGGATGGAAGTCTGACCTCAGTCTGGCTCTTTGGGGCATCGGCAGTGTTGAGCGTGATGGTTGCGCTGCTTGTGCCAAGAGCCGGACGGGTGATCACGCGCGCGAACTCGAGCGAATCCGCCGTCTCTCGGGTCGACAGTCGACCAGGCGCACAATCTGCGCGCATCGACCCACTCTGGCCAGCACTCGCAATGACGTTTTCAGATCGAGCGAGCGGGGGGCTCATCACCGGAACTCTGCCCATCGCGCTTGCGCAGGTTTTGAAATACACGCCAATGGAGCGGGGTTTTCTTGTGGGATTGCCACTGCTCTTGATGGCGTTTGGCACGGGTCCCGCAGGATGGCTCTGCGACCGTGCAGGAAGTCTGAGGGTTCGAATCATCGCGGCGATCGCGTACGCGTCGGGGTTTGCGCTCCTCGCGGTCGTGGGCAACCAACCGTTGCCCCTTGGGTGCGTCATGGTTGTTGTGGGCGTCTCGGCCAGCGCGCTCTATTCGAGTTCGATCACACTCGTGACGCGATGTGGATCAACCACGATGGCATTGGGAGCCTTCCGAGGCGCAGGAGATCTGGGATTCCTCAGCGGAACACTGCTCTCGCTCTTCCTGCTTTCAACGATGGGCGGCGCCGACCCAACCTACGGCGATTACGCATCGGTGCTCTTGGTCTTTGCTGGATTCCACCTCTTGACGACGATCATCACTGGCGTTGCGCTGCATATCGCGCGGCGGAATTCTCCGCTCGGCGCAGTCAAGCAAAGGTGAGCGCGGCCCGCTCAGGCAGGCGTGAACGCGGCGGAATCCTTCACTCGGCGCTCAAACAGCCCTCGCCGAGCCGCGCAGACTTGCTCGGCTCGGGAACTCGCGCGAGCGAAGATTCCGCCGCGAGTACGCAAGCGAGAGATGGCAAGACAGCAAGACAGCGTGAACGCGGCGGAATGCTTCACTCGGCGCTCAAACAGCCCTCGCCGAGCTGCGCAGACTTGCTCGGCTCGGGAACTCGCGCGAGCGAAGATTCCGCCGCGGATACGCAAGCGCGTGATGGCAAGACAACAAGACAACAAGCCGCAGGTACGCAAGCGACAACCACGAGAAAGTCAACAGTCTGTTAGTTCGGCGTCCCGCTGATCGTTGGAAGCCGCAGAGCAGCGGCCGGATTCAGCGAAACAAGCGCGCGGCGAATCTTCTCGAGTGCCTTGTTCTGAATCTGGCGCACGCGTTCTTTCGTCACGCCAACCATCGTTCCCACCTGTTCGAGCGTCATCGGGGCAGCGTGCACTGGGCGGTCAAGTCCGTACCGGTGAAAGATCACCGTTCGCTCGAGCTCTGAGAGTCCCGCGCGGTTTGAGTCAAAGAGATCCTTGACCTCGGCGACATCCTCGATCTCGCGATGCGCGCGCAGCGTCGACACATGGTCTGCGCGTTCAAGCGCAGGATCGAACTCGACCGGAAAGTGCTTGCGATACTTCTGCGTCTTGAGCCCAAGACGGCTGTATGCCTTGAGAATCGCACGACACGCATAGGTCGAGAATTTGAATCCACGGCTGAAATCAAACTTGTCGACCGAGCGCATCAGTGCCATGTTTCCTTCGCTCATGAGGTCGCCGAAGTCCAAGTCGGCTGAGCGAACCCGTTTCGCCATCGCAATCACGAGCGCAAGATTGGTCTCAGCGAGTTGGCGGCGCACTCCCTCGCTCACGCCGTGCCAGTGCAGAATCTCGCGCGTACGTTCGGTCGTCCATCCCGAGCGGTGCGCCTGCACTTGCAGCCGCGCAAGGCAAAATCGCGCGTAATTCAATTGCGCGAAGAGCACCCGCTCCTGCGCGGCAGTCAGCACGACCGACTTCGGCGGACGAACCATCGTGGCTGTCGCCTTGCGCGCACGCCGATCGTCGAGCAGGGGGGCGTACCACTTGGTGTCAGGCTTCGCGATCGCGGGGGCGTTGTCGAAGATTCGTCGGCGCGCACCGGCACGGTGAAAGTCAGGATTGTCGATGAATTCCACGACATCGCCATCGGGCGACTGAAGCGACTCGATGGTTCGCCGTTGCTCTGGAGTGAAACTGCCAACAGGCATCCGAGTCGCTCCGAAACTGATCGAGTCGGCGGATCGCCGCACCTTGAGCGGCGGCGTCTGGGTGCGCGCAGGCGCATTCTTGCGAAGATTTGGCTCTGATTGGGTCATGGCATTTTCCTAGCGAACAACTTCTCGAGACACCCACGACTCCGAAGCACGTCTGTCGATACGCAGCAAGTCGGGGAATCGTTCGAGGAAAGCAGAGCAATCTTGATGCCACTCAAAAATAATGCGATAGCGGCCACGCCCCCCCGCGTTGCGTGAGCAATGGAATCCAGAGAAAAACCAAAAAAAACGAGGCCCAGCCGCGTTATTCGGCCTTGCCGCCGCTCGTGTCGTACACCCACGCATCTCCAGCGCGCGCGTACTCGAGCACTTCGCCACTGCCAAAGAAGAGCGCGAGTTCGCGGGTGGCAGCCTCGGGGCTGTCAGATCCGTGCACGAGATTGAACGAGTTTGAGATGCCGAAGTCGCCACGGATCGTTCCTGCGGCCGCCTTCGATCCGAACGTCGCCCCCATGAGATTGCGGCAGACCGTGATCGCCCCGACCCCACGAAGCGCCAGGATCACGACAGGCTCGCTTGTCATGAAGCGAACGAGTCCTGCGTAAAAAGGCTTCGAGGCGTGATCCTTGTAGTGCTCGGCTGCGAGCGCGTTGGAGATCTTGGTCAACTTCATCCCAACGACCTGCAATCCCTTTTGTTCGAACCGAGAAGTGATCGTGCCGATGAGTCCCCGTTGAACGGCATCTGGCTTGAGAATGATGAGCGTGGTTTCCATAGGTTTCCTTTGAGAGATGTGAAAGTTGAGGGGGGGGATAGTACAGATCCCAACCGCATCGCGGTGAGTCGTAAGAGATTCATCCGCTGTTCGAGTAGGATTTCGCGCGGCATGGAAGCCCCAAACGAAACCAAATCTAAAAATTCGTCCCCGCGCAGAAAAGGGGCAACCGCTGAGGAGATGTCCGAGCAACAGCGCGAGATCTCAGTCAGCGAGTTCTTCGCGAAAAACCGCCATCTCTTGGGATTCGACAACCCGCGCAAGGCGCTCTTGACCGCGGTCAAGGAGGCGGTCGACAACGCGCTCGATGCGTGCGAAGAGGCGTGCATCCTGCCAGATATCCACGTCGAGTTGTTGCAACGATCTGAGACGCGCTTCAAGGTGACGGTGCGCGACAACGGTCCCGGCATCGTTCGCAAGCAGATCGAAAACATCTTTGGACGGCTGCTCTACGGATCAAAGTTTCATCGCCTGAAAATGAGTCGTGGGCAGCAGGGCATCGGCATTTCTGCTGCGGGCATGTACGGACTGATGACGACAGGTCAGCCTGTGCTCATCATCTCAAAGACGCACAAGAAAAAGCCTGCAGTTGAAGTGTTGCTCAAGATGGACACGTCGAAGAATCGCGCAGATGTCGTGAGTGAGACAGAACATCCCGAAGATGATGGGCTCTTTCCAGATGGCCACGGCACGCAAGTATCGATCGAACTCGAAGGTCGCTACCAACAGGGACGACAGTCGGTCGACGAATATCTCGATCAAACAGCGATTGCCAATCCGCATGCGCGCTTCACGTTCGTGACTCCGTCGAATGAGACGATCGAGTTCAAGCGCGGCACGAACGAACTTCCTCCCGAGGCGAAAGAAATCTTGCCGCATCCGCGAGGAATCGAACTTGGCACGCTGATTCAGATGATCGAGCGCACCGAGCGATCACAGATCGGCTCGTTTCTGCAAGAAGAATTTTCGCGTGTCTCGCCATCGGTCGCCAAAGAGATTTGCGAACGTGCCGGCATCACAAATCGAACATGGGTCAAAGCGATCGGGCATAAGGAAGCCGAGGCGATTTACAAGGCGATTCAAGAAGTTCGCATCATGGCACCGCAGACAGATTGCCTCGTTCCCATCGGCACAAAGGCTCTGCTCTCAGGATTGCTCAAAGAAGTGAAGGCTGAGTTCTTCACCGCGTGCACGCGTCCCGCAGATGTCTACCGCGGTAATCCATTTCTGATCGAAGTGGGACTGGCGTTTGGTGGAGAGCTTCCAAAGGACGAACTCGTTCGTGTGATTCGATTCGCCAACCGTGTGCCGCTGCTCTATCAGCAGGCCGCATGCGCCTCGTTCAAAGCGGTGCTCGAGACGAGCTGGAAGAACTATGGCGTCTCGCAATCGCGCGGATCGCTGCCCGATGGGCCAGTCGTCGTCATGGTGCACATGGCAAGCGTCTGGGTGCCATTCACGAGTGAGTCGAAAGAGGCAATCGCCGATTACGACGAGATTCGCAAAGAGATGAAACTCGCGCTGCAAGAAGTTGGGCGCAAGTTGGGCATGTACGTTCGCCGCCGCCAGCGCATGCGCAACGAAGGCGAGCGACGAAGCATTTTCGAGCGGTACATCGGCGAGATCGCGCAGGCAACTGAGTCGATCACTGGGACTTCCGCAAAGCAGATCTACGACTCGCTCATGCGTGTCGCGCAGCGCAAGACCGAAGAAGCGGATGCGGTTCTCAACGACGAAGGCAAGCGTGTCAAGGACAGTGATCCGTTCAAGAAAGATGACTCGGTTGTCATTCTCGCGTCGCGCGCTCCAGCGGCTCCCAGCGATGACGCCATCGACGAGTCACCCACAACATCAACCAGTTCTGCTTCGGAAGGAACTCTCTTCGGTGAGGATGAGTCTGCAGTGAAGTCATCGAAGGCTCGCAAGAAGAAGTAAGGATCAACGACCCAATGGCAAAGAAACCAACCCGAGATGAACCGTCAACCGTGAGCGATGCCGCGCGTGCGCGCGAGGCTCGCATGATCGGCAGTCAAGGCACACGCGATAAGACGCTCGCCAAGATCAGCGATCTCGGCAAGTCGGTTGCGAAGACAGCACTCGCCGAAGCCGATCCTTTCGTCGACGTTCCCACGCGCACGATGTCCAACACCTCGTACAACGAGGCGAAGCGGCTCTTGCAGATGGGAGACGCGACTCTGCGCCGCAACCTCTTCAATACCGGCCAAGCACGCAAATTCATGCAGACGGTCTTGCTCTCAAAGGGTTGCAAAGACCTGCTTGAGGCTCAAAAAACGCTCAGTTTGCGTGGTATGTACTACAAGAGTCTGCACACGATCGCGGGGACGAAAGAGAAGACGTTCGACGATCAGGAAGAGTCGGATGGCATCCTCGAAGACATCGAGGTCGCGCTTTCAACGCTGCGTGAAAACTTGCATCTCTTTGCGAAGAAGCGCGGAACAATGGTCGGCAACATCACCGTCGTCGACAATGGCGATCCCATCGATTGTCGTCGCATGGGCACGGGCGGGTATGCGATCCCATCGATTTGCGAGCCCTCGGTTGTGCAGTTTGGAAAGTGCGAGGCGAAGTTCGTCCTGCACGTCGAAAAAGACACCGTCTGGAGTCGATTCAACGAAGACCGGTTTTGGGAGAAGCACAATTGCATCCTGACCGAAGGCAGTGGTCAGCCGCCCCGCGGCGTGCGTCGACTGCTCTACAGGCTCAACAAAGAACTCGGACTGCCGATCTACTGCTTGCTCGATTGCGATCCGTGGGGGCATTACATTTATTCAGTCATCAAGCAGGGGTCGATCAATCTTGCGTTCGAGAGTGAACGTATGGCGATTCCCGATGCGAAGTATCTCGGCATTCGCTCGGCAGATTTCGTGCGGTGTGGGCTCTCAGATGACGTCAAGATTTCGCTCAACGATCGCGACATCGAGCGCGCGAAGCAAATCGCTGAATATCCGTGGTTCATCAAGAAGAAACACTGGCAGAAAGAGATTCAGTTGATGGTGAAGAACGGATTCAAGATGGAAGTTGAATCGCTCATCACCAAAGACATCTCGTACGTGACCGAGGTGTACGTTCCAGAGCGCCTCAAGGCGAAGGACTGGATCGACTGACCGCGTCTGTCGCGCGCTGCGGCTCGGGCGATTGTGTCGCCGTCGCACCCTGTGGAAGCAGAATCAAGAAGTCGCTTCCCTTTTCCATCTCGCTAAAGACTCGAATCGTTCCGCCATGCTCCTCGACAATTCGACGAGCGACGGCGAGGCCGAGTCCGCTGCCACCCTTTCGACCCGAAACATAGGGGCGAAAAATACTCTCGAGCCCAGCGGCCGAGATTCCAGGACCCGTGTCGATGACATGGATGGCAACCTCGGCACTCGACAGTGTCGTCGGCGCGATGGGATCGACCCGCAAGATGAGTTCGCGCCGCGCGGGCGGGGGCGTGCCCTCCATCGCTTGAATCGAGTTGAGCATCAGATTCAGAATCGCTTGTTTGAGCAGTCCCGCGTCGACCTCTGCATAGACGGCGCCCTCTGGCAGGTCGGTGCGCAAGAGCACCCCAGCGAGTTGCGATTGCGGGTGCACGAAGTCAGTGAGTTCTTCGATCAGCTCGCGCAGATCGCGTCGCTCGCGGTCGAGGTGCACTCGCCCCGCATACTGCAAGAAGTCTTCAAGAATGTCCTTGAGTCGACTCGTCTCGCGCGTAAGCGAATCGACCCGCCGTGTCAGTCGCGCCGATTCTTCCTCGGCAAGCGGGGCGTCGAGAATTCCCTCACGCAAGAGTTGCGCATTGAGCACGACGCTCGAGAGTGGGTTCTTGATCTCATGCGCGAGACCGCTCGTCATCGCTCCAAGTTCTGCAAGTCGCTCGGCGTTGGCGGCCCGGCGTTCGGCCGCTTGCGCTCGACGGTTTCGCCGATGCGAAAGCACGAGCAGGCCGATTGCTCCCAACGCCATTCCCATGGCAATCCCGGCAAACAATCCAAAGAGAAATGAAGGGGTCGCAGTCACAGTGGGGAGAATCGCCCCCAAGAAGTACCGCGTTTATGTCGCTGGAGCGGTTGCTCGAGCAAATGCCTTGGCATGAGTTGCAGCCCAACCCTTGGCGCCGCACTGCGCGCTATAGGTGACTTTTTCGCCATCACGCAAAGTTCGAAAGCCTTGATCCTGTTCGATCACGCTGAAGTGCACAAAGATGTCTTGCCCCTGAGGTCCGACGATGAATCCAAATCCCTTTCGAGCATCAAACCACTTGATGACTCCATCGGTATTGGTGATGGTTTGGTTATTTTCAGACATTTGAAACCTCCACGAGTCAAAGATCGAAACCGAACCAGACCAGTCACGCGCTCCCGAAGTGTGAATGACTCGCCGTCACAACCCAAGAGCATTCTGCACCCAAAATCGGCATTGTGCAAGGCAACCCGTCAAAAGAATGGGCGATTGCAAAGAAAAAAGGCACGATGTCGGGATGACACCGTGCCTTGAAACTCACAAATCGATACTCCGACAGGGATTACCGACGACCGCGCCCGCCGCCGCCATGACCGCCATGCCCGCCGCGCCCACGGTCGCCGCGATCATCCCGACGACCCTCATTCTCGCCCGAAGATTCGCCTTCGGCACCGACGAGCGCTGGATCTGGTGCCTCGAGCAGAGCCTTACGGCTCAGCTTGATGCGTCCCGTGTCATCAACATTGATCACCTTGACCCGAATCACGTCACCGACTTTGACCACCTCGGTGACATTGCGCACGAAGCCGTGGGCGAGTTCGCTCACGTGCACCATGCCGTCGGTTCCTGGAGCCAATTCGACGAATGCGCCGAACTCTTTGATCGAGACAACGCGACCTTCGTAAATCGTTCCGACTTTGATCTCAGCACCAAGCGCTTCGATTTCGGCGCGCGCTTGAGCGGCCGATGCTGCGTCACTACACGCGATGAAGACGGTGCCGTCTTCTTCGATGTCGATCTGCGCGCCAGTGCGCTCTTGAATGCTGCGAATCATCTTGCCGCCTGGACCGATGACCTTTCCGATCTTCTCTGGATCGATCTTCACGATCGTGATGCGTGGCGCAATCGGTGAGATGTCTTCGCGTGGCTTGGCGAGCACCTTCTCCATCTCGTCGATGAGATAGAGACGACCTTCTTTGGCCTGCGTGAAGATCGACGTGATCTCATCGATGAGAAGTCCACGTGCCTTGAGATCCAACTGAATTCCAGTGATGCCGTCGCGCGTTCCAGAGACCTTGAAGTCCATCTCGCCGAAGAAGTCTTCTTCGCCGATGATGTCAGTGACGTGGGTCACGCGACCATCTGCGCTCGTGAATCGACCAACCGAGATGCCTGCGCATGTCGCCTTGATAGGCACGCCTGCGTCCATGAGCGCCAAACAACCGCCGCAAACGCTCGCCATGCTCGACGATCCGTTGCTCTCAGTGATTTCGCTCGTGAGGCGAACGGTGTATGGAAAATCTTCTGGGCTTGGAAGGATTGCCAGCAACGAACGCTCAGCAAGAGCTCCGTGGCCAATCTCGCGCCGACCAGGACCAGTGATGCGTCCAGCCTCGCCTGTGCAGAATGGAGGGAAGTAGTAGTGCAGATAGAACTTCTTGGCGTACTCGGGGAGCAGTCCGTCGACGATCTGCTCATCCTTGGTGGTGCCAAGTGTGCAGGTGACGATCGACTGTGTCTCGCCGCGCTGAAAGAAGGCTGATCCGTGGGTACGTGGCAGCAGCGCAACGCTCATATCGAGCGCGCGAATCTGTCGCAGTGGGCGACCATCTGCGCGAACACCCTTCTCGGCGACGAGATAGTGGGTGATCTTCTTCTCGAGAATGCGCAGACACTCTTTCGCTTCGCGTGCGCGACGTTCAGCGACCACGTGGTCTGAGTAACTCAGGCCAGCTGGAATCTGAAAGCACGAATCAATCGTCCACTTCTTGACGCGATCGACTTCTGTGTTTCGGGCGTGTTTGCCGTGAATCTGACGCGCCGCGAGAAGGGGCTCGTAAGCCTTCTCCTTCACGATCGCCATGACTTCAGCCGATGGACTCACCGACTCACCAGCGCGCTTTGCTGGAGCACCTGACTTCGCGTGCAGTTCATTGATCAGCGCGAGAATTGGCTTGACGCCCTTTTCAACGCCGAAGTTGATCGCCGCAACCATGTCCGCCTCAGAAATCTCTGCAGCACCGACTTCGATCATGTTGACGCCATCGCAGTGTCCAGACAAGACGAGGTCGAGGTCGCTGAATTCCATCTGCGCCTGTGTTGGATTGATCACGAAGTGCGGCTGGTCATCGATGAAGATGCGTCCGACGCGCACGGTCGCAACAGGACCGTTGAATGGCGCATCCGAGAGGTGCAAGGCAGCGGATGCCGCAGAGCATGCGAGGACGTCCGAATCATTCTGCCCATCGTGCGAGAGCACGAGCACTTGCAACTGCACTTCGTCGACGAATCCCTCAGGAAAGAGTGGACGGATCGGGCGATCCATCATTCTCATCGTCAGGATTTCTTTCTCGCTCGGTGGACCTTCCTTCTTGCGAAAACCACCTGGGTACTTGCCGGCGGCAGGTGCCTTTTCGCGGTAATCGCAGGTGAGAGGAAAGAAGTCAATGCCCGCGCGCGGATTCGCACGCACAGCAGTTGCGAGCAGGACGGTTTCACCGAACGTCGCGAGAACCGCGCCGCCAGCGAGCTTTGCAATTTTGCCAGTTTCGAGTCGGAGGATTCGTCCACCGATCTCTGCTTCAACCGAAACGTGTGGTCGGTTTGTCATCATGATGCCTTTCTAAACGAGGTGTGAGCGTCGCAGTCAAAGTGTTCGAAATGCGACGTAAAAAACCCCACCGAGGGCAGAGGCCGAGTCGCACGAAGTGCGTTGCGAATTGGCGACTGCCCCCTCGGGGCAGAGTATGGATTACTTGCGTAATCCGAGTTTCTTGATGAGCGCCGCGTAGCACTCTCGGCGCGTATCAGCGAGATAGCGCAAGAGGCGGTTTCGCTTGCTCACCATGAGCAGAAGACCACGCCGTCCAGCGTGATCCTTCTTGTGTTCCTTGAAGTGCCCCTGGAGTGAGTTGATGCGCTCGGTCAGAACCGCGATCTGAACTTCAGTCGATCCGCAGTCTGTTGGGTGGGTGCGGTTTGCCGCGATCACTGTTTGCTTGGCTTGTGTTGAAATCATTGTGTTCCTTGAGTCGTCGTTCGTCGCGAACGACCTTGTTTCGGTCGGTGAATTTGAGTCCCGAAGGCTACCAATCTGCCCCAACTCGGTCAACAACCTGCTGAGTGATCCCCCCAAACGCAGCCCGATAACAGCAAATCGCCGGACTCCGCGCCGTCGTTGCAAGCAGAACCGAATTGCCATCTATCCTCGGGGCATGAAGAGCACCGTGGATGGGTTGCGAGCAAACACCGATGCATTTGTCGTTCTGAGTGCAAAGATCGAACAGGGGGGCGGCCCCGGAGGCGTCGAGCGGCAGCACCGCCACGGGCGGCTGACAGCGCGCGAACGCGTCGGGTTGCTTCTCGACCCCAAATCCCCGCATCTCGAGTGTGGTTTGCTCAGCGCATGGAATATGTACCGCGAATACGGCGGAGCACCTGGAGCGGGTGTGATCACCACGATCGGGCAGGTCGAGGGAAGGCTCTGCATGGTGGTCGCAAACGATGCGACTGTGAAGGCGGGGGCGTTCTTTCCGATGACGTGCAAGAAAATTATCCGTGCGCAAGAGATCGCCCAGCGCGCGCGACTGCCACTGATTTATCTCGTTGACAGCGCAGGCGTGTTTCTACCGCTGCAAGAAGATGTCTTTCCAGACACCGATGACTTTGGACGCATCTTTCGAAACAACGCCGTCATCTCTGCCGCTGGAATACCGCAGTATGCGGCCATCATGGGCAACTGTGTTGCAGGCGGTGGATACCTCCCCGTGCTCTGCGACACGCTCTTGATGACTGAGGGAAGTGGTCTCTATCTCGCGGGACCAGCACTCGTGAAGGCGGCGATTGGCCAAGAGGTTTCGAGCGAGGATCTCGGCGGTGCAACGATGCATGCGCAGATCTCTGGAACGATCGACTTTCACGAGAAGGATGATCCAACATGCATCACCCGATTGCGCCGTCTCATGCTGATGAACGCATCGGCTGCGCACGCATCGACGGCACCGGTGGAAGCGGTTGATGCAGAGCGCGCGACCGATGATGTCTACAACGTCTATCGCGGCGATCTCGGCGCGCAGTACGACATGCGCGATCTCTTGAAATGTGTGATTGATCGCAATTCAAGCGACGAGTATCGAGCAGACTCTGGCCCATCCATCGTTTGTCTCTATGCGCGAATCGGAGGATTTCCCGTAGGAATTGTGGCAAATCAGCGCAAGATGACTGAGCGCCATCTGCCCGGTGGCAAGAGTGGTCCGACCACTTCGAAGTGCATGCCCGCGGTCATCTATGACGACAGCGCCGAGAAGGCAGCGCGATTCATCATGGACGTGAACCAGCGCAAGATCCCACTGCTCTTCGTGCACGACACAACTGGATTCATGGTTGGCCGCGACAGTGAACAGGGGGGGATCATTCGCAGCGGCGCCAAATTGGTGAACGCGATGGCCAATTCGATCGTGCCCAAGATCGTGTTGATCGCCGGCAACTCCTATGGCGCTGGCAACTACGCGATGTGTGGTCGGGCATTCGATCCGTTCCTCACGCTCGCATGGCCAGGATCGCGCTGTGCGGTGATGGGTGCGAATCAAGCTGCCAATACGTTGTTGCAAATCGATCTCGCGGCACGCGAGCGCAAGGGCGAGGCAGTCGATGAGGCGACGCGCGCACAACTGCTCGCGGCGATCAGCGCCTCTTATCAAGAGCAGCAGGACATTCGCTACGCAGCGAGCCGTGGATGGGTCGATCGAATCATCGAGCCACACCGCACGCGCGACGAACTCATCCTTGCACTGCGTATCGCGGCGCAGGCGCCGATTGTGGGATCCTTTCAAACGGGCGTGTTTCAGACGTGATGCAGCCGCTCGTCATCGCGACCGGAAACCCGCATAAGGTCGATGAGATTCGCGCGGTCCTTGGCGGGTTGGGAATTCAGGTTGTCTCGCTGACCGACGTTGGCGGGGGAAGCCTCGCTGAGCCCGATGAAACTGGGGCTTCGTTCGCACAGAACGCACGAATCAAAGCGACCGAGTACGCGCGCGCTCTCTCACGCGTGGTGCTTGCGGATGATTCAGGGTTCGTCGTGGATGCCCTCGACGGTGCTCCAGGCGTGCACAGCGCGCGGTGGTCTGGTCTAGGAAGCACGCGCCAAGAACGCGATGCGGCGAACAACGAAAAACTCATTCGCGAACTTGCCAAAGTGCCAGAGCGCACGCGCGCTGCGCGATTCGTCTGTGCGATGTGCGTCGCTGCAGCAGATGGATCGATTCTCGCTGAGTCAGAAGGAACCTTCGAGGGGGTGGTGACGATGAGTCCGCGCGGTTCGAACGGATTTGGATACGACCCATACCTCGTGGTCGATGAGCAGGGGCGCACAAGCGCTGAACTTTCTCCCGACGAGAAGAACGCATGCAGCCATCGCGGTGCCGCCACACGCGCCATCAGCGCGCTGCTCGCGCAGCGGCTCGCTCTATCCTGAGCCGCGTGTCAATCTCGCTTCCCGTTCTTGCGCTCTCAACACCAGGGCAGCGATATTCCTGTCATGGCTGCGGCAATTGCTGCCGCGATTTCACCGTGCAACTTCGAGAGGCCGATGTCGCACGCCTCGTCGAGCAACGATGGAATGAGCGACTCGGGTTGAATCCAATCGTCGAGTTTCGCGGGCAGAAGTATCTGCGGCAGCGGGCGGATGGCGCATGCGTTTTCTTGCTCAACGATGGACGCTGTCAGGTGCACGGCGAGTTTGGATTTGAGAAGAAGCCGATCGCCTGCCAGATGTTTCCATTTATGTTGGCTCCCGCAACGCGCAGTGTGCAGATGGGTGTGAGCTTCGCCTGTCAGAGCGTGGTCGAGAACAAGGGCGAGCTCTACAAGGGGCAAGTGCCCGACGCTGTGCGAATCGCGCTGCGCGGAGTGCCCGAGGTCTTGCAGCCCGCGCGAGCGGTCGATCTTGCGCGCAATCGTCAGGCAGAACCCAGCGAAATCGAGTGGCTGACAAGTCGGTTGGTTCGGTGGATTGAAAGCGATGCGCCGCTGCATGTGCGCCTCGACGGAATTGCATGGATTGCCCAAACCCTTACAGCAGCACGGCTGCAAAATGTGCGTGGGGCACAGTGGCGAGAACTTCTCGATGTGCTCTTTGGCGCGCTGTCGGCAGAGTTGCCACTGCATCCAATCGAGCCTGCTTCGCATCGCCAACATGCGCTCCTGCAGAGCGCGATTTTCGCACGCACTGAGGATCCAAAGCCGATGTCGGTGGGTGCCCCGAGTCGGCTTCTTGCAATCGTGAGTCAGTTGCGCCGCAGTCGCAGGTGGCGAACGGGAAGTGGTGACCGAATCGTTCCGGCAATTGGATCGGCGGCTGCTACCGCTGTCACATTCGCGCAGGTGTGGAATGTCACTGCGCAAAGCGGCGCCGATGAGCACGAATCAATCGATGCTCTCATGACGCGCTGGCTTCGCGCGTCAATTGAAGGAGGACGGGTGTGGGGATCTGGGTACTACGGATGGAGTGCAGTCGACGGACTCGCAGCGCTTTCACTCTGCGCCGCATGTGTCGGATGGCTCGCGCGATTCGAAGCGGCGCGCGCGTCGCAGCCGTCAGTGCGGCTCGCCGATGTGCAATCTGCGCTGCGCCGGATCGACCGAACGTCTGGTCGCGCTCCCTGGCTTGGTCGCAACTCAGAGCGGCTGCGCCTCGCATTTCTTGTGCGCGATGATGGATTGCGTCGGGTCTTGCGCGACCACTTCTAGCACGATGCTCAGATAGTTCGCATTCCTCACGTTGTGCAGCGCACGCCTTGACGCCCCGTTTCACAGGCTGTTCGCTTGCGTACATGCGGTGGAATCCTTCGCTCGGACGAGTTCCCGAGACGAGCAAGTCTGCGCAGCTCGGCGAGGGCTGTTTGAGTCCCGAGTGAAGGATTCCGCCGCGATTTCGCTCTCTCTCGCTCAGTTGCGTCGCGCGTTCAAAAGTCTGCGGGTCATCCAAAACGCGAGTGGCACTCCACCGATGAGGGCCGCGAGCGCCTCTCCAGCCGAGTCGATGATCGAAAGTTGCACGAACGCAGCGTCAATTCCCTCATTGAATCCCTTCGCTGCGAGCAACTGTGCGACGAGGGCAAATCCAGCTTCGCGAAATCCAAGGCGCCCAAGCGGACCGAGACTCGCCAAGAGTCCTGTGCATGCGAGGGCGAAACTGTCGGCGTAGTCGAGGCTCAGTCCGAGGATTTTTGCTGCAAGAATTGTTCGCACGCCGTTGAGAGCAAGGTCGACACAGCGAATTGGCAGACAGATGAGCAGTGCGCGACCATCGCCGATGATGCGTGCGGTTTCGCGAAAACGCTTGGGAACAATCGAGAGTCGCGTGATCCACCAGAGCATCACCGTCATCGCCGCCGTTAGTCCAACCGCGAGGCCGACCCATGCCCATCCAAACGAGCGCAGCAGAAATGTTGCGGCGATCACTCCACCGATCGGAAGCAAGAATGTGAGCAGGTCAAGACCGAACCAGTTGACGATTTCGAAGAAACGCAGTCGATCGACGCGCATGTGATAGGTGACACGCGCGATCATCCCCAGGCGCAGGGGCGCAAAATTTGCGAGTGTGCAGACCCAGTTCACTGCGCTCACCGATCGCAAAGTCGGCAGCGCGCGCTCGTGCGAACGAGGCTCACCGTTGAGTCGCGGCCGCACCGGTTCGAGTGTGAGCCGAAACAGCAGTCCATTGAGAACAATGCTTGCAGCACTGACGGCCACGATGGCGGCGATGATCCACGGATCGGCGCTTCGAACGCGCGACCAGTCTCCTTTGGACGATGCGTACCAAACACACCAGACAAGAATCGCGAGGCCAACGGCATAACCAATCCCTTGGAACACCTTTGAGCGCAACGACATTTTCGCCGGTCCATCCGAACCAGAAAGAGTGTTGTCGCCGTCCATGGCCGCGTTCATGAGTGACTCACCCTGGCGGTCAGTTATGAGGGATGCTTGCCGATGGCAGAGCGCATGTCGGTGTCGGCGATCACATTCTTCATCTTGTAATAGTCCATGACTCCAAGGTGCCCAGCGCGAAATGCATCGGCAATCGCACGAGGAATATCTGCTTCAGCGAGGATGACCTGCGCGCGATTCTTCTGTCCCTCGGCGAGAAACTCAGCTTCGAGCGCGACCGCAAGAGCGCGGCGCTGTTCAGCCTGCGCTTGATAGCGCTTGGTGTCTGCCTCAGCCTGTGCAGCCTGCAATTGTGCGCCGATGTTCTCGCCCACATCGACATCGGCGATGTCAATCGAGAGAATCTCAAACGCCGTGCCAGAGTCGAGCCCCTTTGCGAGCACTGTCTTTGAAATGCGATCTGGATTTTCAAGAACGCTCTTGTGATCGGTAGCCGATCCGATGGTTGAGATGATGCCTTCGCCGACACGCGCGATGATCGTCTCTTCGGTCGCGCCTCCCACGAGCCGAGAGATGTTGGTGCGCACCGTGACGCGCGCCTTCGCACGCAACTGAATGCCATCCTTCGCAACGGCGTCGATCGTTTGCTTGCCTGATGCGGGGTTTGGGCAATCGATGACCTTCGGCATGACGGAGGTGTTGACGGCGTCGACAATGTCGCGGCCCGCGAGATCGATCGCAACGGCGCGGTCCCACGGAAGATCGATGCCAGCCTTTTCTGCGGCGATCATTGCGCGAACCACATTGGTCACACGTCCACCTGCCAGAAAGTGCGCTTCCATGTGCTGGGTGCTGATATCAAGACCAGTCTTCTTGGCGCTGATGCGATTGAGCACGATGAGCGAAGGATTGACCTTTCGAAGCCGCATCATGATCAGGTCGAGCAGACTCACTGGCGCGCCGCTCAACCATGCTTGAATCCAAAGTTGCAGATACTGCCCGAGAATGAGCAGGAACACGAGCCCGATGACGCCGACGACGGCGAGGCCGACCCATGCCCACGGTTCAACAGCAAGAAAGAGAGTTGATTGAATCATCCCCGAAGGGTACCGCGACCTCATGAAGGCGGGGTCGCGCGCGAGTCGCGCTCGCGAACGCGCAACTGTCCATCAATCGCATCGATCACAATGATCGCGACACCCATCTCAATCACGCCATTTTCGGCCACGGCATCGAGTCGAAGCCCGTCGACGCGAACGAATCCAACGGGCCGTAGCGTTGTGAGGGTCATGCCCTCGAGTCCAACGAGTGCGGCGAGTTGCCGTGCAGAAGCGGTGGCGACGACGCCGCTCCGTCCGACCGCTGGATTGTCTGTTGCGCGCTCATCATCGCTCGCGTGTCTGCGCGGCCCGTCTGCATCCTCTTTGAGAATCATGCGGTTGGCGATGGGAGTCTTTGACCACAACTTCACGACGAGCAGAACAACAATCGGACTTCCCGCGCACATCACCGCGAGGTAGATGCCACCCCAGTTCACGTCGTACGCAAACATCGACGCGATCGAACCCACGGCGCTGACTCCTGTCATGACGGCGAGCACTCCCCCCGAAGGCACGAAGAGTTCAAGCAGCAGAAGTGCGATGGCCAATCCCAACAGTCCAAGTGCAACGAAGAGATAAATTTCTTCGCGCGGTGGTGCCTGTGCGAGTTGGGCGAGTTGAAGGGTGAACATCACGCGCATTCTCCTCGATCTGTCGTCGGTGCGCCAGAGTCGGCGCCGTCGATGGGTTCGACTTCGACGCTCGTCCCGCGATGTCGCACGACGCGCACTCGCGCACCTGCTTCGACGAATTCGCCTGTGGTCTGCGCATCAAGAGTTTGGTTTTCAAAGAGCACCCTTCCACTCGGACGCAGCGTTGTGAGCGCCGTCGCAATACTCGAGATCGGCGGCAGTTCGCGTGCGGGCGTGATCGCATCGCTTCGTTGGGATGACGCAACCGTCGTCAGGATCGCGCGCCGTGCGAGGGGCGATTGCGGCAGTGACTTTGACGCGAACCAGAGAATGGTGATCGAGCCAAAAATTCCAGCGAGGGTCGATCCAATGCTCATGAAAAGTTGCTGTTGCCCAGCGGCCGATGAGAGGTCGCGGGTGACGAAGCTCGAGACGAGCCCTCCGAGCACGAGCGCGCCGCCAACAACGGCGACCCATCCACCGAGTGGAAGAATGACGAGGTCGAGTGCCACGAGACCAAGTCCGATCACGACTGCGGCGAGTTCCCACCACTCGGCAAGTCCGACGAAGGCTGGAGCCGCGATGAGCAAAAGCAACGCAACGCCAGCAGCCGTTCCGAAGACCCCAAAGCCCGGCGTCAGAGTTTCGAGAACAAATCCAACGAGCAGTATCACGATCAATGCGATGCGCACTGGCCAACTCGTGAGGAATCGCACGAACCACTCTGACCAACTCTCGTCGAGGCGTGTGATCGACGCCGCTCCAAACCACGCGGCAAGTTCTTTGTCTGAGGCGATTGGTCCCTTCGCGATGCCGAGCGCAATCGCCTCGTCCGGGTGCAGCACGAGCAACTGATCTGACTTAACGATCTGTCCCACGAGCGTCCACTGGTCGCGTTCGCTCGCATTGAGTCGCGCGCGCGGCCGCGGGGCGCTTCGGGGACTCTCGAGCACCTCAGTCGGCGCGAACTGTGCAAACCACGGCAGGGGTGCCTCACTCTCGCCACTCTCTGTCGCGCTCTGGGGCAATTGAGCGAGAAGTGCTTGTCGTGGCGGCGCCTCTCCGAAGAGCTCTTGGTACTCGTGCGCATCAACGAGCGCGCGCTTGTGCGTCGATGCATTTCGAATGAGCCAGAGTTCAGAACCGAGTCGCACGAATCCCTGCACAAGGTTTTCGTCATATCCGCGCCGCCGGGCACTATCGACGACTTCAGAGATGATCGGAGCTTCCATTTTCGCGCGCTCGGTGGCAGGAAGTGCAACGAGCCCCGCCCCTGGCACGACTTGAATTGGGGCAGCGTCGCCGAATGCTGACCCAGGGGCAACAAGAATCTCGCGCGTCGCGAGCGCAAGAATCGTCCCGGCCGAATACGCATGTGGATGAATCCACGCGACTGTGTTGGCGGGCATCTGCGTCTTAATGAAATGGCAGAGTTGCAAGGTTGCCAACAGGTCGCCACCAGGAGTGTCGAACTCGAGAACGATTGCCTGCGCACCATCCGCGACGGCGCGCTCAGCGCGTCGCATGACGGAAGCAACAGTCACATCATCGATTGGGCCGCGCACCGAAATGATCGCAACCGAACTCGCCTGCCTCTCTGCAGGAACAGCCTGCTGCGAAGGGTCGCCACCAGCCCAAAGCAGGAACGTAAGAAAGGCAAGTCGAATGCAGAGCACGAAGCACGAAATGATAGAAAAAAGCCCCAGCCATCGTTGGCTGGGGCTTTTGAATCTCAAGAATGAACTGTGAAGCGCGAAATCAGTCCCAGCTGGCGATGTGATTCGCTGGAAGAGCTCCAGTGCAACTGGTCACCAGTTGAATGAGCATGTCGCCGTCTTTGCTCGTGTCGTCGCGCTTGAAAACATTGTCGACGATATTGGTCGTGCCAACGGTGACGAGATCACAACCTTCTGGAACGAAGGTTCGGCCGAAAGTGACATGGTTGTCATTGAAGCAGAGGTTGCCATCCCATTCATCTTTCGCTCCGTGAATTTCGAGGGTCTTCGAAGTCGCGTAGTCGGCGGGAGTAATCGAACCATCTTTGACTCCGCGGTTTCCAAGAACGACCACCTTCGAGTTCACCGAGTTGCGCCATTCACGAGCGCGGCGAACCGTGTTCGAGAGGGGCATCGTTGCGTACGAGACCGCCGATGCGGTGATTCCAGCCGCGGTGCCGGTGATCTTGTAGTTGGTTTCGTCCCAGTAGATGTCCGATGCTGGACGGTATGCGTTGTAGTTGTAGTTCGCGCAGATCGCCATCTTTGAACTGGTCTCAGATGGGCTGATGAGAATCTGCGGCGAGAACATCTGCTTCGCCAAACATGCGGCGTACAGGCTCTGATGTGAATTGCGACTTTCGTCTTCGTTGCCACGACCTGGCAGCTGCGCACCACCGAAGGCCAAGCGATTGATTTCGCCTGGAGTCGGAAAGCGTCCCTGGGTGCTATCGACCGATGCGATCATCCATCCCTTATGGATCTGCTGAATCTGTGTTGAATCTTTGACTTGGCGCGCTGTTGCGCGGGCCTTTGCCAGTGCTGGCAAGAGGATTCCAAGCAAGAGCGCGATGATCGCCATGACGACCAGAAGTTCGATCAGAGTGAATGCACGTTGTGTCTTTTTCATTGTGTTCTCCAAAAAATATGTATGGCAGGTTGTTGTTTGTGTGAGATTTATTGATTCAACGCATCGGTGACATTCGCGCCGGCAAATTCAGTCGGCGATCCAATCGTGATTCCCATCGCAGCATCGCCGCTCTTTTGTGTCGCGGTGTTTGCTGGCGTGCTTTGGCCGAGTTGTGAGCCTGCTGCCGTCGTGCAGTCGTAGTCACACTTGTAGATGTTGTCCTTGCTCAGATTGAGCTGGGCGCACTCGTACGAGACCTGATTGGGATAGAAGCTCTGAAGGAACTCAGAGTGGTTGTCGCCGAAGCAAACGTTGCCTTCCCATTCCTTCTTCGAGGCATGCAACTGAAGAGTTGGGCTCTTCTTGTAGTCGTCGCCGGTGAGGGCGCCGTCCTTTGTTGCACGCGTGCCCACGAGCGGCTTGCTGCTGTCGCTGGTGTTGCGCCATGAGATCTTCTTGCGATCTCCAAAGAGGTGTTGGTGGGAGAATGACGTGTGGCAGTATGGGTTGTTTCCACCTGGCGCAAGATGGATGTTTGCGTACATGGTTGTGTCCCAGTACTTGTCAGCGGATGGGTCGTACTGGGTGAAGTCGTAATCCTTCTTCTCGACGACGACAGGATTCACTTCGGTTGGCCCGATGAGAATGTCTGTGTTGAACATCTCGCGCGCAACGGCCGCTGAGTAGAGGCTTGCGGTGTTGTTCTTTGAGTAATCCTCTTTTCCTTGTCCTTGCATCTGAACTGCCTGGGTGCCGATTGTCGCGGCGAGGCGGTTGATGAGACCTGGGGTTGGAAGCTTGCCAGCAGCGTCATCGTTTGCAGCGATCATGAACGCTTTGTGAATCTGGGTGACCTGAGTCGAATCCTTCACAGTCTTGGCGTTTGCCTGTGCTTTGGCAAGCGCTGGCAGGAGGAGGCCGACGAGAACCGCGATAATCGCGATCACGACCAGCAGTTCGACGAGAGTAAATGCACGCTTTTTCATAGTGTTGTCTCGGGGGGGTGGGTAGAAACTGGGGGCAAAAAAATCAAACATCACATCAAGGGCCTGTGGACCATCCACAGCGACCTATAAGTCAATGGGAGAAAAGCAAATCCTTCGAAGCCAGAGAAGCCACGCGGGATCGTTCTGATTGAAAGGTTCAAGACCGCCAGTGGCGCGTTCAGCGTTTCGGGCATGCCATGCTGTGATGCACACAACCCGCAGCGATTCGATCAATCAGACCATCAATCGGGTCCGAGAGGCGTTCAAATTGTCGGCGACTGGGCGGGAAGTACGGGCCAGAAATTCTGGCAAGAAGGACGGGGTGAACGTACGTTTGAAGACGCGTTCGGTATCGGGCAGGCTCAGTCAGCCACTGTGAGACAGAAGACCATACGACTGTAGTCCCTATTTGGATCGAGTCAAGTTTTCATTTTTATCATTTCATTTCATTTTGCGATCGCTATTCTGCCGCCCATGTCAACAGCGATCAACCACCGTGCTATGGAAGCCCTTGCCGACCTTGGACTTGTTCTGCCCGCAGCCCCAAAGCCGGTTGCCTCATACGTTCCTTCAGTTCAGACAGGAAATTTGCTGATTGTGAGCGGACAACTGCCATTTCGAGAGGGGAAATTGATCGCAACCGGAAAGGTGCCTTCCGTCGTCTCTCTCGAGACTGCCCAAGAGTGCGCCCGACAGTGCATTCTCAATGCCCTCGCGGTTGTGGCAGGAGAGGCGAAATCGCTCGACCGTGTTGCGAGAATCGTGCGGCTTGGGGTGTTCGTCGCCTGTGATGATGGTTTTGCGGACCAGCCCAAGGTCGCCAATGGTGCAAGCGATCTCTTGCAGCAGATCTTTGGAGAGGCGGGGCGTCATGCCCGCGCCGCCGTCGGCACGAACGCGCTGCCGCTCAACGCATGCGTCGAAATCGAGATGATGGTCGAACTCGCGTCGTAGAACGAGGCGGATCGCCCGCGCGCGTCACTTCTTCAGCACATGGAGAAGGATCAGCGTCAGCACGAGTATTCCGCAGAGCGCGGAGAGCCCGGCGATCAGCGCCATCGCCAGCCCTGAAAATGCCCCCTTCGAGTTCACGCTCGTCTGAATCTCAGACTCTGCCTGCCCCTCGATCTCGCTCGCCATTTCTGCAACGTTGACGGTGCGCGATGCATATCGCAGTGATTGTCCCGCGAGCGCGAGGTCGATGTCTTCGAGCAGTTCCTCAGCGGACTGGTAGCGGTCGCGCGCCGATTTTTTCATCATCATCTCGACGATCTCGGCGGCGGCCTCAGAGATGCCGCTCACAACCTGGTCAGGGGGTGTGAGTTCTTTTCGCAGATGACTCTGCATGACATCTTTGGGGGTGCGCCCCTCGAACGGAACCCGACCAGTCAGCATGTGATAGAGCGTTGCGCCCAATCCATAGATATCAGCGGGCGGACCGAGGTCGATCGCGCCGCGAATCTGCTCTGGACTGATGTAGTAGGGGGTTCCGAAGGCTTGGTGTCGTTCGGCTTCAGCAGATTTCTTATCGCTCATCGCCCGTGCCAATCCAAGATCAGCAAGTTTTACGACGTTTGCCTTCGTGATCATGATGTTTTTTGGCTTGATGTCACGGTGAATGAAGCCAGCTGCGTGCGCGTGCCTCAGAGCGCTCGCCACCTGTCGCGTGATGGTGAGGGCGTCATGGTCTTTGAGGCGCTTGAATCGCACGATTCGGTCGTAGACGGTTTCGCCGTCGACATACTCCATGACGAAGTAGTGCTGATCGCCGACTTGCCCGACGTCGAACGCTCCAACAATATTGGGATCGGCCAACTTCGCCGCAGCTTTTCCCTCCTTGTAGAACCGTTCGATGAATGTCGCATCAGTTGAATAGCGGTGGGGGAGAATCTTTACTGCGACGAGTCGGTCAAGGCTCAACTGTTTTGCGAGGTACACCGACGCCATTGCCCCCGCGCCAAGTTTGCGGATCATCTGGTAGCCAGGAATGCGCAGGACGCTCTTGTCACTCTCTGATTCAGTGCGCAGTCGCGCAAGTTGGCGTCGAGTGACGACCTGTCCGTCGATCAGCACATCGGTGAACGTGCGCGTTTGATTCGTTGCCGCGCGCAGGGCTGAAAATGCGGCATCAACTTCAGCCTGTGTCGCGAGCCCTCGTTCGACGACCATGCGTCCAAGAAGTGAATCAGAGGCACTTCCGCTGCGTGATCCGCCGCTCTCGGCGTTGGGGTTTGCGTTCGCACCTGAGGCACCGGTCGGACCTGATGAGTCGCTCGCCGGCGTCATTCCTTTGGATTTTGGGTCAATATCACTCACTGAACTCTCAGTCCCCGCGGAAGGTGGTCATACACAATCACTATACTTCTCTTCGCTATTCGCATGCAGACGGTTCCCCGGCGCATCCTAATTGTGCGCCCAAGCGCCCTCGGCGACGTCTGTCGGACCGTCCCACTTCTCTGGTCATTGCGAGCCGCCTACCCCCAAGCGACCATCGACTGGGTGGTCGAAGACAGATGGACAGACGTTCTCAGTTCGCACCCTGCGCTCAATGAGGCGATTCCGTTTCCAAAGCGATCGCTGAGGTCATTTTGGCGCAGCCCAAGCGTCGCCCGCACTGCGTTCGAGTGGTTCTTCGCCCTTCGCCGTCGGCGATACGACTTGGTGATCGATGCGCAGGGGCTCGCCCGCAGCGGTCTCATGTCTCTGGCGACTGGGGCGCAAGTGCGCGTGGCGCATCGCAATGCGAGGGAGTTTTCATGGATCGCAGCCAACGTCAGAGTTGGGCCATCATCAACTGTCCACGTCGTCGATGGCATGCTGCGATTGGTTGAAGCAGTTGGAGTAGCACCCGTTGCCAAGATGAATCTTGTCTGCGGGCAAGCCGACGCGACCTGGTGGCAGAACCAACAGCAGGCGCGGGGGATCGCTCGGCCGTATCTGGTGGTGGCATCCACCAATCTCTGGGCGGGCAAGCGTTGGATCGCATCACGATGGCACGAACTGCTCGTGTCGATCGCACCCGATCTCACTGCGCACGGAATTCGCGACATCGTTTGGATTGGCGGCCCGAGTGAAGTCGAACAAGTGGCGGCAAATCGTCCGCGCGATGGGATGATCGCTCCGCTTCGCTCGCACGACCTTTCTGGCGCGACAACGGTGGGGGAGATCATGGCGGTGGTACGCGATGCTGCGCTCGTCGTCGCGCTCGATTCAGCCCCCGCCCATTTGGCGGTCGGATTTCAGGTTCCGCTCGTTGCACTCTATGGTGCGACATCGCTCGAGTCCGACGGTCCGTACGGGCAACGTGAATGGTGCGCGCATGGAGGACGAGGCGAGAAGTTGAAGAAGCACGATTACCGCGATGTCGATCGTGGCAGCGAACTCATGGCGCGCATCACGGTTGATGACGTTGCAACGCTGATACGCAAGCGCTTGCACACGAGAGAGCACCCATGAGTGCACGTTGTGTGCTCGCAAGTTCGAGTGTTCGGCGACGGGCGTTGCTCGAATCTGCGGGATTTGATGCCGTTTCGATTGCGCCGCTCGTCGATGATGGCTCGCTGCGCGTTCGCGCGCAGAGCGCGAGGCAAGACTGCACGGCGCTTGCGTGGTTCAAGGCGGCGCAGGTGATGCAGAACCGTGCGTTCTTGCACTCCGTCGCGCCAGCCGCGCGTGTTCTTGTGGCTGCCGACACGGTGTGTGTCTTGGGCGATGAAGTCATGGGAAAGCCGAGCAACGAAGCTGAGGCGCGCAGAATGCTCACTGCAGCGATGGGGCGCACGCAATGCGTGGTGACAGGCGTCTGTCTCGTCGACCTTCACAGCGGCGACCGAACGCTTCTCGCAGAGAGCGCGCACGTTCGGTTCGGAGAGATGTCGAGCGCACAAATCGACCAACACATCGCTCAACGTGGGTGGCAGGGACGCGCGGGTGGCTACAACATTGAAGAGGTGGCAGCGCTGGGGTGGCCAGTTTCGTGGACAGGCGATCAGACCACGATCATTGGATTGCCGATTGACCTTCTGACTCCCATCTTGAAAGAGATGCTTCTGCGCGGGAGAATTGTCGAGTGACCGATTCGACGCATGTGCTTCCTCGTTGGTGTGCTCCCGCAGCACGCATCGCCGCGTGTGCGTACGGCGCCGCAGTCAACATGCGCAACGCGCGGTTCGATCGAGGAATCGGCGTGCGTCGCGTTGCCCGCCCAGTCATCTCAGTGGGCAACATCGTCGCAGGCGGCACTGGCAAGAGTCCGATGGTGCGCTGGATCGCACAGTGGGCGCTCGACCGCGGAATGACGCCACTCATAGCGCTGCGCGGATACCGCAGCAAAGATGGGCGATCGGACGAGGCGCTCGAACATCAAGCACTTCTGCCCGCGGCGCACCTTGCGGTCGGCGCGAATCGATTCAACACCATTGAGGCAGCGCTCGCGCGCAATCCATCCATTGATCTTGTGATTCTTGATGATGGATTTCAACACCGCGCGCTTGCACGCGATCTCGATCTCGTGCTCGTGCACGCAGCTCATCCGCATCTCGACGGTGCGTTGCTGCCTCTTGGATGGCTGCGCGAGCCACCGACCTCGCTCGCCCGTGCGCATGGAGTCATCGTGACACACAGCGATTGCGTGGATGAACGACTCGCCCGGCACATTGAATCAGTGCATGGGCGCGACGTGCTCGCGTGGTGTACGCACGCGTGGGATGGGGTTGACGTCTATCCCGCGGGCGTCCAATCGCGCCGCACGAATGAGGCAATTGACTGGCTGCGCGGTCGTCGTCTCGCCGTCTGGGCAGGAATTGCCAAGCCGAGGGCGGTCATCGAAACGATCAGCGCGTGTGGCGGCGAGGTTGTTTCGGCGCCTCCCCTTGGCGATCACGCGCACTACGGTCGCGCGCTTGTGAATCGCTTGACTGCGCTCGCGCACAACGCGAATGCCAGTGCAATTGTTCTCACACATAAAGACTGGGTGAAGGTGCGCGCGGACCGCGGGGCAGTCGACTTGCCAATCGTTGTTCCTCGATTGCGGTTGCAGTTCTCTCAGTTCTCTCATGGCGAAGCGGCGCTGCGCGCACTCCTCGAGAACTTTCAGGCAACGCGGTAGGCTCATTGGCATGACTCCTCTCGAAGCAAGTGTCTTGGAGTGTGTTCGCTCTTGGAAGTCGTTTCGGCTTCTGGTGGTGGGCGACTTCATGCTCGATCAGGCGCTCTCGGGTGATGCTGAGCGGTTGAGTCCTGACGCGCCTGTGCCTGTGCTCGCAGTGCGCGATTCAACTGCAACGATCGATACTCCTGGTGGCGCGGGAAACGTCGCAGTATTCGCGGCAGCGCTCGGAGGCATCGTGAACTGCATCGGAGTCATCGGTCAGGATGTCGATGGTGGGCTCTTGCGCGCTTCACTCGAGCGAAGCGGCTGTGAGACAGCGGGACTGATCGTCGACGCCGCGCGCCCAACGACGACGAAACGAAGTTTGATCGGCCGTGCGCAGCATCGCCATCCTCAGAAGATGTTTCGGATCGATGTCGAGAGCCGCGAACCGATGAGCGCCGCTGTACAAGCGAAGCTCGTCGCAGCCATTGAGAGACAACTCGACGCGTGTGATGTTGTCTGCCTCGAGGACTACCGCAAGGGAGTCTGCACTCTCGAACTCTGCCGAACGTTGATTGACCTCTGCAGGGCTCGAAAGATTCCAGTGTTGGTCGATCCTGCTGCGATCGATGACTACAGCTGCTACCGCGGGGCAACGGTGATCACACCAAACCGCAGCGAGGCCGAGCGTGCAACGGGGCACACCGTCGACCCTGCGCATGTTGTCGAGGGATCGCGTGGAATGGCCAGTAAGTTGCTCGACGCGCTCAAACTCGATGCGGTCGTGATCACGCTCGATAAAGATGGCGCATTGCTTCAGACAGCCGCGGATGGGTCGATTCATTTGCCGACCGTTGTGCGGCAGGTCTACGACGTGACGGGGGCGGGGGACATGGTGCTCGCCGTGCTCGCGGGGGCCGTTGCAAACCACATGCCGTGGAAAGAAGCAGTCGCGCTTGCGAACATCGCAGCTGGTCTTGAAGTCGAGGTCTTTGGAGTGCGCGCTTTCTCACTCGCCGAGATTCAGGCGCAGGTGCTCAGGCTCGCGCATGTCTCTGCTGGAAAACTGCGCTCACGCGCCGACCTTCTGATCGAACTCGCAGCGCACCGCGCCGCGGGTCGCACGATCGTGTTCACCAACGGATGTTTCGACCTGTTGCACATCGGACACGCAGCATCGCTTCGAGAGGCGAAAGCGCTTGGTGACATTCTTGTGGTCGCCGTGAACTGCGATGCACAAGTGCGCGCATCGAAAGGCGACGATCGACCGATCAATTCGCAGAATGATCGCGCCGAACTGTTGGGCGAATTGACCTCAGTCGACTATGTGACGATCTTCGACGAGCCCACCGCGGCAGAATTGCTGCGTGTGATTCAGCCAGATGTCTATGCCAAGGGAGGGGACTACATCGGCAAAGAGATCACCGAATTTGCCGTTGTCAAAAGTTATGGCGGAAAATCTGTGATTATTGGAGTGCGCCCTGGATTGTCTACAACCGCGCTCGTCACGCGTGTGCGTGAGTCGTTCGCAGCCGGTGGAAACTCGGTTTCGTCTTGACTCGCGCGGGATAGACAGCGATACTGTCTGCGTCATCTGCAAGCCGTGTGCACGATGGCAAATGACAGCATGCTGAACGCCAGATATTCGCGTCCACGAAAAACTCTTCCGAAAAATTCCGATAGGACACCAATGACAACAGTTACAAAAAAAGATTTCGTGGATCGCATCGCTGAGAAAACTGGTCAGAAGCGCGGGGACGTCAAAGAGACGGTGCAACTCTTTCTCGATGCGATGATCGAAGAACTCACCAACGGCAATCGGCTTGAGTTTCGCGATTTCGGAGTCTTTGAAGTGCGTGAACGCGCATCGCGCGTGGCCCAGAACCCCAAGACACTTGAGCAGGTCGTCGTGCCAGCACGCAAGGCTGTTCGATTCAAAGTCGGACGGCTGATGCGAGAGCGAATCGTTCTGGGTGAAGCACACTCAACAACTGTCGCAGCCCACTAATGGCAAAGCGCAACGGCGCCAATGCTCGGGGTGACTCTGCGCCGAGAGTCGATCCTCAAGAGGCTGCACGTCTCTTGAAGGCGATGCCTCCCAACGCGCCTGAGGCTGAGATGGCGTTGCTTGGAAGCATGCTGATCGAGCCGGGCGCGATTGGCGATGTTGTCGGAATCGTGCGCAACGCCGACGACTTTTTTCAAGACAAACACCGAACGATTTATTCGACGATGGTTGAGATCTACGACCGCACATCGTCTGTCGATGTGGTTCGCCTCAATCAGACGCTCTCGGACCGTCAAGTGCTCGATGCGATTGGCGGACTCGAATATCTCATCCAACTCTCAGAAAGCGTGCCGAGTGCTCAGTTCGCAACGGAGTACGCGCGCGCGGTGCGCGACAAAGCAACGCTGCGACAACTGATCGATGCGTCCGGCTCGACTGTGCACGATGCGTTTCATTCGACTGAAGAAGCGCAGATGGTGCTCGAGACAGCCGAGCAGCGCATCTTCTCGATTGCGCAAAACCGTGAGTCGACACCATTCGCCGATCTGCCGCAGTTGCTGCGCGAAACGATGGAGAGTTTGCAGTCCCGCGATGGCTCGGGATTGACGGGAATTGCATCAGGATTTGAAGATGTTGATGAGATGACAAGTGGATTGCAGCGTGGCGAAATGTTGATCGTCGCAGCACGCCCTTCGATGGGAAAGACGGCGCTCGCGCTGAACATGATGGAAGGCGTTGCGCTTGCAGGGCAGCCTGTTGCGATGTTCAGTCTCGAAATGGGTCGGCAGCAGTTGGTGCAACGATTGCTGTGCGCGAAGGCTGGTGTCGATGGTCAACGCCTTCGCCGCGGCACGCTGCAAGCAGATGACAACCGCCGACTCGTTGCGGCATGTGATGCCCTGCAGTCATCCAAGATTTTCATCGACGACACCGCAGGATTGACTCTCTTGCAGTTGCGTTCGAAGGCACGTCGAATGAAGGAGAAGTTCGACATCGGTTGCATCTTCATTGACTATCTGCAGCTGATGAGTTCTGGATCGCGCAGCGAAAGCCGACAGGTTGAAGTCAGCGAGATCAGTCGAGGTATCAAGGCAATGGCGCGTGAACTCAACGTGCCCGTGGTGTGTTTGTCGCAGTTGAACCGTGCCGCCGAGCAGCGCGAAGGGCATCGCCCACGAATGAGTGACTTGCGCGAGTCAGGATCGATCGAACAAGACGCAGACGTCATCCTGATGTTGCACCGCGAGGAGTACTACCACCAGGGTGATCCCGAGTGGTCAGAGATGAATCTCGACAAAGTCGGGATGGCCGAACTCATTTTCGCAAAGCAGCGCAACGGACCGACAGGAGTTGTGAAACTCGTGTGGGATCAAAACTCGACGTGCTTTCGCTCGTACTCGCCGCTCTCAGCGCCAGCGGGGGTGGAGTATCGAAGTTTCGAACCGCGCGGTGGCAGTTACGGAAGTGGCAGCGACGATCTCCCGACCTGATTGGCTTGCATAGACTCAGCGCGCATGAGTGCGGGTGAGGAGGACCAACTTCACAAGAATCAAGTTGCGCAGTGGCTTGCCCAGGCAGGTCGTGGCGACGAGCAGGCATGGAGGCTGCTCGTTGAAGAATTCGCTCCGCGCGTCTTTGGACTTCTGAGGGCGCAGCGCATCGACGCGGACCTCGCCGAAGAGCTCACACAGTCAGTCTTCGCAACGCTTGTTGAGAAACTGGCTGGATACACCGAGCAGGGGCAGTTTGAGGCTTGGATTTTTCGCGTCGCCATGAATCGGCTGCGCGATGAGATGCGCAGGCGTTCGCGCCACGCTCGATCTGGAAGCGCCGAGGGGATCGAAACCGCGAAACACTCAGGATTGGGTGGTGAGAGTTATAGGACCCTCGAAGAGTCGCAAGTCACTCTCCTAGAAGAGGCAATGGCTGAACTCTCACGCGCCGATCGAGAAATCGTCGACCTGCGGCATACCGCCGGACTGAGCTTCAAACAGATCGCAGAGCTTCTGAAAGAGCCTGTTGGAACCCTTCTCGCTCGACACCATCGTGCGCTCGCAAGGCTGCGTGAGACAATCGAGTTACGCTCAAAGAAGCGAGGATAATTCATGCAATCGACACCCTTACCCTCCGTTCAACACCACACATGAAGCTCACTGGATTCCATTCGAGTGGTGGGGATGAGTCAGGAGACTTTGACTCAGACCGCATCCGTGGCGCAGACGATGCGCAGAATCGTCTGCTTGAGCAAGCGCTGAACGCGCGCGGCGCGCAGTTGCGCGATCGTGCTGGACTCGCTGATCGAGTCATGCAGTCCAACCCGCGCATCTTGCGCATGTCGGGCATGTCGGGCAGCGCTACCCATTCGCCCGTTGGCTCGATTGAAAGTTGGAAGGCACGCTGGGGAATGGGTCTGGCAATT
This sequence comes from uncultured Singulisphaera sp., assembly GCA_964355975.1. Lineage (GTDB taxonomy): Bacteria > Planctomycetota > Phycisphaerae > Phycisphaerales > SM1A02 > F1-60-MAGs104. Next base: position 294,878 of record CAYHFW010000001.1, read on the forward strand.
GCGGCGTCGCTTGTCGCGGCAGTGTTTGTGACAGATGTCTTCGAGGTGCGAGACGGAAGTGCGAATCGCGCCGTTGTCGCATCTGTTGCGTCGACTGACCAAAGCGGCACCATCTCAGAACAAGTTCTCGTTTCACTCCTCGCAGGAAGTGAAGTTGTCACCGATGGTGGCGATCACGAGTTCGTCGTTGATGGCGCGAGCGCGATGCCAGTTCTGAGGTTGCGCGACGCATCGTTTGGTGATCTGAATTCAGAAGTACAACTCACCCTCGCCTCTGCAGCGACACCCTGAGAAATGACATGATGCTCTCCATTTGCATTCTCTGCTCTTCGCTCGCCGCACCTCGAATCGATGACGATGCGGGAACGCTTCCCGCCGCGAACGCGATCATTGCTGGATGCCTGATCGGGCGCGATCAAGATGCCAATTGTCAGATGCGCCGGGCGAACGCGAATTGCCAGGTACGCAGTGGAACGCCCGATCCCGATGCACTGATCGCGGTCGCGGGAGATGTTTCGCCTGAGTGGGCGAAAACACTTGAGGATGCGCGCACGAAAGATCCAGAGACCTTTCGAATCGCACTGGCAAAGGTGGGCAAGCGGCTCGCTTCGCTTGCGGTCTTGCGTCAGCACAAGCCAGCGCTGTATGCGCTGCGCGTTGAAGAACTTCGCGTGCAAGGACAACTTGAGGGGCTCGGGGCGCAGTGGGGGAGCGCTCGTCTTGGAAATCGCCAAGAAGAGGCGCAGAAGGTTGAGTCGCAGATTCGATCGCTCGCTGGAACAATCGTCGATCTCAATCTGCGCTCGCGCGCGATGGAGTTGGCAGAGATTGACACGGTCATGCGCACGATGCGTGAGGGGCTCGAACGCGATGCACGTGCGCGCGACGAGACCGTCAGCAAGATTGTTGATGTCTATCGCGATGGGCAGGAAGTGCCAAACCTTGCTGCGCTCTTAGGAGGTCGCTCGCCTGTCGAGGCAACGCCGCCGCTGCCTCCGTCGCCGCCCACGCCGCCGCTGCCTCCGACTCCGCCCACACCGCCGACTCCGCCGTCGCCGCCACTGCCTCCAGCGCCACCTGCGCCGTAATCTGCCTTCTGTGGCAGCGAACAAGAAAGCACGACACTTTCCGGGAGGAATTGGAATTGCAGTTCTCGCTGCGGTGTTACTCGCGTGCGCCTGTTCGATTCCGTGGACCGTTGGTCGCGTTGATCGCGCAGGGGGTGCACCTGTTCGCAGGTATGAGGCGGGCAACCTTGAGTTGTCGTTGCTTGCCCCATCGTGGTGGCACGATTCGCCCTCTGTGCAGTCGACGATCGCAGCGCAGACTGCGGTGGGGGCCTATGTTCCAACACGCATCTTCGGAACTGATCGCCTCGGTCGTGATGTCTTTGCGCGCTGTTTGATGGGCGGTGCGGTGAGTCTGTTGATCGGACTCAGTGCCGCGCTCGTTGCGGTTGGATTCGGCACGCTGTACGGAGCGGCAAGCGCCGCGTGCGGCGGTCGCATCGATGGCTCGATGATGCGCATCGTCGATGTGCTGTATGGACTCCCGTCGATGTTGCTCGTCGTGCTCTTCGCGGTCGCGGCGGAGGGGCTGCTCGAGCGCATGGGACTTGAGCGCACTGGAACCGGGCATCAGTTCTTCGACGTTGCGATCCTGTTGCTTGCGATCGGGGCAACGAGTTGGCTGACGGTGGCGCGTGTCATTCGCGGCCAAGTGCTCAGTCTGCGCGGGCAACTCTTTATGGAGGCGTGTCGCAGCGTTGGGGTCGGTCCATGGCGACAGTTTCGTTTGCACTACTTGCCCAATGTCATTGCGCCTGTTGCGGTCTACGCGGCGCTCGCTGTTCCTGCGGCGATTCTGTCGGAGAGTTTTCTGAGTTTTCTTGGGATCGGTGTGCGCGAACCCCTTCCATCGTGGGGCAATCTCGCCTCTGAAGGGCTCGCTGAAGTGAACACGATTCAGAGTCGTTGGTGGCTGCTGCTTTGGCCCTGCCTCTCGATCGGCGCAACCTTGCTCGCATTGAATTTTGTGGGTGACACCCTGAGAGCGACAGTCGATCCGGCATCGCGTCGACGCATTCCTACAGCGTGATAGGATCAGAATTTCATATGCAAAATCGATTTGGAATCAAAGATTTCATCGTGATTGTTCTGTTGTTGGCGATCATCGCGACGCTCTGGCTCTCGATGATTCAACGCGATCGGCAGTGGCCAGTGTTGCAGTCGCTCCTCGAGCAGGGGCGCAACATGGAGTCGCGCATGGCAGCGATCGAAGCCCGGTTGCAGAGTGCGGGTCCCATCGCATCTGGTGCGACCGCGGCGAACCCAGCGCAGGCGGCGCCGGTTGCATCGCGCGACGAGTCGTGGGCGCGTGCGGGAATTGCCATCGCATGGCAACCTGAGCCGGCATTTCCGAACGATCCATCAGCGGTTCCTGGATTTCGTCCAGGGGGCGAGTTTGTCGAGATTTTCGAGGGTCAGCCGCAGAAAGTCACCCCGTATCTCTTAGCCGATGTCTACGGGTTACGGGTTGTTGATCGAGTCAGTGAGTCGCTTGCGACATTTGACCCAAAGACGATGAAGCTCGTTGGGTCGCTCAGCGATGCATGGCAGATCGACCCAGATGGGTTGTGGATTCGAGTGCACATCAATCCCAAAGCGACATTCAGTGACCGAACGCCGGTGACTGCTGAAGATGTGCGCTGGACGTACATGGATTTCATCATGAATCCATCGATCGAAGCAGATCGAACACGCTCGACGCTTGCAGATGTCTTGGCCGAGGTCAAAGTGATCAACCCGATGACGATCGAGTTTCACTTCAAGGATTCGCTGTTCACCAACATCCTCGCAGCGCTGGGAAATCCAGTGCTTCCGAAGCATTACTTCTCACAGTTCGAGCCGGCGCAAGTCAATCAATCGACAGGTCTCTTGATGGGATCAGGCCCATTCATGCTGGAGCGAATTCCAAAGAGCGCGCAAGATCTTGCAAGCCAGTGGACGCCTGGAACAGACATTGTGATCGTGCGCAATCCCAACTGGTGGTGTGGGCGTGCACCGCTCGATCAACAGAGATTTCGAACAATCAAAGATGACCTCGCGCGCCTCGTGGCATTTCGCAACAACGAAGCATCGATGGTCTTGCCAACGCCTCCGCAGTTCAACACCCTTTTGCGCGACGAGCCTGAGTTTGAGAAGAGCAATTACGCGCTCAAGTGGGTGAACATGCGCAGCGGCTACTCGTTCATTGCGTGGCAATGCGGCCCGCGCGGCGAGACTGGTCGTCTGACGCCATTTCAAGATGTTCGTGTTCGTCAGGCGATGACGTTGCTTCTCGATCGCGAGAAGATGATTCGCGATATCTGGGATGGCATCGGCACCGTTTCGAAGGGGCCATTCAATCCAGAGAGCCCAGCCGCAAATGCGGCACTTTCTCCGATGCCGTTTGATCCAGAAGCCGCGCAGGTCTTGCTGAAAGAGGCAGGATGGGAAGACCGCAACGGAGACGGAATTCTCGAGAACGCCAAGGGTGAGAAGTTTGAGTTTGAGTACACCTATGCAACTGGGGGCGAGATCGGTGAACGCATCGCACGGTTCACACAGGATTCCTACAAGAAGGCTGGAATCGTCATGACCACGCGCCCAATTGATTGGAGTCGTTATCAAGACATCATCAAGTCGCGCGACTTTGACGCACTCACGATGGCCTGGAGCGCATCAGCGCCTGAAAGTGATCCCAAGCAGATCTTTCATTCCGAGAGCATGGCGAAGGGGCGAGACAATTTTTCGCAGTGGTCGAGCCCCGCAGCAGATGCGCTCATTGAGCAGGGGCGTCGCGCGATGGACGACGAATCCCGCATGCTGATTTGGCATCAACTTGAAGCGGTCATCGCCAAAGAGCAGCCATACACGTTCATTCGTGTGGCGCCGTGGTTGCGATTCATCAAGCGCGAGTTCGGAAACGTCCGCATGTACAAGACAGGACTCACGCCCGAAGAGTTTTTCTTTGCTTCGCCGACGGCGACACAGCAGCCTGGCACCTGATTCGATTGCCGTCACATGCTTCCGTACATCACTCGACGCCTGCTCTTCATGATTCCAACACTGATTGGAATGACCTTCATGGTCTATTGCCTCATCGCGCTTGCGCCCGGCGGTTTCAGTGCGAGCGCCTCTGCGGCGGCGGGCGGCGGGAGTCCTGCGGGGGGCGATCCGCGCATTGCTGAGGCTCGATTTCGTGACCGTTTTTCTCTCGACGAGTCGGTCGTGGTGCAGTATGCGCAGTGGCTTGGACGGATCTCGCCACTCAAGTTCGGATCACGCGCGCAGATTGATTCGACCGGCGAGCGCATCTACGCGCCACGCGCACTGCCCGCGATGATGCTGGCGGCTCCATGGCAGAGCGGCGATCGATCGGCGCAAGTGCAGGCAGAAGCCGCCAAGGCGTTTCTCGCCGCAGATTCGCCAGAGGGGCTTCGGCAGCAGTATCGCGCACTTGCGCGTGAGAACAGCACTGCGCGCGAAGCATTCGTCGGCGCGCTCGCGGCGCTGCGCATCGCGTTGGCGCAGTATGCCGAAGCAACGCAGCAATCTTCACTTGTGAATTCGCGCGGAGAATTGCCGGCGTCAAACTTGAGCGCGCTACGAATCGATGTTGCTTCGCCGAAGTGGGCAGCCGTGCAAGCTGCTGCCGATGTTTCACTTGCGGCGCATGCGAAAGCCGCAGCCACGCGCGCATCGCTCGTGCGCTGTTTCGAGGCTCGACCCTTCGAGGAGGCAGGTGTGCCAGTGATTCCAGGACTCATTTCGATCGGCGCACCCGATATGGGGTGGAGCCGCACAAAGAATCGCCCGGTTGCGCGACTGATTCTCGAGGCGCTTCCTGTCACGCTGCTGATCAATCTCATCGCCTTCCCGATGATTTACCTCGTCGCGATTCCGACGGGAATGCTTGCTGCAGCGCGTCGCGGTTCGTGGTTCGACGTGCTCAGTGGTGGATTCTTCATCGCGCTCTGGTCGATCCCGGTTGTGTGGGCGGGCGTGCTCGCGGTTGGATTCCTCGCAAACAAGCAATATTTGGGTCTCTTCCCAGTTGCAGGGCTTCACGCGACGAACGCATCGTCCATCGCATTCCTGCCGAGTTGGACCTCGGGAGGCTTTCAGCCTGGATGGATCTTGGATCTCGGCTGGCATCTTGTGCTTCCAGTGGTCTGTCTGGTCTACGCAGGATTTGCGGTGCTCTCGCGTCAAACGCGCGCGGCAATGCTCGACAACTTCAATGCCGACTACGTGCGCACAGCGAAAGCAAAGGGCGTCTCGCGGAGAGACATCGTGCTGCGACATGTCTTTCGAAACTCGCTCTTGCCGCTGATCACGATGTTTGTCTCGATCTTTCCAGCGATGCTTTCTGGAAGCGTCATCGTTGAGAAGATTTTTTCGATTCCTGGAATGGGATCGCTCATGCTTGAGGCAGTGAGCCTGCACGACTCTGAGGTGATGCTTGCGAACACGATCATGGTCGGATGCGTGAGTCTGATCGCGTTGTTGATCGCAGACATTCTCTATGCGCTGGCAGATCCGAGAGTCTCCTATGCCTGACGCAATCTCTGGCGTCGAAGCAATGCGTGGCCTTGGCGCGGCCGAAGCGCGTGGATTCTGGGCCGACGCTTGGTCGCGTGTGCTGAAGGGTCGCCCCGCACTCTTCGCGATCGGATGGATCGGCCTCGTTGCGCTTGGGGCGGTGCTTGCGCCATTTGTCGCCAACGCAAATCCGCTGTGGGTTCAAGTCATCGGTGCTGACGGTGCGATCACAGCGTCGAGTTCGCCCCTCTGGGAGTCGCTGACCGCCGCCGACCTTTTGCTCTTCTTCGGGACGATCGCAGGAACTGTCTGGCTCGCGGTGCCTGTCAAGATGCCCCGCGGCGAGCGACTCGGAGTGCTCGTTGTGATGGCAGTGATCGCAGGGTTCACGATCGTGTTTGCATCGTTCGCTGGCGATTGGCTCGATGAGCCAGAGCGCACTGGATGGACGCACGCGCTTGGACAGTGGATCTCGGACCCCTTGAATGTGTGGAGGCGGGTGGTCGTTTGCGCAGTGATTGCTCTGCCGTTCGCGCTGATTGCGCTTGCGATCCCATTTCTGCTTTCGCTGCGCGCGCGTTGCATCGTGGTGGCACTCGCGCTCGCTGCTGTGGCAGTCGCAGCAGGTGCGCGTTGGCAGTCGGTGCCCGTCGACTTCGATCGATATGTCACACAAGAGGCGGCAGGACGCATTCGCTGCGTTTACACACTGATTCCATGGAGCCCCGATCGTCTGCGCAGCGAGTTGATTACTGTGCCGCCGATGTCGAGCGTCGCGCAGGCGTATCACGCAAAGGACGCAGCGGCAGGGCGTGAGTTTGAACGATTTGCAGCCGCGGTGGCAAAGGCGAATCGCGATGGCAACGAAGAACTCGCCGTGCGGGCGCGCGCTGACGTCGAGCAGGTTGCTCGACAGAGATCGTCGTTGCAGCGCGAGTGGAAGCCGCTCTTGACGAGTCCGTTCGCGACTCACGCGTTCATCTTGGGAACCGACTCAAACGGTGCGGATGTCTTGGCGCAATTGCTGTGGGCATGTCGCCTCTCAATCTCGGTGGGCTTCGTTTCGACTGGAATTGCAGTCATGATCGGCGTCACGATGGGATCGATCATGGGATACTTCGGCGGCAAGATCGACATGCTGCTCTTTCGAGTCGTCGAGATTTTCATGGCGGTGCCAGTGCTCTTCTTGCTCATCGTCGCGGCTGGGGTGTTGCCACGCAGCACCTATGTCATGATGGCAATCATTGGGTGCCTCTCATGGACTGGCGCCGCGCGGTTCACGCGCGCAGAATTTATGAAGTTGCGCCATCAAGACTTTGTGCAGGGGGCGCGTGCATCTGGTCTTCCGCTGCGATCGATTCTCTTTCGGCACATGCTTCCGAACGGCGTCACGCCGGTGCTCGTCGATGCGAGTTTCGCCATCGCAGGAGCGATCATCGCCGAGGCGACGCTTTCATATCTGGGACTTGGTCCAGACAATCAAGCATCATGGGGCAAGTTGCTCTCGAGCGCGACGGGAACGACTGGAACATTCGTCTGGTGGCTCGCGATCTTCCCAGGTGCCGCCATTTTCTTCTCGGTGCTGGCATACAACATTCTGGGTGGATCGCTGCGCGACGCGATCGACCCCAAACTTCGCAAGGCGGCTCACTAATGGCAGAGACTCCACTCCTCGAAGTTGCCGACCTCGCTGTCTCGTTTGATAACAGCGGGGGCGGCCCTCGAATTCAAGCCGTGGCAGGTGTGCGCATGACGATCTACCCCAATCAGACGCTCGCAGTTGTGGGCGAATCTGGTTGCGGCAAGAGCGTGACTGCGATGACGACGATGCAGCTGGTGCCTTGTCCCCCAGGAAGGGTCGATCGCGGAACAATCTTGCTCGATGGACGCGACTTGCTCTCGCTGAGTGAGCGCGAAATGCTCAAAGTGCGCGGGCGCGACATCGCAATGATCTTTCAAGAGCCGATGACGAGCCTGAATCCCGTCTACACAATTGGAGATCAGATTCTCGAAGCGATCTTGTTGCATCAGAAGGCAACCCCCGACGAAGCGGTCGAGATCGCGATGCGCGCGCTCGATGAAGTCGGCATGTATCAGCCCATCGAAGGACGACTCAAGCGCGAGATTGCCGCACTCAAGGTCGAAGTCGATGCACAACGCCGCACGCCTGCAGAGTTGCTTGCAGCTGAGGGATCGCTTGGCGAACGATTGCGCCGCGCGCGACTGCAATTGCTCTCGGACTATCCACACAGATATTCGGGCGGTATGCGCCAACGCGTGATGATCGCGATGGCGCTCGCGTGCCATCCAAAGTTGCTGCTTGCCGATGAGCCAACGACGGCGCTCGATGTCACGATTCAAGCGCAGATTCTTGAACTGCTCTCAGAGATTCAGCATGCGCGAGGCATGGGAGTGATGCTCATCACCCACAATCTCGGCGTCGTTGCCGAGAATGCCGATGTGGTCTGCGTGATGTACGCAGGGCGGGTGGTTGAATACGCGCGCGTCGAAGAACTCTTCGCACGACCGTTGCATCCATATACCCGCGGGCTTTTCAAGTCGATTCCGGGATTGCACGACCAACGCGCACGACTGACGACTGTTGAAGATGTCGTGAACGATCCTGCAGAATTCAAAAAGTTGCCCGGATTTGAAAATGGAGTTGTGCCGTGGTGGCCGTTTATGCCAGCGGATCAACGCCCTGCACTCGCCACTGGCCGCGATGCGTATGCGTTGCATGAGATTGAGCCTGGTCGATGGGTCGGATGCTGGCGCACGCCGTACGTTGAGGGGCATCCTTCAGCGAAGGCAGACCTTTCGTATCGACGGGCTGCACCATCGGTTGCGCCTTGTTGACGTAGTTCAGCAGCGGAAGTACTGCCGCAAGGATTCCAACAAGCACGAGCAGCAGCAAGATCGCTGCGAGGGCGATTCGAAAGGGGCCAGAGCGACCGCGCCCGGACTGCAACCGCGCCAGCCACGCATTGTCCCACTGCGTACCGCACTCAGGACAGCGCAACTGCCCCTCGTCAAGAAAGTGCCCGCACCGGGCGCACGCGACTTTGGGTGCCATAGAGAGTTCGCGAATCTTCAGCCCTGAGACCGCGAGCCAAGCGATGATCGCGAGCAAGAGAAGTCCAATCACAGCGCAGATCACCATAAGAGTGTAGGAAGCGCACCCCGTTCTCTACACTCGAGCGATGGATGAAATCGAAATCAAGTTTCGCCGCCTCACTCCGCTCGCCGTCGTTCCTGCATACCAAAGTGCGCTCGCCGCAGGCATGGATCTTCACGCTGCAATCATTTCGCCGCTCGTCATCGAGCCAGGGTCGATCGCAATGATTCCGTGTGGATTCGCGCTCGAGATTCCCGCTGGATTTGAGGGGCAGGTACGCCCGCGCAGTGGACTCGCATCAAAGTTCGGCGTCTCGATTCCAAATGCTCCTGGAACGGTCGATGCGGATTATCGCGGTGAGATGAAAGTAGCGCTTATCAATCATGGTCGTACCGCATTCACCGTCGAACCGTCGATGCGCGTCGCCCAACTCGTCATCGCCCCAGTCGTGCGCGCGCGCATCAGTGAATGCGTTGAATTGACCGAGACCGTCCGAGGTGCTGGCGGATTTGGTTCAACGGGCGGCTAAGGGATTGCTGTGCGTCCCCGCGGCGGAATCTTCGCTCGCGCGAGTTCCCGAGACGAGCAAGTCTGCGCAGCTCGGCGAGGGCTGTTTGAGCGCCGAGTGAAGGATTCCGCCGCGATCACACTTGCTGGATCGCACCGCGATCACACTTGCTGGATCGCACCGCGATCACACTTGCTGGATCGCACCGCGATCACGCTCGCCGGATCGCACCGCGATCACGCTTGCTGGATCTTGAATCGGGCAACCAGTGTCGAAAAACGACATTCAATGCCCGATTCAAGCAGTTTCGGGCCAGCGGTCAGGCGCGGATCGCGTTCATCGCGCTTGCCCTGCGAAATCAAAGGCGATGCATTCACGGCTAAAAAATGGCTCAGCCGTCGCCGTGCCGATTCGGCTGCCGAAGTAAACCCCCGCCGCATCGATCCACTCTGGCACCGCGCGGTTCTTTGGGTTGGCGACGAATTGACTTTCATACGCGAGTATCGCGCGGCGCTTCGCAGTTGCGTATCCACTCGTGTCTGCAACGACCGACGGTTGCGGCACAGTGCGCAGGTGAATGGCGTAGTAGTGAAAGAGTTGCCGCGCGTGCCATGGTTCGCCAGGCAAGTCGCACTTCGAGTATTTCGCCGCAAAGCGTGCGGCTTCGATGAGCGCGCAGGCTGCAACGTGGTCGGGATGCGCATCCTCTGGATGCGGCGCAAAAATGATCTCTGGCTGCAGCGCGCGAATCGCCCCTGCAACAATGGCGCGCGATGCGAGGTCGTTGACGATCGCGCGATTCACTAGTCCCAACTGCATGCGCTTGGCTCCCAAGATCGTCGCCGCGTCCGCCGCTTCACGCGCGCGAATCTCGGGTGATCCGTGCGGTGTGGGCTCGCCACTTGTCATGTCGACAAGCGTGACCTCGTGCCCTTGAGCGACAAGGCGTGCAATTGTGCCGCCCATTCCGAGTTCTTGATCATCAGGATGGGGTCCAAAGACAGCAACGTGCATCGAATCACTCTACTTGCTCTGGCGTGCGATGCGCGCGTAGAGCGCCTCGAGCTGGTCAACCATCGTGCGCCAATCAAAGTCATGTTGCACGAACGAGCGGCCACGCTCTCCCATCGCAATGCGCTCGTTCGGGTGTGCGATGAGTCGCTCTGCCGCCGCGCGAAGAGCAACGCAGTCGCCTGCTTTGACGAGGATTCCCGTCTCATTCGTCTTGCAGACTTCGCAGGCTCCGTCGACGTCGTAGGCGATGACAGGCTTGCCGCTGAGCGATCCCTGCACAACTGCGCGCGGCAATCCCTCGCGGTAGGAGGGGTGTACGAGCACATCTACCGCTGAGAGAAGCGATGGAATCTCGCTCGGATCGACCAGTCCAGTGCGCGCAACGCGATCGGCAATGCCCGCCTTCTTCAGTCGCTCAACGAGGCGCTCGCGCAGCCATCCATCGCCAATCCAGAGCAGCGCAACTTTCGGCTTCGACTCTGCGCGAAGCAGTGGGGTGAACGCATCGATCAAGTCGTCGTGACCCTTCAACTCACTCAGCCGCGCCACGGTGCCAAAGACGAGTGTCTCATCGTCCCATCCGAATCGCTGGCGGATGCGTGCGCGATCGCTCTGTGCATGCAACCAGGGTTCAATCTCCATTCCACTTCGGATCGTGATGAATTGGTCGGGCGTGCCGATCTTGTGTGCGCGGGCTGCGACAGTCATCGCATCGGCCACACTCACGATTGCATGGCAACGCTTCGCCGCCCAACGCTCGGCGCGCACATACGCCGCGTTCTTGATCCAACTCTGATAGGGGTGAAAGGGCAGTCCATGAATTGTGTGCACGATGACCGGGACTTTCTCTGCCCACGCTGCGCCGCGCCCAAGAATGCCCGCCTTCGATGAGTGGGTGTGCACGACATCAGGACGCCACGCGCGAATGAGTGCACGCAGTTGTCGCGCGCAGCGCCAGTCAGAAAGTGGAGAAATCGACCGTGTGAGTGCAGGAATCTCGATTCGTTCAATCCGCGCGTCAGCCATCACACGCGGCAGGAGCGATCCTTCAGGGCCGTAGATCGGTCCGTAACCGAGCGCGACGGTGTGTCCGTGATTTGCAGCGCCAATGCATGAAAGCAGTGTGTTCTCTTGCGACCCGCCGATGATCAGACGTGTCGAGAGATGCAGGATTCTCACAGCAGTTCCTGCCCGGTGTAGTGAATCCATTCAAGGCAGAGTCCTTGGGGAGGCATCGTTTGTCCTGCGCGCTTGCGCTGGCATGACTCAATCACCTCAGTGATCGCCCCCGCATCGAGTCGCCCCCGCCCGACATCGACGAGCGTTCCAACCATGATGCGCACCATGTGATAGAGAAAACCGCTTCCCGAAACATCAAAGCGCAGCAGTCCTGGACTGATCGCAGTGACGGTGCATGTGTGCACTGTTCGCACTGTCGTCTCGCGTTGATCGGGGCAATGCGCGAACGCTTTGTAATCGCGCGTGCCAGTCATCGCCGTCGCAGCACGTTGCATCAACGAGAGGTCGAGCGTTTGGTGGCAGTGCGAGGTCATCTCACGGTCAAACGGATCGGGCCGTCCATTGACGTGCGGTGGGCGACCTTCTGATCCGTGGCGCAGTCGATAGGAGTAACTCTTGCTGAGGCAATCGCGCACTGGGTCGAATGTGTCGCACACCAGCCGAGCTTCGCGCACTTCGATGTCTGGGGGCAGGCGTGTGTTGATCGCCATCGGCAGCCGCTCGATTGGAACGCGCGCCTTCTCGACCGAGAACGCGGCAACCTGTCCACGCGCGTGCACTCCAGCGTCTGTGCGGCTCGCGCCATTCACCGACACGCGTTCGCGCATGAGATTGCTGATTGCATCAGTCAGCACCCCCTGCGCCGTTCGCAGGGGAGTGAGGTCGGGCGGTTCTTGTCTTTGCCACCCGTGAAAGTCTGTGCCGTCGTACGCAACTCGCAGTTGAAATCGTGGCACGGCGCACTGTTCTTCGCGCGCTCAGTGCCCAAAGAGCGAGGTCGGCGCGAGCATCCCTTCGCTGTCAAAGAACGAGAGCGCTTCATCGACGGTTCGAAAGATGCGTGTCGCAGTTTCGGTGATGAACGGGCTTGGATTTTTCTTCGGCTTCCACACGACGTAGACCTCTTTGGTGTGCTCAAACGCGTGGTGCAATTCGCGTTCAACGCCGCTCGAGAGACCTGGCACACCACCTGCGAGTTCGGGAACGAGACTTACGATCATGTCGCTCTGGTCGACGAGCTTGAAGTCGCGCATGTAAATCTGCCCATCGATATCTCCGGCAATGTCGAGCACCTCGCGCACAGGAAGGCGCATCGTCGGATTTCCCTCGCGACCGCCGAATGCGTGCGGCTGCACTTCGACAAAATCTTCTCCCTTGCGCGCCGCATCGAGCGCGCGATCCAAGAGCAGTTTTTCGTCGACGTCGCCTGGATCAAACGTGATGAAGTGCTTCGCAAGCTCGGCGCGAAAGTGATTGATCTCTGCCATCACATCGGGCATATCCATCACATGGCTCATCGGGAACGATGGATAGACCTTGCGCATCTCTGGGTGGGCAATGAGGCGCACGCATGTCTCGACGGTGTCTTGCTGGCGTCCGCGACTGAGGATGTAGAAGTTGTTGCTGCATCCGAGCGCTTGCGCCATCAACTCGGTCGCAAGAATTTCTTCTTCACGCCAGACCATGCAATCCTTGAGCGTCGCGTCAATGACATGGTCGCGGTGAAGGCGATGGTGAATCGTCTCGACGTTGTCGACAATGCAGATGAAACAATTGGGTTCAAGTTTCAGCAGTTGGTCAAAGTCAAAGGCACTGAAAAGTCCGTGACGCCAACGAAATGTCGCATGGGTGTTCACCATCACATTGGGATGGTCATGCTTGGGCTGTGTCGCTGAAATGACATCCTTGAACGCAGCCCGCCGCAAACTCGCGAGGCGTGAGAGGGGAAGGTCAAGAATGCGCCCCGGGCGGACATCGGTTGCCTCGGCATACATGCGGTCGCCGATATTGAACAACTCGATGCGGTCGCCCCGTTCTGCGGCCGAAATCACGGTTTTTTGAAGGTAACTCTTCTTGTCAACGCCGACCTGTCCAGTGACGACTGCTCTCATGCAACCGAGTATAGGGGTCGCTCGATCTCAACCCGTTGGTTGAAGCAACGCCACCACATGCACTTCAATCGCGCGACCCTCACCAACGGCATCCACCTTTTCGTGCGTCTTGCCCTTCACGTTGACTCGCGCGCGGTCGCAGCCAAGAAGTTCGGCGAGGCGCAGAGCAATCTCCTCGCGGCGCGGTCCAATCTTTGGCCGTTCGCAGATCACCGTGCAGTCGATGTTGCCCACTGTGTAGTTGGCATCGCGCATCTTTTGAATCGCAGCGCGAAGAAAGATGGCAGAGTCGCTGCCTGCGTGCGCTGGGTCTGAATCTGGAAAGAGTTGGCCGATGTCTGGCATCCCAAGTGCGCCCAAGATCGCATCGGTGATTGCGTGCAGAAGCGCATCGCCATCGGAATGCGCCACAGGTCCTGTGGGATGATCGAATCGAACGCCGCCCAGTACGAACGGGCGGCCGCGGCCAACGGGTGCGCACGGTTCAAGTCTGTGAAGGTCGTATCCGTGGCCAACCCGCATGGATGCGTTAGTCCTTGGGACGATTGGGGGCTTGCGGTCCACCAGCAGGGCTGTCGGGACCAGTCGTCGGCACCACAGAATCGGGCGGAATGATGAGCGTCGGATCGGTTGGTGGATCTTCTGGAGCCGGTCGATAGGACACGTCGATTCTGCGGCACGATTCTGGTGGGCAGATGAGTTGGTTGTTGAGCGAACCAAACTCGGTCTTGGCTTCCCAGACCGCCCACATCATCTTGGTCGGTTCAACGCGCGATCCAGTTCCAGATCCTTCGACAAATTTGAATGTCAACTGTTCGCCTACGGGAATATCGAGCCGAAAGAACGCCTCGCCATTTCGTGTGTCGACGAGCGTCACTGTCACGGGACGAGTCGGAGTCGAGATGTAGACGAAGCCACGCCCGGTTCCTGGGTTGAATCCGCCCGATGGGGTGTAGCAGCCGACGAGCAGTGCGGTTGTGGCAGAGACGGCGACGACAAACTGAGCGATTGAAGTGGGGAGTTTCATTGGAATTCGTATGGAAGTGCGAGAACTCGAGTGAGTCTAGCAATGGCTCATAGCGGCGCGCGCGCGAACGAGGTTCACAAAGAGACGCCCGCGCTCTTCGTAGTTTGTGAATTGGTCCCAACTTGCGCAGCCTGGCGAAAGCAAGAGCACATCGCCGCTCTTTGCGCGAGAAAACGCCTGTTCAACCGCACTCGTCAGCGAATCAAATCGCATTGCGGGAGGCGTTGCGGCGATCGCTGCAGCCGTCTCGCCAATGGCATAGAGCCCAGCCAACCTCGGTGCGAGGTCTCGGATCGATGAGAGATCGATCTTCTTGTCATACCCGCCTGCAATGAGATGCACCCGTGCAGGGTCGTCGAATGATGCGAGAGCAAGTTGCGTCGCTTCTGGTGTGGTGGCCTTCGAGTCGTTGAAACACTGCACTCCGTTCACCGTCGCGACGGATTGCAGGCGATGTTCGAGCCCAGAGAATGAGCGAAGTGCAGTGCGCGCCCCATCGAGGTTCGCACTCTCACCATCGATCAACGCGCATGTTGCATTGATCGCGAGTGCCAATCGCGCATTGCGTCGTTGATGCGCTCCTGGAATCGAGAGTTCGATCGCGCTCGCGTCGGGAACAGCAGGGGAGTTCGCATTCAGCCACCACGCACCTGCGGTTGACTCCCGCGCGATGCGGCTCGACTGCTCGGGACTCTCCTGCGCGAAAGAACTCAAGAAGTAATCACTCGAAGTCTGTTGTCGTCGAATCTGCGCCTTTGATTCGATGTAGTGCGCCAACGTGCCATGCCAGTCGACATGATTTGCAGCAATGTTTGTGAGTGCGGCGATCGTGGGTGACCACCCAGGCAATCCTGATTGCGCCGAGAGCCACCAGAGTTGTGCACTTGAGAGTTCGAGCACGGTCCATTCGCGCGCCGAACCCGCTGGGATGCCAAGCAGCGACCCGCCAATGTTGCCGCCGAGGCGCACTTCGCGACCTGAACCCGCGAGTGCGCACGCGGTCATGGCGGTCGTTGTTGACTTGCCCGCGCTGCCAGTGATGCCAATGACGCGATCGGTGCCGAGGCGCTCGACCGCGAGCCTGATTTCAGTCGTGACTTCAACGCCGGCCGCGCGTGCAGCGCACAAGAATCGATTCTCCCACGGTCGTGGCACCGCCGCGTTGGCGACGACAAGGTCAGTGTGCTCGAAGTCGTGCACATCGTGCGAGCCGAGCCTCACACTCATCGTCCCTGCGGCGATCGCACTAGCGATCGGTTCGAGCGAGCGCTCAAGAGTTTTCTCAGACGCGAGGTCGGTGATGTGCACGCGCGCGCCGCGCGCATGCAGCCACTGTGCGACCCCCAGTCCGCCGCCAAACTGTCCCAACCCCATCACGGTGACGCGCCGACCCGCAAACCACGCATCAGATTGGCTTGGATTCACTGGAGTGGGCATGTCAGATCAGCGTCGCGCGCTCGCAGGGCGAAGACTGCCGAGTTCATTTCCTTCGGCGTCCAATCCAAGCAAGTCTTCGCGGTAATCATCAGCACTTCGTCTGCGGGTGATTGGCCCGTTCGCCGCCCCGCGAAGAAACTGATAGACAATCTGTTCATCGAGAGTGAGTTTTTCCGCTTCACTCTCGGGGAGTTTTCGAATGCGGTCGAAGGCCTCTCGTGTGTCCACCATGAGTACGCGACCGCCATCGAGCATGACCATGCGGTCGGCAATCGTGAATGCTGAATCCATCTCATGGGTGACAACAACGCTCGTGACGCCAAAACTGCGGGTGAGTTCGAGAATGAGTTGATCGATCTCGGCGCTCGTGACGGGGTCGAGACCCGCGCTTGGCTCGTCGTAAAACAGAATCTTTGGATCCATCGCCATCGCGCGCGCGAGACCGGCGCGCTTCATCATTCCGCCAGAGATTTGCGAGGGAAGTTTGTTCGCGTGTGGACGCAGCCCCACGAGTTCAAGCTTCATCTTGACTTGAATGTCGATGATCTCTGGAGCGAGGTCGGTGTGCTCTTGCAAGGGCAATGCAACATTTTCACCGATGGTCATCGATTGAAAGAGCGCGCCTGACTGAAAGAGGATTCCAAACTGTTGCTTGAGCGCCGCCGATGCTTCGTCATTGAGTTTGGAAATGTCTTGCCCGAGCAACTCAATCGATCCCTCTGTCGCGGTGTGCGATCCAATCATGAGGCGCAGTAGGGTGGTCTTGCCGCAGCCAGAGCCCCCCATGATGACGACGGTCTCGCCCGCTCGAACATCGAGATTGACTCCCGTCAACACGGTTTGCGTGCCAAATGTCTTGACGAGGTCTCGAACCTTGATTCGGATTTCATCTCGGGGGGGCATTGGTTATTTTTTCTCAGATGGTGGGGCTGGTGGGTAGCGCAATTCGCCTTTGTCGGCATCGTGAATGACGACGCTGCGAAGTTTCAGCGAGAGCGCGCCCGTGGCGGATGCGAGTTCGATCGCGCATGTCGCACGCATGCGCCCATTCGCAAAGTCGAGTTGGTAATCGCCAACAAAATCCTGTCCAGCCGCTGGGGCTTGCGAGGGACCAGTGGTTGTGTCGAGGGCCGCACTGGCAAATGCGCCGTATCGCGCCTTCAACTCTGTCAGGAATGCCTGCGCGTTTTCGCTGTCATTGCCATCAGCCGCAGTTGCGGCAAAACACTGCTGAAATGCCGCGAGATCGCCGTGATCGCCCGCGAGAAACGCAGTTTGTGGGCCGGTGAAAACTGGGACAAAGACCGTGTTGTACCCCTTCACTCCAACGACAACCTGCCCAATCGTCGCAAGACTCGCGATGACGATTGCGAGGACAGCGATCCAGCGACCGCTCAGCGTGCGATCTCGAATCGTGGCGAAGACGGCAATGGCGCCGGTCACGAGTCCAGCGAGCGTCGTCAATGGGCAGCAGAAGATCACCGAAAGCACGAGCGACGTGATGGCGAGTTTGCTGACTCGTTGCGGCGCATTGCCCGATGTGCCGTCCAAAAAAGATGTGTCAAGGTTCTGGGGTGCGCTGCTCATTTGGGGGTGAGGGTAGCAGGCGCGGCAGAGTCGTTCGTTGCAGAGAAGGTGAACTGAGGCGGATCGCCTGTGGCAGCTGCACTGTCGGGGGATCCAATAGCGATCGATCGAATGCGCACCGTTGGCAGGAGCGTCGCGATGTCTGATCCAACATCGACTTCGACCGCGGCAAATGTGTGAATCGTCGATGACTCAAGCATCACCCGATAGCGCGCGCGCGCGGGAATGCCAGCGGAGAGTGAGAGTTGAGTGACGCTCGCTGCCGTGAGCGGGCCGAGGTGGCTGCGCACGGAGCGTCTGAACTCGAGAAGGGCAATCGGATCGACCTCGACCCACCACGCAGAGGGGTCAAGATCAGAATTCAGAGTTTGGTCGACTGCCGCGCGCACCTCAGAACTCATCACGTTCAGTCCAGTCGTTTGAAACCTGTTGCCGATCACCCACGAGCCGAGGCCGATCAGCAGGCTTGCAATCATTGACCCAATCGCGAGTCGCCGTCCAGTGAGTTGCCCCGAGGAGCGCCGAATTCGAGAGAGAGAAAAACCGCCGACAGCGATTCCAATCATTGCCGCAGCAGGACAACACGCCAAGAGCGTGCCTGCGAGTGCAACGAATGCAAGAGGATCGGTCCGTGGTGGTCGTTTCTCTGAACCGTGTGGATCCGTTATGGGCAAGCGCCCCACGCGGCAAGAATGACTGACAGATCAAGCCCGTCAACGAGTCCGCTTCCGTTGACATCACCTGTGGGACCCGTTGAGCCCCATGCAGCAAGCACGACCGTGAGGTCGGCGGCGTCAACAAACAAATCGCCATCGAGATCTGCAGGGCAGTTCACAACGCACGAGATCGTGATTGATCCGCTGCCGCCAGCAGTCGCACCGCCGACTCGGATGTGATAGTGATTGCCAGTGAGCCCGCTGAACGTTGCTGTTGACGTGCCATTGGCACAGCCTGTTGTGTTGTCATTGCACCCAGCAACCGCAGTCGACTGGGATGGGCAGAGCGAACTGGCTGTGTAAATGACGATGCGCGAATCAAATCCTGCGCTGCCACAGGTAGTGACGGTGGTAATTCCTGTGCAGGTCGCGAGGTAATCAAACCAGACATCCTTCGCGATGGCACCAGTTGCGTCAGCGGTGCACGTCGATGGAATCGTGAACGGACTATCGGTTGCGTCCGTTGAATTGAATGTTGTCGATCCGACGGTCACCGCGGTCGCCCCTTGGCACTCGTCGTTGGCGGGTGGCGGTGGAGTGACAACGACATAGACATTCACATCATCGAGATACCAATTGTCTCCAGTGTCATTTCCATCGACGCGAAATCGCAGCCGGAACTGATTATGTCGCGCGTTGGTAGGAAGCGTGTGCGTGTAGGTCGTGAACGCTGTCTGGTTCGTTCCGTCTGAAGTCAGCGTGTTGAGGAGAGTCCAGTCCAGGGTATTGCTGAGGTACTCAACAATGAATGTTTCACCCGCTTCGACGCCAGACCGTTCAACTTTGTAACTCGCTGTCGCTGACGAAGTGCCACCGAGCAACATGAAATTTGTGCGCACCTCATCGTCGTCGTACGCGCCTGTTCCGGTCGACGCAAGGTTTAATGAGTAGAGGGCCGATGGTTCATTCGCCGCGTTTGCGTTGACCGAACCGCCGTCGTTGTATGTCCAGCGCGCAGTGGCAAGTGTGGTTGCAGCGAATGTCTCAGCGAATGGCATCACAACTGGAGTTGGACGTGCGAAGTCGCAGCCGACCTGTCCGAGGTAGGTCGTCGCTTCGGAGATGGTCAGCGCATCGAATTTCAAGTTGCTTCCAGAGATACCACCGCAGCCGCCGTTCGACGAACACATGATGTGGCATGCGCTTGCGCCTTGCGTATCGCAGTGTGTCCCATCCCAGTTGTGGCCGAGTTCATGTGCCGAAAGCGAGATGCGGAATCCGAGCGTCGTTGTGTAACGACTCTCGACGACTCCGTACTGCGCGTTATTGATCGCATTGCACACAACGCCGAGATAGGCGAGTCCGATCGTGCCGCCAGCGAAACCGTATCCAGAGAACATGTGTGAAATGTCGCGGTAGATTCCTGACTCGGGCGCAGAAGCCCACTTGGCTGAGAACTCTCCAAGCCGTCCGTCAATCGTGGTCGATGTGTACGGATCGGCGACATCGGAGCGCACGACGACCGTTCCAAGTTCGAAGCTGATATTGATGTCTCGGTCGTAGATCGTGTTGACGTTGCTGATGATCAACTCAACATCGTTGACCGTGTTGGGAATGCTCGAAGCGTTCTTCTGAAAGAACTCATAGTCCGTCTCGCAGCCGATTTCGATCTGAGAAGGAGTTGTTCCGGCGATACCGCCATCGTTCGCTCCCTGTCCAGCATCGATTGCTGCGGAGAGTGGCGATTGGTACTTACCAATAGGAAATCCAGGGCGGCCCAACGCGCATCCGCGTCCATCTGGAATCGCGTCGGACGTCGAATACGAGACGTGCTGTCCAGTGGTGCGCAGTTCTGGCCGAAAGTCGCTCAGTGGTTGGATGACCCATGTCGTCTCATCTTCGAGGTGGATGACTCCACTGAAGCCAGTTGGAAGCAGCGATCCAGTGACGATCGTTCCTGGTCGTCCCACGAGTGAGCCGCGGTAGGTGCGAATGGCGGGAGCTGCCACTTCGTTGAGCACTCCGTTGCCCGAATCAACCAATACCTTGAACCCGTCGCTGCGAATCGAAATCTTGTCCACCGCGACGGTTGCTGATCCACTCTGCACGGGCATTGAGAACTCAAAGTGCGCTGGAAGGGCTGTTGGCAACGTTGGCGCGCAGAGTTGAAATCGCGAGAGTTCGCGAATCGTGAGGTCGGCGCTCTCGAGTCGTGGGGACTTCTTCGAGACGTCCGCACCAGCGTTGAGGGCAACGAGTGCAACCATGGCGACAAGAGTCATAGCGACGGCACCCGATGGGCGGCCGATGTGGGGTGTAAGCATGAGAGAAATGTAACTCGGTCTTCGAATTCGTCCACCAAACGGTAGAAAAATGGCGAGATTTTGACGATAAAAAAACCGCCCAGCGTGTGCTGGGCGGTTTGAAAGTCATCGAAGCGAAACGCGAATCAGGTCGATCAGTTCCAAGCCGACAAGACCAGCGCCAAGTCGGCGCCGTCAGTCGTGCCGTTGCCGTCAACGTCGCCGCATGCACTTGCCCAGCAGCTGAGCAAGGTCGCAAGGTCAGCGCCGTTGATCGAGCCGTCGCAGTTCAAGTCTGCGTCAGCGCATGGAGGAGCGACTGGAAGAGGCTTCTTGCCTTGCACAGAGACTGTTGTCGCTGTGCTTGTTGCGGTTGGTGCCTTCCAGATTCCAAGAGTGAGAATCTGCGAAGCGTCGGTTGGCGCCGAGTTCGCATCGAACTCGAACGTGTGCATCGTCGACCAACGAATCGCGTGCGCGTTCGTGTTCGAGTTTGGTTCGCACGCCCAAGTAATCGCGCTGCTGGTCTGAGTCACAGTCCACGGAACATTCGTGTATGTGTCGCCTGAGTGATTGAACGGCGCGTGATACGAAATGTTCGAGAGGACCACGCCAGTTGCCAACGGAACTGAGAACGATCCACCGTTGCGGTCGCTGTTCAGATTAAAGACCGCATATGAGTAGTGGTAGGTTCCGTTGGTGTTGAGTGTGCAACGACTGCCGACGATGAATCGACCGTCGCCCGCAACGTCGTACTCACGAATCGCCACGTCCGTGTGAACGGTCTGCCAAGCGTAGATCGCAGGAATCTGCTGAAAGGTTGCACCCGTGAGTGTCAGCGCATACCCAGTCGACCCATACGTCGTTCCGACCGTGATCTTGCGGTACGAGGCATTGTTGTTGTCATTGCCCGACGAGGCGTCCTGCACTTGAACGTACTGCCCTTCGATGAAGTACTGGGCGCCAGCATTCATTGTTGAGTCGAGATCATTCTTTGGCACGGTGATGCGCTCGCGGATCGACGATGGGTATCCAGTCGGAATCGCAGGGTCTGCATAGGTGCCCGAGTAGACGCCTGTCGCAGCGTTGATGCCGTAGCGGCTCTTCAAGTCGCTCTGTCCGCCGTTGAGTCCCGATGAATATGGATCGGAGCATCCCACCCCAAGCACTGTTGGGCATCCGCTGCCTGCTGGAGTACATGCACCACAGAGAGTTCCTTGCAGCGCGCAGAACCCGTGCTTGATCCAACTCTGACCGATTTGCTTGATCACGCCGTTCTTCACGCGGTAAATATTCTGCGGCATGACCGGATGGGTCGTCGATGGATTTGGTTCCCACAGAAGTTGCTGATTGCCGATGTTGCAGCTCGTGGTTCCGACTGCGTACGCGCAGTAGGTGACGCCCTGCCACGTCGCTGGGGCGTACGCCGAGATGTCTGGCAGCGCACCGACGATCACGTCAGGTCCCGCGGCCACACCGCCATCACCGCCATCGCCACCAGGAAGCGCGGTCGCGTTCAGTTGACCGATGAATACGGCGAGTCCGCCGAGTCCGAGTACACCAACGATTGTTCCAGTCTTCACGAGTTTTCTCCATATGGAATGAACGCAAGAAACTCGTCACGCGACGAGCGTCTACTTTCGAGCACCACCACAAGGCTACGGTAACCCGAGAAATGGGTTGCGGCAACAAATCCGTAACAATTGCGTCAATTTTTTCAAACGTTCAGGGCAAAAGCGATGCGCAAAAACCCAAAGCGCCGGCGAGATGAGTCGCCGGCGCAATGCGAGTGCAGAGAAATTTGTCTTGCTAGTTGCGTTGCTAGTTGCGGCGTTTTCGCGCTCCAGTGAACAGCGCGATTGCACCTACAAACATTGTTGCTGGGGCTGGAAGTGTCAAAGTGCGATTTCCGGTTGAGTTTGGTGACGCACTCGATGGGCGCCAATCGACATCCAACGCAGCCGAAAACTGAAAGACGGTCGGCAGCAGATTCGTGCCTGCGATCTGCATGATTTTGACTTTGAGAGTCGATCCAACAGTCACGCCACCTGAACTGAGCGCAGGAAGTCCCCATGCGGCACCTGCGGCGATCGTTGGTCCACCGTCCGTCCAATTGAGCACCGTGCCATGATCGTTCCAGAGTCCCGTAATCGAGACGTAGGAATCGCTCAGGACCGCCGACTCCTCGTCGGTCGACCAGTTTGGATTCCATGATCCACTTGGGTATGCGGTGTCGGAATGTTGAACATTCATCATCGATCCGCTTGTGACTTCCCAGTTCTTGACCTTGACAATCTGGTCAGTTGCTGCAGAGAAGTTGGCATAGACGCTGTAGACCCAGCGACCATTCACGAATTGTGCGGGACTGACTGTTACCCCGATGAAGCTTGCTTGTGCCTCGTGGGTGGTCAGTGCAGAGATTGCAGTCAACGCAGAGACCAATAATCCAACTGAGTTGTAGTTCATCTTTTCCCTTTTCCTTGCTTTCCGATTGAGGCCTCCCAGCCACAATCTGCTCTCCCATCACATTCCCTTGATTTCGCTTACGTACCCCGTTGGGGGTGTCGCCCCGCGGCAACGTACCGATTATGCCCCGAGATCGGACGAATGCAAGTAATAAAGGAAAAAACCACCACCTTTTTTAGGGGTGGTGGATTGAAATCGCTTCCCAACGGGTTTTCAGGTCAACTCCTGAGAACCCATTTGCCGAATCGTGCCTTAGGCGCGACGGCGACGGCTGATGAGACCTGCGAGACCGAGGAGCGCAACCGCGCCTGGAGCAGGTGTTCCGACCGTGAAGGAGCCAGCGCCGAACTGAGCAGTTGTGCTGCCGAGTGCTGCGTATCCAACGGTGAAGCTGCCGGTGTAGTAACCGCTACCAACTGCACGGGCGAGCTGCATAACCTTGACCTTCAAGGTTGCGCCAGCGAGGTTCTGTGAACCTGGGGTGCTGTCGTACCAACCTGAGAGGTGTGCGATGGTGCTGCTGACGAATGGGCCGGTGAAGCCAGGATCAAGAGCGACTGGTCCTGGGGTTCCGATTGTCACGAACGAATCTGATGGAATTCCAGCAGCGTTGTTCCATGTTTGTGACCACGCACCAGTTGCGCCGAAGACGTCGGGGTAACCGTCGCCGTCTGTGTCGATGTCGCCGAAGGCGTTGTCTGTGTGAAGTGCGCCCATCGTTCCCGAGACATTCGTGTAGTCAAAGACGTTCAGAATGCGGTCGGTTGACACGCTAAAGTTCGCAAAGATCGAGGTGACGGTACGTCCGTTCACTGTGGCTTCAGTCATTGTGATGCCAGTGAACGTTGCGCTTGCAGCTGAAGAGATGAGAGCTGCTGCGCTGAGAACTGCATAGGATTTCATAGGGATGAGACCTTTCCAAAAAGGGGGAAGCGATACAGGATCGACACATCCCTTTTCCAGACTCTCCACTGACAACCTAACCCCGAAAACAGATGCGTCAAATTTTGTGATTGAAAAATCGCCGAAATCAGAGCGGATTCGTCAAATCTGAACCCGCCAGAGCGCCGGTCAGCAACAGGGGGGAGCAGTCCAAAACATCCACAAACGCTGTTTTTCCAATCAAAATCGCTGCTGAAGCCTCTGACGCTGCTTGAACTGCAACAATGATGTCTCCACCGGTCCTTCCGACAGTTTGAACAGACCTGAGGGTGCTCGAGTCATTTTCGGCAGCAGATGACCGAATGTCACTGCCGTGCACGGTCAGTTGGCTGGCTTGGGCTCTCTTTCGGGCTGGTTGGTTCGTTCGAACTTCGTCGAAGAGCACCTCGACGCGGGTGCCAACGAACTTCTCGTGAACTCCCCGAGAGACTTCTGTTTGCAGAGCCAAGAGTTGGTTGTTGCGAAAGCGCTTCACTGCGTCGGGCACCTCGTCTTTGATGCGATCGAAGGCAATCGTTCCGGGGCGCGGTGAGTACTTGAAAATGAAATTGTTCTTGAAAGGAAGGCGACGCACGAGCGCGCAGGTCGCCTCGAAATCTTCATCGGTCTCTGTGGGGAATCCAACAATGAAATCTCCAGCGATGCAGAGGTCTGGCAGCATCGTGAGGGCGCGATCGACGAAGTCGAGGTACTCACCAACCGAGTATCCACGATTCATCAGGCGAAGAATGCGATCTGAT
The DNA here is from genome assembly GCA_964355975.1 of uncultured Singulisphaera sp. Taxonomy (GTDB): domain Bacteria; phylum Planctomycetota; class Phycisphaerae; order Phycisphaerales; family SM1A02; genus F1-60-MAGs104. Next base: position 319,389 of record CAYHFW010000001.1, read on the forward strand.
CCGCTCTGCGCTGGGACGTGCAGATAGCGGCAAATGCGCGGCGAATCGCGCATGACTTCGAGGATGTCGTTGCCGAAATCGCGCGGGTAACTCGTGAGAAATCGCAAGCGCTTGAGAGCGGGTACTTCTTCGTGAATTCGTCGCAAGAGATCAGCAAAAGTCGTCGTGCGCACGCCAATCGCTGGCGCAGTTCGAAACGCAGAAAGCCCCGGCCCGATCTGCGGCGCTTCTCGCCCGTCGATCGTGAGGGCGCTGCCATGTTGGTATCGATAGTGGTTGACCGTCTGCCCAAGCAGCGTGATCTCAACGACGCCAGCATCGACGAGTCGCTTGCACTCCTCGACGATGTGATCTGGAGGACGGTGTATCTCTGCGCCGCGAGTACTTGGAACGACGCAATAGGTGCAAAACTTGTTGCATCCACGGGTGATTCTGACGTACGCGCTGTGCCGATTGCCGCCCCGAGATGCCGGGTCGAAGGCACGCGAGAGGTCGAGCGACTCGAGGTTGTCTTGCGCTGCAGAAAGCGTCGTTGATCGACGACTTTGATTGCCCGCGAGCGCCGATCGGTCGGCGAGTGCGAGTGGTTCTGTGAGTTCAGTGCGCTGCGCAATCTGTGTGCGGCGCACGTTGTCAATGAGCTGGGGGAGTCGGTCGAGTTCGCCTGGTCCGCACATCAGGTCGACCTGGGGATGGCGCCGAAAGAGGTCGAGCCCGTCGCGCTCTGCCATGCAGCCGATGACACCCAAAATGAGCTCTTCGCCCGCACGTTTTCGCGCGCCGACGATGCCAATGCGGCTATACGCCTTCTGTTCAGCCTGTTCGCGCACCGAGCATGTATTGAACAGAATCACAGTGGCGTCCTCGGCGCGATCGACAAACTTGTAGCCCAGTGCGCCGAGCTGCCCTTCGACGAGTTCGCTGTCGAGCTCGTTCATCTGACAGCCGAAAGTTTCGAGGTAGACAGGCAGCATGTGGGGGAAGTCGAGCGTACTCATGTCACGAGCAAACTTTGGGGGAATCGCAGTGAGTTGCCGATAGATCCAAGGTGCTAAGAGCTGGACAAGGTATCGGTCTGTGTGCTATCTGCCTCCTCGTGATGGGGGTGGTCTTCGTCAACTCGGCAAGTCTGGATGTCACGGGTGACAGCAAGACGACGTTCGAGGCAATCCTCGGCGGTCGTTCGACGCTCTTCGCGCTTGCATCGGCGCTCTGCCTCTTGGTCGGCTCGCGCATTCCAGTCGAAAGGCTTGGGAGCGCCAAGGGATGGTGGAACCCAGTCTGGTCGATCACGCTCTTGATCTTCGCTGGAATCGTGCTGGTGCATGTTCCTGGGATCGGCCGCGAAGTCAACGGCGCAAGCCGCTGGGTCAGCATCGGTGCGCTCACATTTCAGCCAAGTGAAATCGCCAAGTGGGGGATGCCACTCATCCTCGCGTGGTGGTGTTGCTCTCGCGGCGAGCGGCTCAAGAGTTTTTGGGGAGGGTTTGTTCCACCGATTGCGTTCACAGCACTCGTTGCGATGGGAATTGCAGTCGAAGATCTCGGCACCGCAACGCTGGTCATGTTGATCGCGCTGATCGTGGTGGTCGCAGCGGGCTGTCGGTGGTGGCACGCAGCGATGCTTGCGCCGGTTGCGATCCTCGGATTCATCGCTCTCATCATTGTCAGCCCTTACCGAGTGAATCGAATCATCGCGTATCTCGATCCATATGCTGATTCGCAGGGGATCGGTTACCACATCATTCAGTCGATGGGCGCCATCAGCGGCGGGGGACTGGTTGGGCGGGGGCTCGGAAACAGCGTGCAGAAGTTCGGCTATCTGCCTGAAGGCACGACCGACTTTATCTATGCGATCATCTGCGAAGAGACAGGCATCATTGGCGCGTTTCTTGTGATTGCGCTCTACGCACTCATTCTCTGGTTTGGATGGTGCATCATCGGTGCCGTGCGCGGAAAGCGCGCAACAGGGCAAACAGCGCGTCTCGCGCCGTACTCACAGTTGGTGGGGCTCGGTGTGCTCGCAACGATCGGCTTTCAAGCGCTCATCAACATCTTGGTCGTGACAGGGCTCGCTCCGACAAAGGGAATCGCGCTTCCACTGCTCTCCCGCGGAGGCACGGGGTGGATGCTCACATGTTTCTCTCTTGGTCTCATCATGTCCATGGACCGAAAACTCGCGCGCGAGGATGCGCTCGAGGCAGACGCACTCTTGACCGCGGGGAGCGAAAGGGCGCACGGGTCGTCTGGACGGCAAGTTGAACACGCTCCAGAGGCAGCAAGCGAGCAATGACTGGTGTGGCGGTTCGAGTCAATGAAGGGAGTTGGCCTACGAATGCTTCACAACAATCTTCAGGATCATCAGACGCACCCGTGATTCTGCTCGCGGGTGGAGGCACAGGTGGCCACATCTCGCCGGGGCTCGCGATTGCCGAGCGAATTCGGTCGATCCATCCTGGTGCGCGGCCTGTCTTCGCTTGCTCTGCGCGTCCGATTGATGCGGCGATGCTCACTGAGGCGGGGGCAGAGTTCTCGCCCATTCGCGCTGAACCATTCTCGACTGACCCGAGGCGATTCGTGCGATTTCTGCTTGGACTCACCCGTGGGCGAGCCGACGCGCGCGCGCTGATTGCATCGACGAAGCCGCGTTGGGTCGTTTCTCTCGGCGGATTCGTCACCCCAGTCGTTGCGCGTGAGGCGCGGCGCGCAGGGGTTCCTGTGTTGCTTGTAAATCTCGATGCGACGCCTGGTCGCGCGAATCGACTCGTGGCCCGCCGCGCCACGCGCACAGTCTCAGCGGTTGCGGTGCCGAACATTCCAAACTTCGCAGAGGCAGTCATTGGGATGCCCATTCGCAGAATCGCAATCGCCCCCGCATCGAAAGAACTCTGCCGTGCTGAGTTGGGGCTTGATCCGAACATTCCAGTGCTGCTGATTACTGGCGCATCGCAAGGAGCGCAGAGCTTGAATGAACTTGCCGTGCTGCTCGCGCGCGTGCATTCGGCGCGCTTTGCCGATTGGCAGGTCTTGCATCTCTGCGGTGGCAATCCTGCTGGAGGCGTTGCTCGGTATGAGCGCGCGTGGCGCGAGTCTGGTGTGCGCGCCGCGGTTGTGCCGTTCATGCATCGCATCGGCATCGCTTGGGGAGCGGCCGACCTCGCATTGAGTCGTGCTGGTGCGAGTTCAGTCGCCGAGGCGCAAGCGAATCAGGTTCCGACAGTCTTTGCTCCGTATCCCTATCACAAGGATTTGCATCAACGTGAAAACGCCCGCCCACTTATGGACGTTGGCGCTGCGGCGATGGAGCTCGACGCGATTGATCCTGAGAAGAATGTCCAGGGACTGGGTGCGCGGGTGCTCGCGTTGATGGCATCGGGAGAGGATCGCTACGCGATGCGCAAGGCACTTCAGTCGATGGCACCGCCCGATAGCGCCGAGCAAATCGCAGAGTTTCTGCTGCGCGGCCAAGCATTTCGCTCGATGTGCACGACGGCGTAGCACGGCGCTGAATCCGCGAGCGCGACGCGTTCAAGGCATCGTGATCGCGACGGAATCTTCACTCGGGGCTCAAACAGCTCTCGCCGAGCTGCGCAGACTTGCTCGTCTCGAGAACTCGCCGCGAGCGAAGATTCCGCCGCGTGTGCGCAAGTGTGGATGAGCACAACGACCCGTCGCACCAAATCTCGTTCTTTGGAAGGAATGACCCGCTCAGTGATGCGTTCTTTCCAAAGAACGGCTTTCTGTGCGAACCGAGTGCGCCGAACCCAAGGCGGCAAGGCAGCGAGATTGCGACGCGTTCAAGGCATCGTGATCGCGACGGAATCTTCACTCGGGGCTCAAACAGCTCTCGCCGAGCTGCGC
>CAYHFW010000002.1:0-34056 GCA_964355975.1 uncultured Singulisphaera sp.
ACTAGCATCGAGCAGTACTCATAAAGGGCGGACCTTTTGTAGGGTCCCGGTCACCTCGCTCGGGCGTCCGTCACGCCGCAGGTGGCACAGCGCATCCTTCGACATAGCGACTATCGAACCACGCTCAAGCACTACACATTGCTTGGGCTTACCGATACGGCTGCGGCGATTGCAAGAATTCCAACGATCACACCAGCCGATTGCGAGTCACTTCGAGCGACTGGAACGTTGGGGCGCGAAGCTTCATCGAGGGGGTCATCTATATCGCCCACAGTTGGGGTGCGAAATGGTGCGATTCAGCGCGACTCAGTGCGTTCAACAATTGTAAATCATGCGAGCGACACACCACGCAAAAACCCTGCAAACGCAGGGCTTTCTGTTCAAATCTCGGGTGATTCAACAAAGCGGGCGAAGGGATTCGAACCCTCGACATTCGGCATGGAAGGCCGACGCTCTACCACTGAGCTACGCCCGCGAGGCGCGCAATCATACAGTCGCTTGAGGCGGCTTGGAATCCGCTGCAGCCAACAATCGCTCGACGTACTTGATGTCGTGTTGAGCGTTGACGAACATCGGCTCTCTCAGCAGTCGCTGATAGAGCGGAATTGTCGTGCGAATCGGTCCGATCTTGAATTCTGAGAGCGCTCCGAGCGAACGGCGAATGCAGGCCGCGCGGTCAGGCGCATGCACAATCAACTTGCCGATCATCGAGTCGTAATTCGGCGGAACGCGGTAACCAACGCGCGCGTGACTATCGAGTCGGATGCCAGGCCCACCAGGAGGTGCCCACTGCTCGATCACCCCCGCTTGCGGCATGAAGTTGCGCGCGGGATCTTCAGCATTGATTCGAAACTCGATCGCGTGGCCATTGATCCGAATGTCGCTTTGCTTGTATGGCAGCGCCTCGCCAGCGGCGACGCGAATGCCAGTTTGCACAATGTCGACCCCGGTGATCGCTTCAGAAATCGGATGCTCGACCTGCACGCGCGTGTTGACCTCAAGCATGTAGAAGTTCTGCTGCGCATCCATGAGAAACTCGCACGTCGCAGCCCCCGCGTAGTTCGCGCGGCGAATCAACTCTGCAGCAGACGCGCAGACTTTCTCGCGTTTCGCTGGGTCGACGCCCGGCGCTGGCGCCTCTTCGATCAACTTCTGGTGTCGTCGTTGACTCGAACAATCGCGCTCGTACAAGTGGATCGCGTTTCCGTGCTTGTCGCCGATGACCTGCACCTCAAAGTGCCGCGCCGCCTCGAGATATTTCTCGACAAACACCATCGGATTTCCAAATGCAGCTTGCGCCTCTTGTCGTGCCTGCTCGATGCCGTTGCGTAGCCCCTGCTCATCGAATGCAACGCGCATTCCCCGTCCGCCGCCGCCGCCTGAGGCTTTGACGATGACGGGATAGCCGATTTCTGCCGCGATTTTCACCGCTTCGTCAATGTCTTCGATACCGCCATCGGTGCCTGGAAAAATCGGCGTGCCCGATTGCTTTGCGAGTCGTTTGCAATTCACCTTGTCGCCGAGTGCCGCCATTGCCTCGGGACTTGGGCCGATGAATTCGAATCCTGAGTCGCGGCAGACTTCAGCGAAGTGTGCGTTCTCTGAGAGGAATCCATATCCGGGATGGATCGCATCTGCGTGACCAACTTCAGCCGCCGCAATGATGCGCTCGATGCGAAGGTAAGAATCTTTGGATGGACCTGGTCCGATGCAGATCGTCTGCGTCGCCTGTTCAAGCCAAGGACCACCCGCGTCTGCGCTTGAATAGACACAGATAGTTTCAACGCCCAACTCGCGGCATGCGCGAATAATGCGAAGGGCAATCTCGCCCCGATTTGCAATGAGAACTCTTTTGAACATGCGTGGTTCCGAAAATTATCTCGCGCAACTTATGAAGCGCGAACCAAAAACAGTTTCTGACCGAACTCGACCGCTTGTCCGTTCTTGACGAGCACCTTCGCGATTGTTCCAGAACGCTCTGCCTTGATCTCGTTGAATATTTTCATCGCCTCGATCAGACACACAACACTCTCTGAATCGATCGTTGCACCCACTGCGACGAGCGGCGGCTTGTCTGGGCCGGAGGCGCTATAGAAAGTGCCGACCATCGGACTTTCGATGGCGACCAAGTCGGCGTCATCGGTGGCCGCAACTGCGGCGGTCGGGATCGCCCCTCCCGCTGCTGCAGTGTGCGCCACCGTGGATGGCGCAGCGACATGATGAGCAGCCGCGTGGTGAATGACCTGCGGAGGCGAAAAGGTCGTTTGGCGGCGCACGGTTGCCTGCTCATCTTTGTCGCGCAAATCGAGTTCGGTGAGATCATTCTCGACCATTAGGCGGACGAGTTCTTTGAGTTTTCGGATATCCATCATGATTCCGGCAGAATAGCAGGTTCTGCTTTTCACGACAGATCGGCGCGAGATCGCGACGGATCGATGGCAAGCCTTCAAAAGTCTGCGAGTGAGAAGCTGAATCGTCGTTCAGCGCATCGAGACTGGCGGCGAGAAGATCTCGAACGCAACCATCGCCTTGCGCGCGTGGAATCGGCTGCGGCGCACCGCGCTCGGCACAGGCTTGGATGGCGCGGCGGGTGGTCGCGCGACAACAGCAGGAGCGGCGGTAGGCGACGGCGTTTCGCCCACGCCGACCGAGAGCACTCCACCGTGAATCGCAGCCACGGTGCGGGCAAGCTGCTCAAATGTCGATTCGCCCTCAGATGCATGCAGAGGTGTCGTCTTGATTGGGGCCTGCGCGTGAAGATGCGCACGACGACGTGCGTCTGCCTTCAGATCATCCGCGCTCGACGAGTCGAGTTCGAGTGCTTTCGCTCGCGTTGGACGCGCATCGACCCATGGTTGGATCACTGGCGGCTGGCGCAGCGAAACATGGGCGATCGGCTTGGCAGTCCTGCTCGCGGATCGTTTCGCAAGTTCTTCTTTCTTCTTCGCCTCTTGCTGCTTCGCAACGGCAGTCAGAACTGCCTTCAGAATCAAGATCACTGCGAAGATGATGATGCTCTGAATCATCGTGTGCGTTCAATGCTATCGACCGCGTCCACCTGCAACGCAATGAGAGAGTCCATGCGAACTGCGCGCAAAATCGCATGCAAAAATCGTGCGCAATCGTTCAACCGTCAGCACATGTGCTGGCGCCCCCGCCACGATGAGTTTGCCGCGCTCAAGCCACCAGACCTCATCGGCAAGTTGATCTGCGAGTGGCAAGTCATGCATCGCGACCACCACTAGACCACCAGCGCTCGCGCGCGCGCGCAGCACACTTGCGACACGACTCACTTCGCCAGGATCGAGATTCGAGAATGGTTCATCGAGTGCGAGCAGGCCGTCGCACTGATGTTGCACAAGTGCACGCGCAACGAGTGAGCGCTGTTGCTCGCCAGCTGAGAGGTCATGAAACGACCGATCGGCGAGCGCGCCCAACTGCATCTCTCCAATCGCCGCATCAACGCCACGCGCAGGGGATGCCGAACTTTGCAGGGCATAGAGCCCAAGTCCAATCGAGTCGCGCACCGTCAACGCGATCGACAACTGCGGACGTTGCGAGACATACGCAACACGCCGCGCGCGCTGTACAGCGGCGAGTTCGCGCAAGTCGCAGCCATCCCACTCGATCGTTCCTGCCGTTGGCGCGAGCAATCCCGCCGCGAGGCGCAACAGCGTGCTCTTGCCACTTCCGTTTCGCCCGACAAGTGCGATGATCCGTCCCCGTCCGCTCGATGCTGTGATTTCACTCACTGCCTCATGCCTGCCGTACTTGAACGAGAGGTTCTTCAACGTCAACATGACCAGACTCCTGGCACGAGCCTGCGCGAGCGCAGCACCAGCAAAAATACTGGACCACCAATCAGCGCCGTAAGCACTCCGATTGGAAGCCGCCCTGCTCCAAGATCAATTGCTTGCCGCACTGCGTCCGCCCAGACGAGCAGCGCGCCCCCCGCAATCACACTTGCAGCCACGAGCGCGCGGTGGTGCGATCCGAGGAAGAGCCGACAGAGGTGCGGCGCAACGAAGCCAACGAATGCGAGGGGACCGCAGAGCGCGACGCTCACCGACGCGAGTGCGCCAGCGCCAACAAACAGCATGAGGCGGAGCCGCTTCAGCGAGACTCCCAAACTCTCCGCTTCGTCGTCGCTTGTGCTCGCAACATCGAGTGCGCGTCCGCTGAACCATCCCACCAGAGTCATGACGAGAAGCAGAATGACCGCTGCAATCGCTGGACCACGCGCAGGAATCTCTGGAATCTGCCCCATAAACCATGTCCACGAGTCGCCGCGGCTCGACGGCGGCATCATCGATTGAACAAGCAATGTGAGAGCACCGCAGATCGATGAAACGACGGTGCCAGCGAGCACGAGCGTCAGCGGATCGATGCGACCGCCGCGCCGTCCGAGCGCATAGACGATCGACAAGACGATGAGAGATCCGATAGTGCCTGCAACGATGCCATCTGCGACGCCGAGCGCACTTGCGAACGTTCCGAGCGCGCTCGCACTGAATGCAACTGCTCCCCACATCGCAATGGTCGCGCCGAGCCCGGCACCTGCGGAGAGTCCCAAGATGAATGGCGCTGCGAGTGGATTGCGAAGAAGCGCCTGCAAGAGCAGTCCACTCAATCCAAGAGACCCACCCGCAAGCAATGCAGATTCGACTGCACCAAATCGAAGGTGCAAGATGTTGAGCGGCGGCCAGTCGAAGCGCAGTCCATTTGAGTGAAAGTCGCGCGCGATCAAGAGGCGAACTGCAACACCTGCGAACAGAAAGACACAGAGCAAGAACATGCCCGTGCGCTGCCGTCGATTCACCGCGACACCTCAGCAGCGCTTGCATGCGCAGCGGCTGCGCCTTTGATTACCGCACGAAGTTGCATGAGGCCATCGATCATCCCACCGCCAGGCTGCAAGAGTTGCGGCGAATGAAGTGCGCAGATGACCGCGTTGGGCATTGCCTTGCGCAATTGATCGACCGCTTCACTCGGTTCTCGTGCGAGCACGATGATCGTCTGTGCGCGACTGCCCAAGAGCTCTTCGGTCGAGAGTGTCGGATATCCACTGCGGCCAACCGCGTTGGTCGCGCCGATGCGATCAAGAAACTCTCCGAGATAGGTGCCCTTGCCGAACGCCATCGCATCGGCACCCTCTGAAGCAACCAGCACAATCAGCAGATTCCCCGCGTCTTTCGCCTCTGCGAGCGGCGACAGGGCCTGCTGAAACCGACGGGCGATCTCGTCGGCGCGCGCAGTCAATTGCGCCCGATCATCCAATTGCGAACTGTCGGCGATCGCCTCGGCGACTGCAGGTACGAGCTGCTCGACATCGGTGAGCGACTCGATCTGAAATGAAGCGACCCTCCACCGACCATGCGCGGCAAGCGTGGCGAGCGTTCGGTCCTCGCCTTGCGATGGAGGCTGCACGAGTACGAGCGTTGGATCTGCAGCAACGAGCGCCTCGGCGTTGAGGTCGAGCAACGTTCCGACGACGGCGACATCGCGCGATGTCTCACACCAGGGAGTTCGACCCACGAGGCGCTCCTCACCACCGAGCGCAACGACGGTGGCGGTGATCCCGGGCGAAAGTGACGCGATGCGAACTCGATGCGCAACCGGCGTTGATGGTTCGCCCCCACGATCGCATGACACGATGCACGCCAACGCGACGCACGCACACGCTGCGCCCACCTGACCATGCGCTGAATATCCACGGGACTTCACGGTTCGATACAGTAGTGCAAGCCATGTCACTCAGGACGTTTTTTTGGAGGATCTTCGGACGCGCGCCTGCACAGAGTGCGCCGACCGAGATCGTTGTGCGAAGTCCAGAAGAAGAGCGACCACACGAGGTCGTTCACCAACAGGCGGTGCCGATCGACGGGAACCATCTCTTGGTGCAGTTTCGAGAGCAACTTTCAACGCAGGCACTCTCGCAGACGCATCTCAACACGCTGCTGAGCTCACTCTCAACGACGCTCAATGCGCTTCCGCAACTCGCACGTCAGCAAGGGCAAGTTCTCGAAGTTCTCGTTGCGGATGCCGCCCGCGCGCGACATCGAGATCAAACAATTGAGCGAAGCCTCGTGCATCTTTCGGAGGGCTCCGATCGGCAGACGCAAGTCTTAGGGCTTGTGCAACAACAACTCGATCTGAACCACGAGGTGAGTATTCGCGTCGCCGAGAGCTTGCGCGAAACTGCGAGCGCAATCACGACATTTGCCACAGCGAGCGAGCGGCAATCACGCGCGCTTGAAGTGCTTGCGCAGTCGACGCAGCGCCGCGTAGCGCAGTCGGATCGGCTTGAGAAGGCGTTGCAATTCTGGCTCGCGATTGTCGGCGCAATCTGCACGCTCGCACTCGTGTATGCGATCTGGGCTGCGACGCGCGGGCCAGTGATCATTGCGATTCCACCGGCACCCGTCGCGCCAGTCATCGTTCCTCCAGTGACCCCTACGGTCGTGGTGCCGACGACGACTCCACCGCCCGAGCCGAACGCGATTCCGGTCGTCGTTCCCTCGCTGCCCCCAGTCATTCCACCCGATCCAGTTGTGGCGCCGACTGAAGTGCCCGTTGCGGCGCCAATTGACGCTCCAAGCAATGTTCCGGTGGTGACGCCGCCAGCGAATCCGTCCGAGCGGACCGCAGTCGAACCAACGCCAGCTGCTCCCTCCGCGCCCGCACCCCCGACTGCAACCCCCTAACGGGCTGCTGAATCTGCGCCGCATAGGTGTCTTGATTTCACTCGCTTGCGTACCCCGCACTGCCTTGGTGTCTTGCCATCAATCGCTTGCGTCCGCGCGGCGGAATCTTCGCTCGGGCGAGTTCCCGAGCCGAGCAAGTCTGCGCAGCTCGGCGAGGGCTGTTTGAGCCCCGAGTGAAGCATTCCGCCGCGCCCGCACTTGCCTGCCGTTCGATTGAGTGAGCCCCGAGTGAAGTGTTCCGCCGCGCCCGCACTTGCCAGCCGTTCGATTGTTTGAGCCCCGAGTGAAGCATTCCGCCGCTCCCGCAGCAATCCCCGCGGCAACACCTGCTGCGATTCCCCCTGCCGTCAATCCTTAGCCCTTCAACGGGACCGTTGCGCCCTCGAGCATCTGCGCGCGCGCGAGCCGCTCATACACAGGACATCGCGAGAGCAACTGCGAATGCGTGCCAGAGTCGACGACGCATCCTTGATCCATCACGACTATTCGATCTGCTGCCAACATCGTTGAGAGTCGATGCGCGACGACGATGACGGTGCGCTGCCGTCCAAACTCTTCGATCGCTCCATTGATTTGCACTTCGCTCTCAGCGTCGATCTGACTCGTCGCCTCGTCGAGAATGAGAATGGATGGATCGCGCAAAATCGCGCGCGCAATCGCGATGCGCTGCCGCTGTCCACCCGAAAGGCTCGCCCCCTGTTCGGAGACTTGCGTTTCGTATCCGTCTGTCATCGCTTCAATGAACCCGCTCGCGTGCGCACGCGCTGCGGCGGATTGAATCGACTCACGCGAAACTCCGCGTGGGTGCAGACTCGCAGAGCCCATCGCAATGTTCTCAGCAATCGTGCCGCGAATCAGCATCGATTCCTGTGTCACAACACCAATCTGCCGCCGAAGGCTCTTGAGCGAAACAGAAGCGATGTCGCATCCATCGATGAGCACGCGGCCGCTCTTTGGCAGAAGGATGCGCGGGAGAACTGAGAGCAGCGTCGTCTTTCCGCATCCATTGGGACCCACGATCGCAATGTGTTCGCCATGGCGAATATCCAGTGTGACATTTCGCAGCGTTGGCTCGCTTGCTTTGGGATAGGCAAACGTGACATCCTCGAAGCGAATCGTGTGTTGATGGCGAAGCAATGTCGACTGCCCGCGCGCACGCCGCGGCTCGCACTCAAGCGACAGAATCTCTTGCAGGCGCTGCGCGGGAGCGCTGGCGGCTTGCATATCACCGATCAATCCTGTCATCGGCCGCACCGATCCACCCGCGACTGCGAGTGCGCCCAGCGAGAGCACGAAGTCATCGAAGGTCATCGCGCCGCGAATAATCTCGCGCACGACGAGCGCGCACAACGCGATGACAGCGAGGATCGCAATCGTCTCGACGAGAGGGCCTGCGAGGCTGCGTGCCGTTCGCGCGCGCAACTCTTCACGCACAACCATTCGATTCGCCTGTGTAAATCGCAGAATCATGTCAGACTCGGCCGTAGCAGTCTTGACAGCGCGAAGTCCCTGCAGACTCTCGCCCGCGACGCGCAAGAGCACCTCTTGATTGCGCAGCGAACCACGCAGTCCGCGTCGAACGCGTTTGCCAGTCTTGCGCAGGATGATGCCAAGAATTGGACCAACGATCGCAGCAACGACAACGATGCGCCAGTCAAAGAAGACCGCGGCGGCAAGTGCTGCGGCCCCCTTGCTGAGTTGAGCAACAGTGCGACTCGTCAGCGCAACGAGTCCGCTTTGCAACTCTGCAGAATCGCGGATGATGCGACTCGTGAACTCTGCAGGGCCGCGAACAACAACCTCGCCAAGTGGCATGCGAATCGCATGTCGAAATGCGTCGAGGCGGATGCGCGCAACGACGTTCGTGCACAAGCTGATTGAGATGTACTGATGCAAGAAGTTTGCAATGGCCCCAAAGATGGTCAGAGCCGCGAGCCCTGAGAGGATGCACAGCACCCCATCCATTCGCCCTTCTGGCAGCGCGGCGATGATGGCACTGGGAATCTGCAGCCAAGGCTTGGTGGCGTTGAACTGCGCCGCGAGTTCGGGCAGCGTGCTGCCATTTTCACCAAGCAGCATCCGCAAGATCGGAGCGAGTGCGAGGAGTCCAGCGCCGAGCCCGCCTGCAGAAATGCCCGCAAAAACGAGCGTCAGAGCCAGTTGGCCAGGCGATCGCAAGAGGCGGCGTGCAAAGTAGAGAAAGGGACCCATCAGACGGCAGCGAGTCTATCCAACCGGCGGACCGGCAAGCAGCGCGAAGTCTGACCAGAAGTTGGGATAACTCTTTGCAACACACCCGGGATCAGCAATCGATATTCCTGGACGAACCAAACCGAGCAGCGCAAAGGTCATTGCGATGCGGTGATCTCCGCGCGGATCGATCACGCCAGGGCGCGGCGATGATGATTCTGGATCGATCACAATCGAGTGGTCGGTTGTCTCGATGTGCGTTCCAATCTTGGCGAACTCTTCAGCAAGCACTTGAATGCGATTCGATTCTTTCACCTTGAGAGTCTCGAGGCCGCGAATGCGTGTGCGTCCCTTCGCCATCGATGCGACCGCCGCGATGCAGAGTGCACCATCGGGCCACTGGGATCCATCAAGATCGACTCCGTTGAGTGTTGCGGTTCCTTCGAGCCCCATGCCACGGGGGCTTGACCACTCACGCGCGCCCATCGAGACGAGTGCGCGCAGACACGCAGCGTCAGGTTGCGTCGAGAGACGCGGGAGCCCCTGAATTGTGATGCGGGCATCACGAACGATTGCGGCAGCACCCAAGAAATAGACGGCGCTACTGGCGTCTGGCTCGATCGATCTCGTGCACGCGGCAAGCGGCGCTGGGGGAACGGTGATTCTGGTCAAGCGCCCTTGCGCATCGCGACAGACATCAAAGTGCACTCCCCACGACCGCATCGCATCGAGCGTGAGTTCGACATACGAAGGGGTCGTCAACGACTCACCCGTGACGAAGAGATCGACTCCCCGCTCAAGCCTCGGCGCAAGGAGCAACACCGCTGAGACGAACTGGCTCGACGCAGTGCGTCCAACCTCAATCATGCCGCCGCGCGGAGGTGATCCGCCGCCGAGTCGCACGGGCAAACGCCCTTCTTCTTCGACGTAGTCCACGCGCGCGCCAAGAGCCCGCAACATTGCCACACCCTCTGCGATCGGTCGCTGCCGCATGCGTGCGCTGCCGTCGATGATGACAGGATTTCTTGCAAGTGATGCGATCGCCATCAAGAACCGCGTGGGGGTGCCGCCATCACCGAGGTTGACCGTGACGCCTCCGTCGATGCGACCTGCGGGCGCGGTGATCTGCGTTGAAGCCTCGTCGCGCGAGACAGGAATGCCCATCGCAACAAGCGCATCCATGAAAAGATCTGTGTCGAGCGCACGCAGAGGACGATGCAATGTCGAGATCCCCTTCGAGAGTGCAGCGAGCATGAGATAACGATTCGTTTGGCTCTTCGATCCTGGAGGCATGATCGAGACATTGAATGGCCTCGCGAGCGGAGTGACGCTCAGCGCACCAGGATGAATCTGCGAGGGTGAGAGGCTCACGAATCTTGCGCACCCGCGGTGCGAAAGACCGCAACAACATCTTCGATCGGCACGACAAACAAGCGGTTATCCCCTTCGAAATCGACGGGAATTGCATTCTTTGGATGAAACAACACGCGGTCGTATCGCTGCACCGAGTAATCCGCATCACGCGTGACTTGTTCGCTCACAGCGACGATGCGCCCAGTCAGCGTGGGAATCTCCATCTTGTCTGGCAAGTGGATTCCAACCTTCGTAATTTTCTTGTCTTCATCCTTGCGGATGAGCACACGGTTTCCGACGGGCTCAACTGTCTCAAGCCGTTTTGAATCAGAGTTTGTACGTTGAGCCATTGCGGGGCGCGATCAGTTGTTTGGGGCTTTGAAGTCGGCCGGTGGCTCGGTGAACTTCGGGGTGCCCGCGGTGCACATGACGACGATGAAGACAGCCGCGATCGCCAAGATGATTCCAATCCAAATTCCGATTTTCGATCCGGCTGATTTCGTTGGGTCTTTCGCGCTCATAAGGGGCGAGACGATACCATCATTTGATGGCAACACTCAGCACCGCGAGCAAGGAATCAACGAAACCTGCGACTGATCCACTGACGCTGATCGACGTCGATCATGTGCGATTCTTCGTCGGCAATGCAAAGCAGGCGGCCTATTTCTACGCCTATGCATTTGGATTCCAAGTCGAACAGGTCAACGACCTCACAACCGGCAATCGCCAGAGCGCGCAGTACCTGCTGACACAGGGAAACATTCGGCTGCTGCTTGAGACTCCGCTCACGAGTGACCACGCGGCGGTCGCCGAACTGAGCGCGTATGGCGATGGCATCAAGGACGTGGCATTCACGGTCTTTGACGCCGAGAAAGCATGGGAGCAGGCAAAGCGCAACGGCGGGATCTCAGCGTACGAACCGCGCACGACGCGCGACGCCAACGGCAGCGTCACGATGGCGGGCATTCAGACGTACGGACGAGTTGTGCATTCGTTCGTGAGTCGCACGGGTTGCTACGACCTGCCTGCGCTCAAGCAAGGCGGCGCATTCGCCCCGTCATTCCGACCTGTCACGAATTTCAAACTCAACGACTTCAACAGACTCCACCCATGCGGACTGAAGTTTGTCGACCACCTCGTTGGCAACGTTGAACTTGGCAAGATGAACCACTGGGTCAAGTGGTACGAAGATGTCATGGGATTTGCGATGTTCAAGCACTTCGATGAGAAGGACATCTCAACGGAGTATTCAGCACTCATGAGCAAGGTCATGGCATCAGGAAACCACCTGATCAAGATGCCAATCAACGAACCCGCTGAAGGAAAGCGCAAGAGCCAAGTGCAGGAGTACCTCGATTGGCATGCGATGACTCCAGGAGTTCAACATCTCGCATTTCGCACCGACGACGAACTCTCGAGCGTCGCAGAGTTGCGCAGCCGCGGCGTTGAGTTTCTGCCGATCCCAGACACCTACTACGAGTCCGTCTGGAATCGCGTCAACAAAGAACTCACCACGCACGGTCACACGGCGGTCAAAGAAGACCACCAGCGCGTGCGCGAACTGGGCATTCTTGTCGATGCGGACGACGAGGGATACCTGCTGCAACTCTTTACGATGCCGCTTCAGGACCGTCCAACTCTCTTCTTCGAGATCATCTGCCGCCGTGGCAGTCAATCGTTCGGCAAAGGAAACTTCAAGGCGCTCTTTCAATCCCTTGAAGAGGAACAGGCACGTCGCGGCAATCTTTGATCTGTGACCAATCCTTCACCCGACATAAACAATCATGGATGAACCCAAGAACCCAGAGTCGCAAGGCGATATCGATCCATTCGCGGAGTTGCCCAACGACCCATCCTTTGAGGGAATAGTCGAGGGAATAGTCGAAGACTCGGCGCCGCCCGCAAGCGATGCAGAGTCGGATGTGTTGGATTCAACAGAGTTCAACCCATCAACGGACAGTTCAAGAGACCTCGGGCCAGGGTCAATCGACAGCGTGCCACCACCTGCGGCTCGGCGAGTTCTTTCGAAGATGGCTGGTCTCTTCGCCGCCGTGCTCGTGCTGGTCTTGGGGGTGATCGGCTGGGTGGCATGGCAACACTGGTGCGACCGCGAGCATCTCGAAAAGATCGAAGCAGATTTGCTGAGTGCGCGCGATGGGGCCGAGCAATCCAAAGGGCGTACTGAAGAGTCGGGTGAACGCGACTCGGCGCGAGCGCTTGCAACGCGGGTTGATGAGATTCTCGACGCACCCTGGTGGGACCGCATCGCGCTTCGCATCATCGATCAAGAACGGATCGCAAGCGCCAAGTCGCAAACCGATGAACTGCTCCTCAACGCCTCCCACCGCGCAGCGAACCGAGCGTGGTGGATTGAACGCACCAGCGCAGTCGACGCCGCAGTCGCGGGTGACGATCGCACCATTCCATCGGTGCAAACTGCGAGTGATGACCTGCTGAGTGCACAGCCTCCGCATCCTGGTGAGGGAGGATTCAGTGACGAAGGAGTTGCGTCGCTCAATGAGCGACTCGAGAAAGATCTTGACCAACTCATGCGTGCTCAAAATGAGCAACTCGATCTGAGGCAGAGCCAACTCGCGCTGATTCGAACCTCGGCAACGCTCGATGAACTGGCCTCGGCACTTGCGGCGCTCGACGCGGTGGCGCCACCCGATCGCAATCCGCCAGAGATCGACGACGCTCTCGCAGCGATCCGAGCGCAGGGTGTCATCGTGGGCGACTTTCTTTCGGCGCGCGATGCGATGGAGTCTGAACTCAAAGTCACGCTCTCAGAGATTGCGGCGCTCGACCTCAATACAGGATCGGCAGAGACGATGCAACTCGTCGCGACGCGCTTGGGAGCACTCGAGACTCCAGACGATGCGCGCTTCGACGCCGTCCGCGACCTTGCCGCTCGCGGAGCTGCTGCTGCCACCCAAGTGCGCGCACTCTTGCAGACGCGTGACAGTGCGCTCGCATGGTTTGAGTCTCAGCGCAATACGCTCGAATCGCTCGCTTCCGTCGAAGAACTGGCGGCATTCACGCAAGGATTGACGAACGACGCTCCCCCGCCAAGCGATCTGCAGATCGTCACCGAGACGGCTGAAGATTTTCTGGCACGTCTCTCTGCTCGCACGATCGTGCTGGCAGAAGAACGACGCCTGATGGATGAATCGCGCGCTCGCGCAGAAGTGTTCGCCGCCGCACTGCTCGCCGTGAACAGCGCACTCGAGTCGGGGGCGATTGCTCAAGCGGCCCAGACTCTCGTGAATGCTGCCCCTGAAACCCAAGAGCAAGTTGCAGCGTGCCAACTGGTGAAGGAAGGATTCGCACTCGCCGCGATCGCGCGAATCAAGGCGATGGCCGACGATGCGCGAACGACTGGTGGTTGGCGTGATGTCGCGACCAGCCTGCGAGATTGCCTTGCGTCCGAGTCTGTGACGGCCCTCGCCGCAGACTTCACAACCGAGACCGCAGCCCTTTGGCAATCCGCCTCAATCGAAGAAGACAAACTGATCTACGAAGACCTTCAGCGCCTTGCGACTGGTCCATATGAAGAGTTTGCCCCAGTGGCACGTTGGTATCTCACGCCATCGCGCCTGCGCGGGGTAATGGCGCCGATGCATGCGCAGATTGCCAAGAGCCTCGAAGTGTTTGACCTTCCTGGATTGACTTTGCAAATCGAAGGGGTCGAGTGGAGCGACGCGCAGTGTGACTGGTCGACGCCACGCACGAGCCTGACAGTTGCGATCAATGAGGTTCCGTTCGGCTTTGATCTCTCACAGGTGAGTGCATCTGAGACGACCTTGCTCGGCACCGAGGTCCCGCTGCAAGCGCGCCGCGATGAACGTGTCGAGTTTGGAGTGAGCGGATACTTCGACTGCGCAGATGACGATGGAGTCTTCGCAGGTTCGGGCGGGCTCACGATGGACGAATTGCGTTCTGGCGGCCGTTTCGCTCTGCCGTTCTGGAATGATGGCGACCAGTCGCTCACACCCCACAAACTGCTCTTGATTTCGATTCCAGATGACGAAGTTCGCGTTGCGATGTCGCTTGCGAATTGGATCGACCCGCGCGCGCCGATCGAAGTGCCAGAATCAGAACCAGTCGCAGCCCCCGCTCCCGAGGTTCCGACGGTCGATCCTCCTGTGAGTGATCCGCAACCGACAGTTTGAGACCTACGCCCAGGCTGGGCGCAGGCTCTCAACTTCAACGCCTGTCACGACGAGCTTCCACGCATGAAGCGCAGCGAAATTGTGATTGCATGATTCGTCCATCGGTTGCCCTCGGTACATCGCATCACCCGCGAGTGGGTGACCAAGCGAGCTGAGCCCCGCGCGAATCTGATGGCGCTTGCCGCCACCGATCAACTCAACTTCGATCAGATCGAATGCGGCAGGATCACCCTGCGGTGCGCGCAGATCGGCCGCGCGCAAGACCTTCCAACGACATGATCCGCGTTCATGCCGTCCACCAAACTCACTCACGGTGACTTTGGCCGATCCCTTATGGCGGCTCGAGAAGAACAGCGTGAACTCGCCGCTCGGGGCGAGACCGCGCGTCACACGCGCGAGGTACTTCTTGCCGATGGCCCATCCAGCACTTCCCGACGAAAAGTTCTCGCGCAAGTCTTCGTATGAACGTGGCGTCTTGGCGACGAGCAGGCATCCACTCGTCGAGAGATCGAGTCGATGCACCAGCCCCGACTCTGGAAGTGTGCACTGGGTTGGGTAGTTTGCAGCAATCCACTCTTGAATTGTCGGACTGCCATCGGTCACGCGTGCGGCGACTGAGTGCCACCCGAGGGGCTTGTTGACCACGAACCATTCTGGGCACTCGTGCGCCACTGTTGGCAAAAGGGCGCGTGCGTCGAATGAAATGGATGGTGGGTCGTTCACAATTGCACTCGACTGGTGGAACAGTTTGACGTCAGGTTCTGTGCTCAAGAGGTTGCCGCAACCTCCCTACACTACGAACGCAATGGCCTTCTACACGAAACTCGGTCAACTTCCCAACAAACGTCACATTCAGTTTCGTCGACCTGACGGCAAGTTGTACAGCGAAGAGGTCTTTGGCACAGAAGGATTCTCTGGCCCCACGTCGACGCTCTATCACATTCATCCGCCGACTCAAGTTGCAGGATGGCGCCCGATCTATTCGTGTAAACCTCAGTATGTTGAGCGCGACGTCATGCGCATGCGTCATGTGCGCAGCGCACCGATGCCGCCCAAGGGCGATCCAATCACCGGCCGAGTCGTGCTCTTCGGAAACGAAGATGTCGAGATGTCTGTCTGCGTGCCAGCAGAGGCGATGAACTATTGGTTCAAGAGTGGTACAGGCGACGAGTGCATCTTCATTCACCACGGCAGCGGTGTTGTGCACTCAACGTTCGGAACACTTCGCTTTGGTCCCAAGGACTACATCATCATTCCCAAGGGCGTCACCTATCAGATGATCTTTGATCCCACGGTCGAAGGTGCGCCGCATGCGCGATTCTTGCTGATGGAGTCGGTCAATGGATCGCACATTCTGCCTCCGCCGCGCTATCTCTCGAAACAGACATCGCAGTTTCTCGAGCACGCCCCTTACTGCGAGCGCGACTTGCGCTTGCCAGAACTTCCGCTGACGTTCGACGAGCGCGGCAACTACGAAGTGCGGATCAAGACGCGCGGCTCTGTGCATTCGTATCAGTACAGTTACCACCCGCTCGATGTGGTTGGATGGGATGGGTGCTATTACCCATACATCTTCAACATTGATGATTTCAGCCCAATCGTCGGCAAGCATCACTTGCCTCCGCCGATCCACCAGACATTCGAAGCGCACAACTTTGTGATCTGTTCGTTCTGCCCGAGATTGCTTGACTTTCATCCGCAAGCGATCGTTGTGCCATACAACCATTCCAATCTCGACTCAGACGAAGTGCTCTACTACGTTGAGGGCAACTACAAGGCGCGGCGTGGTATCGAAAGTGCTTCGCTCACGCTGCACCCGCAAGGGATTCCACACGGCCCACACCCAGGCACCGTTGAATCATCGATCGGCGCGACCAAGACAGACGAACTTGCCGTGATGTGCGACACATTTCGGCCGCTCTTTCCAACCCAGGCTGCGATCGAACTTGACGATTCGCACTATCCGATGAGTTGGGAGCAGGATGGATCGAGTGGGCCAGCGGCGGCGCACTCTGCTCGCGTCAATACTTGGTGATGAACGAAACGAAAGCGTGAAAATGAAAAAGAGCACAGCAATTCGAATCGGGCTTCTCGCACTCGTCATCATCACGATGGGTGGACTTGCGTACGCAGCGAACCGTGGAGGCGACGGCGCGGTGACGAACACTTCAAAGACCCCGCCAGCGAAGGCTAAGAGTGGGCTGCCGATCGAAGCTGTCACATTGCAAGGCAAAGTCTTTCAACTTGAGGTCGCAGCGAACCAAGCCGATATCGCGCGTGGGCTTGCGATGCGAACCGAGATTGCGGCCGGTACGGGCATGATCTTCGTCTTTTCTGCAGGCAATGAGCGCTCATTCTGGATGAACGAGTGCCTGATCGATATGGATATCGCTTTCCTCGCTCCAGATGGAACGGTGCTCAGAGTTCACACGATGAAGAAAGAAGAACCGCGCGGCGAACGCGAACCAATTGCCGATTACCACGAACGATTGGAGCGGTACACCAGTGGTCCCGGCGCACAGTTTGCCATCGAGACACCAGCAGGAACCAACGACGCACTCAAGATCAAGCCTGGCGTCAAGATCGATCTCAATCGTCAGAACTTGCTCCGGCACTTGCCACGCTGAAACCCATCGAGAGGTCAGCGCGCGGGGATCACGATTCCGCTGCAGGAGCCAAATCCGATGCGCGGCAATCCATCGCGCTCGCACCACGCGCGCATGATGACTTCGTCGCCATCCTGCAAGAACTTTCGCTCACTTCCGTCGGCAAGTTTGATCGGTTCGGTGCCGCGCCATGTGCGCTCGAGCAGGCATCCACGCGAATCAGGAGTCGCACCTGAGACTGTGCCGCTTGCGAGAAGATCACCTGCGCGCAAGTTGCACCCGCCACTCGTGTGATGCGCAATCATCTGAGCGATGGTCCAGTACATGTCTTTGAAATTTCCGCGACTGATTCGAGTTGCTGGGATGCCATCCTTGCGCATCGCTGCGCTGGCGATCGAGACCTCAAGGTGCACATCAAAGAGCACATCGTTGGTCGCGCGCAGATATGGCAGCGGCTCTGGATCGCCCACGGGACGCGCGGGCAGCGGCACGCGGTAGGGTTCGAGTGCGTCGAGCGAGACAACCCATCCTGAGAGTGTCGACGCGAAGTTTTTCGCGAGGAAGGGTCCGAGCGGTTGGTACTCCCACTTCTGCATGTCACGCGCGCTCCAATCATTGAGCAACACGAGACCGAAGACGTGTTCGAGCGCATGGTCGACTGGGATCGACTCTCCGAGCGCGTTGCCGGTTCCGATGAGCGCGCCAACTTCGAGTTCGTAGTCCATCAACTTGCACGGACCAAAGGTCGGCGGGCCCGCATCGTTCGAGACGGTTTGACCGCTCGGACGGCGAATGGCGCTTCCAGATGCAACGATCGAACTGGAACGACCGTGGTATCCGATGGGCATGTGCTTCCAGTTTGGAAGCAGCGGATTGTCAGGGCGAAACATGCTCCCAACATTCGTCGCGTGATTCAGCGAGGCATAAAAGTCGCTGTAGTCACCAATCGTGCAGGGAAGTCGCACCGTCACACTCCACTCCGGAAGCATGATCGAGTTGCGCAGCGGATGATCGCGCAACTCGGCGGTCTGCGCACCGAGCAAGCGCGTGAATTCGGCGCGCGCGCTTCGCCACGCAGTACGACCAAGCGACATGAACCCATTCAGCGACTCGCCACTCAACGCCGTTCGAATCGGCTCGTCAAGCCGCGCGAGAAACCCACCCTCGACGAGTGCGCGACAGTCGACGATCGATGCACCAATGCGAACCCCGATGCGCAAGCCGCGTCCCTCGCTGGCCACCACGCCAAAGGGCAGATTCGCAAGCGAAAAGTCGCCCGCAACATCGTTCGCTCCCTCGACCCACGACTGCAATGCGAGATCTGTCATGCGGCACCGCCAGTTGGGGCTGCACGAACAACTTCCATCGCTACGAGATCATCCCATGCCTCGTCGAACGAGCACGATCCGAAGGAATGGGCGAATCGACTGCGCGTCTCTTCGATTTCGTCGAGTGAGACTCGAACTCCATGCCAACTCATCGCCGTCTCGCTGAACTCGATCTCGTCGACTGATCCAACTGTGAGGAAGCGAGTCAGCGCTTCAACATCGCACTTGCGGTTGTAAATGAAAGCGGCACCCAAGAGCACATTGAGGAATCCAAACTGTGTTGATCCCGCTGCATTGTTGAAGTGACAGAGCGCTCGGTGCAAACCCGCGGTCGCTTTGAATGGAACACCCGCCGACGCGCAGGCATGCATTGCACGCGCAAGATCACCCGCTGCCGGGTGCGCCTGCGGAGTCGTGCCGCCCGTGCGAAACTTCGCCCCCGCTTCTTCGCCGACGAGCGAGGCGATGATTCCGCGCGGATCGCTCTCGAGCGCAATCTCGAAGTACGGAAACATGTCATCTGGCAGGTGCGTGAGCGCTTGCTCGATGGCTGAGGCATCGGACGCGCGAATTTCAAGTGCGTCGATGCGCATGGCCGCGCTTCCGACTTCGTCGTGCTGCTCATTGAAGGCGAGCACTCGATCGAGATCTTTCACGAATTCAGGAGTACCCGCAGGCGACAGAATGCAAGAAATCGCCCACGCTCCGTGGGTTTCAGGAAGCACTGCTTCTGGAGCATGCCCGACGGCGAGTGTTGAAAGTTGGTCAAGCGATGCGACTGGCCAGATCAAACGACCAAGCATCCACTGGCGGTTGGATGCGTGCACCAGTGCGTAGTTGCGCACGACTGTTGCAGGCTCGAGCTGCGCAGGCGGATAGAGACCGGCGTAGTCGACAACGGATTCAACGAGTGCGTGAACGCTTTGCATCGCCGCACGATACGGCTTTCGCGCCGTTTAGTCTTCGACGAAGTTGAGATCGCGCCCGTAACTCTCTTGCAGAAGAAAGACTGCACCAACCGCGAGCGGCACGACGATCGCAGCGACAATGGCGGCTGACTGCCATGGGGCGCTCGGCGATGCGCCGAGAATCTGCTCGGTGGATGTCCAGAGGAATGCGCTTCCAGCCGCCGACCAACGCACAAGATTGGGCGCTGATGTTGCTGCGGTCGCGCGCAGATTTGTGCCGAACTGTTCCGCGGCGACTGTGACGAAGACTGCCCAGTATCCGCACCCGACACCAAGCAGAACAGCGCATGAATAGAAAGCGTTGAGGGAGAGTGGGCCAACTATGAAGTAGAGAACGATCGCGGCAGCTGTGAGTGCATGAAAGATCCAGAGCGCTTGCCGACGAGACTTCAGCCACTGGCTGAGCACGCCACTCGAGAGATCACCCACTGCGAGTCCGACATAACACCACATAATCGCGAGACCGGGGCTCGGGCGGGCACCTTCGGGCATCCCAAGGCTTGCACCGATCGAGTCGCAGTACTTGATCAAGATTGCGACAGAAAACCAAATCGGGATCGCGCAGAAGATCACACCGAGATACCTGCGCAGGCGACTCCACGGCGTGAAGAGCAGCCAGAACGCGCCGCGCCCTGCGATGTGTTTGGCTTGAGTGGCACGAAACATTCCGCTTTCGACGACTCCCATGCGCAGAAAGAGCAGCGCGAGTCCCATGATGCCGCCGATGAGAAACGCGGTGCGCCATTCAACAACGCGCGTGATGAAGTAGGCAACAATGGCGCCGCAGATTCCGACCGTCGCGATCGCGGTCGTTGCGAGACCCCGCCGTTCTTTGCTCACAAGTTCGCTCACGAGTGTGATGCCGGCACCCAGTTCACCCGCGAGACCAAATCCGGCGACAAACCGCAACACTCCATACTGTTCGATCGCTCCGCCGAGTCCAACCGAGTGCAACACTGCGCCCCATCCTGCGTTGGGCACATCGGCGATGAATGCGTTGAGAATGTTGGCGATTGAATAGACGAGAATCGATCCGAAGAGCACTGAGAGACGACCGCGACGATCGGCCAACACACCCCAGACGATGCCGCCCACAACCAGTCCAGTGACTTGCAGATAATTGTCAAGCCAGAGTCCAACCGGCTTGAGTTGATCTGCAGCGATGCCAAGCGACTTGAGGCTCTCGACGCGCACGATTGCAAAGAGCAGTAGATCGAAGATGTCGACGAAGTAACCGAGCGCTGCGACGATGATCACGAGCGCCTTCGCGCGGCTTGAGATCGATGTGCTGACATTTGCCATGCGTTCGAACGGTACCCTGACCTCATGAAGACAACCACATCCAATCGTTCCCTCGCTCTGCTCGTTGGCGCACTCGCCGTCGCTGGTATGGCCGCGTTCGTTTCGATTGGACTTCCTGTTCGCTCAAGTGATGCGAGTTCATTCGCGCCGACGGCCGCGCATTTCGTTGGCAACACCCCACAATTTGAGTACGCGCGCCTCGTCGTGACCGCGGCTCCCCAATCGACGCTGGTCTGGATCAACACGCCACTCGGCGCGGCATCCACAAAGGTCGGGCAAGGAGTGGATGGCACATTCGACTCGATCCTTGCTGCAATTCGCGCAACAACCGCCGAAGGTGGATTCGATGAACTCGCAGCGGGTCGACCAATGGATGACATGATGCTCGTGCAATGGATGGGAAACGCACACTGGGAAATGGTCGCTGTCACACAGAATCAGGTCGATCAGGGCTCGACGACATCGTTCTTCTTCAAGCGCACGAAATGATCGATGGTCGAACGCACGCGAGAGCCGCATGAGCGAACACTGGATCATCCTTGCACTCATCGCGGCAACGCTCGCCGAGGGCGCAGGAGTTTTCTTCGCAATCGATGCGATCGCGCGCGGACGTACCGCTCAAGGAACGGTTGCATGGGCGCTTGCGCTTGTTTTTGTTCCTCCCATCGCGGTGCCGCTCTACTTCATGATTGGCGCACGACGATTCGATGGCTACATCCGAGCGCGGCGGCGGGGCAATCAAGCGATCGACCAACTTGCGACCTATGCGAACGAAGCGATGGAGCCCTTCACGCTCGGCGGCGCTGGCTCGACTGAGCACGACCGACGTTCGGGGGCACGCACGGCGATCCAACGCCTTGCCCGCACCGATTGGACAACAGGCAACCGCACCACCCTGCTCATCGACGGCGAGGCGACATTCGCTGCGATCCTCGCAGAACTCGAACTCGCAACACGCGACATTTGCATCCAGTTCTATATCGTGCGTGCCGACGAACTTGGATGGCGATTGCATACCGCACTGCTCGCGGCAGCGGCGCGCGGAGTCACCGTGCGCTTTCTTTATGACTCACTCGGGTCGAAGGAGATCGCAGGCGCCTTCGTCGATGAACTGGTTGAGGCGGGCATATTCGCTGAGGCATTTCACAGTCGACGCAACTCGACGTGGTTTCGACTGAACTTTCGCAATCACCGCAAGATCGTCATCGTCGATGGCCGAACAGCATTCATAGGCGGCCACAATGTTGGACTTGAGTACCTCGGGCTCGACCCAGAAATGGGTGCTTGGCGCGACACACACATTCGCATCGATGGCCCAGCGGTGCTTGCTGCGCAACTCTCGTTTGCTGAAGATTGGAATTCTGCCACCGGAACCGTTGCCGACTTGACATGGACCTGCGAGTCGCGCGGCGATGAAAGGGTGCTCATTGTGCCCAGTGGCCCAGGCGATCCATTTGAAACGTGCGCGCTGATGTTTCATCAGGTGATTCAGTCCGCACAACATCGACTTTGGATCGCATCACCGTACTTCGTTCCCGATGAGGGGATCGTCCTCAACCTGCAACTCGCCTCACTGCGCGGAGTCGATACGCGCATCCTGATTCCAGATCGCAGCGACAATCCATGGATTCATTTTTCGGCCTACTCGTACTACGAAGACATCATGCCAGCGGGCGTCGATCTCTACCGATACCACGGAGGGTTTCTTCATCACAAGGTCTTCTTGTGCGATGATGTTGCTGGAATTGGCACCGCAAACTTCGACAATCGTTCGTTTCGAATCAACTTCGAGGTCACCGTGATCGTTGCGGGAGGTCCGCTGGCCAATCAGGTCGAAGAGATGTTCGCACACGATTTGCAACGATCGACGCGGGCTTCGCTCTCTGACTTCACCCGCAAGTCGTCGTGGTTTCGCGCACGCGCACGCATCAGCCGGCTCATGTCCCCTTTACAGTAGGAACGCTCGACTTCAACTGCTCTGTGAGTTTCGCCGCCGCTGCGGGATTGGTCTTTGCCAATTGGGCCACCGTCGCCGCTGCCGCGTCAGTGTCACCACTCCACGACTGCACACGCGCGAGCGTTCCAAGTGTCTGCGGCGAATCGGGAGCCAACTTCACAGCACGCTGTGCTGCAAGCAGCGCGCCATCCTTGTCTCCAGCGCGAAAGAGAAATCCGCTCTTCCAGATGAACGGCTCTGGGTCACAAGGCGCACTTACTTCAGCGGCGAGCCAAGTATCGAGCGCCCCCGCCGTGTCACCCGTCGTCCAGAGCGCTGCACCTCTCCAGCAACGTGCTTCGACCGACTTGTCGAGATTCGCCCAAATGCGAAAGTCTTCTGCGGCGCCTACTGCATCGCCCGTCCGCATGCGGCACTTGCCAAGTATCTCGTACGCCTCACCCGTCGTCTCAAACTTCAGCGAGTCGTTGGCATCGACGATTGCCTGCGGGTATGCACCCACGCGGTAGCGGGCGAAGCCGCGCATACGAAGTGCGAGCGCATCGGTCTTGTCGAGCGCGAGCGCGCGCGACGCAGCTTCGATCGCAGCGGGATATTTCTTCTGCGCGATGAACGCGTAGGCGAGACAGAGTTGCGTCTCTTTGTTCGCGCCATCAGCCCCAGCCTGCGCCGTGAGCTTCCTCACCGCCGCGGGGGCATCCGCATGAATCTCGGCCGCGCACGGCAGCGAACTCATCGTGCGTGGCGGCGCGACACAGCCGGCGACCGCAACAGACAGTGCGATCATTGCGAGAGCAAGCGAAGATCCGGTGCGCGTTGGACGATCGATGGTTGATGTGTGCATGATGGCCTTTCGAAGAGTGTTACCGCGTGGATGCATGGTGTGTACCCGAAGAATCGCTCGCATGCCCCGCCCCAAGGCTCTGGTGACCTTCTCGACTGAGGCGCCGACGAAGCCAGAGCGTGTTGCCAACAACCGAGAGGTCGGAGAGTCCCATCGCGGCCGCGGCGATCAACGGTCCCTTCGCTCCGAGCACCCCAGAGACTGCGAGTGGGATGGCAAGCGCGTTGTAGGCGAAGGCGAGGAAGAGATTCTGTCGCACGACAGCGAAAGTCTTGCGCGCGATATCGACGAGAACTGCAACGTCGCGTGGATCGTCGCGCAACAACATCACATCTGCGCTCTCAGTTGCAAGCGCGGTGGCGCTGCCCATCGCGACACCCACTGCCGCAGTCGCGAGTGCGGCAGCGTCGTTGATGCCATCCCCCACCATCATCACACTCTGGGCGTGCAGCCTGTTGATGACTGCGACCTTCGACTCTGGAGTCTGCTCGCTGAAGACTTCACTGGGCGCAATGCCGACATCGTGCGCGATCTTCAGTGCCGCGGGCGCTCGGTCACCCGTAATGAGGGCGACGGCGCACCCTTGCGCTCGCAACTGACCAATCGCCTCGCGCGACTCTGCGCGCACCTCGTCGACCATGTGCAATCGTGCGATGAGCACATCATCGACCTCGAGGCGTGCGGATGCCACTTCGTCGCGACGAACCCGAACTCGCTTTCCGTCGCACATCACTTGCACGCCGATGCCCGCCTGCGCGCTGAAATCTGTCGCTTCTGGAATGCGCACGCCAGCCGCAGTGGCTGCAGCGACGACTGCCCTGCCCAGCGGATGCTCGCTTTGCAATTCAGCGGCGGCGGCGAGTGCGAGCACATCCGCTTCGCTGCTCTTGTTGTCGATGCGTTCAATGCGTTCGAGCACGGGCCGCCCCTTCGTGATCGTGCCTGTCTTATCAAATGCAACCGTTCGAAGACTCGCCACAGACTGCAGAATCGCCGCGTCTCGCACCAGTATTCCTCGGCGGCTCGCGGCGCCAGTTCCAACGACCAGTGCGAGAGGTGTTGCGATTCCGAGTGCGCACGGGCATGAAATGACGAGCACCGTCACTGCAGTGAGCGTTGCGACGGAGAGCGATGCGTTCCACCACCAACCAACAAACGTCGCAAGTGCAATGATCAACACTGCGGGAACGAAAACCTGACAGACACGATCGGCCAGACGCTGGATCGGCGCCTGCGAGATCTGCGCGCGGTAGACGATTTGCGCGATCCGCCCCACCGCCGAGTCGTTTCCTGTTGCAGTGACTCGCACAACAAGTGCTCCATCAAGCGGAATCGTTCCTGCACTCACCCTTTCTCCCACAGTGCGAACGACTGCGAGCGGCTCGCCGGTGAGCGAACTTTCGTCGATACTCGCCTGGCCTGCCGTGAGAATTCCATCGGTTGGGATACGCGCACCTGGGCGTACTGCGACTCGATCACCGATTGCAATGTCGCTCAGTGCAACGAGTGAGGTGGTTGAGTCGTCGGCGAGGCGCTCGACGGTTTGCGGCTGCAATTGAAGTAACTCTTGAATCGCAGAGTTCGCTCGGTTGGCTGCGCGTGATTCGATCCAGTGCCCGAGGCTGATGATCGCCAACAGTGCGCTTGCCTCAGCAAAGTAGAGAGGAGCGTCGTGCATTGCGTCGCCAAACCGTTGCGCAAAGAACGTGAATGCACTCAGCGAATACGCAGCAGAGACGCCGACCACCACCAACGTATCCATGTTGGTGCTCTTCAATCGCAGTGCAGTCCAAGCACTCGAATAGAAGCCTCGGCCCGCGACGAGCAGCGAGATCGTTGCGCCAACGAACATCGCCCAACCGACCCATCCACTTGCATGGGCGTGATGACCCGCGGTCCAGTGGAGTGTCTCGAGCACGATCCAGAGGCCTCCTGCAACATATGTGCTACGAGACCAGATGCGCAGTTGGCGTGCGAGCCGCGCCTGCGCCGATGCCCTGAGTTCGATGAGCGCAGCGAATCCATCGCCCGCCTTCTCTGGCGCAGTTCTCGCCAAGATTGCGGGCTCAAACCCCGCGCGGCGGATCGCCGCATGCAACGTTGCTTCGCTCGGACTCTCCCCAGCGATCGGCGTGATCATTGCAACCCCTGTTGCGAAGTCAACGTCGGCACGGTCGACCCCCGCCACGGCTGTCAGTTTCGCGCGCGCCGATGCTGCACACCCTGCGCAGTGCATCCCAGCGATCGAGAGTCGAATCGTTCGATCAGACGTTTGCGTCGCCATGCGCCGATCATAGGAGCAGACCACGGCGCACCTGCGCTCTCACAGTGCAGCCTGATACGCTCGCGACAATGAAAGCGCTCGCTTCAATGCTCGAACGTTTTGTGCGTGACATTCACGACTTTCCGCGCAAAGGAATTGTCTTCAAGGATGTGACTCCGCTGCTTGCGGATCCTGGCGCACTCGCGATGGCCGTTGAACTCATGGCCAATCCCTGGCGCGGGGCGCGTATCGATGCAGTCGTTGGCGCAGAGAGTCGCGGATTCATCTTTGGAACTGCTGTCGCGCAGGCGCTCAACACCGGATTTGTTCCCATGCGCAAACCGGGCAAACTGCCCGCACCAACCTTCAGCATCGCTTACGCACTCGAGTACGGCAGCGATGCCATGCACGTGCATCAGGACGCTCTCGCGCCTGGCGCACGCGTGCTCGTGATCGATGATTTGCTCGCGACCGGCGGCACGATGAAGGCCTGCATCGAACTCGTGAAAATGACCGGAGCATGTCCAGTTGCCGCGAGCGTGTTCATCGAACTTCCGGCGCTCGCCGGTCGAAAGGCGCTCGAGCCACTGCCCGTGCACAGTGTGCTTCAGTACTAAACCGCTTCGCCGGCAGGCTTGTGCGCCGATTGTGCCGAAGTGTGGCCACCATGGCAGAACGGACACGAGACGCCCACGACATACCTCGGGTCGACCTGTTCTTGAGGCGTCACAGGCATCTGGCAGCAATAACACACCGCAGCGCTGGTCTGGCGAAGTTGTGAATCAACGCAGACGCGGCGATCGAAGACAAAGCAATCACCGTCGTAGTGCGCCTGCCCACACTCTTCGAAGTATTTCAAAATTCCACCGTCGAGTTGAAAGACCTGCTGAAAGCCCTCCGCCTCCATGAACGGACCGGCCTTCTCGCAGCGAATGCCACCCGTGCAGAACATCACAATTGTCTGCTGCTTCAGTTCACTCGGTAACTGACGAGTCGCTGCGGGAAAGTCGCGAAAGTGATTGACTCCGATGGGCAGCGCGCCATGAAACGTTCCCATGCGAATCTCATAATCATTGCGCGTATCAAGCAATGTGAGCGGCTTGCCCTCGTCCATCCACTGCTTCAACACTTGGGCTGAAATCTTGGGCGAAGACTTGCGTGCAGGAGCGATGCCGTCGATTCCAAATGCGATGATTTCTTTCTTCAGTTTCACCAGCATCCGTCGAAATGGCTGCTTGGCGCTCAGGCTTTCCTTCCAAGTGAGGTCTTCGAGTCCAGCGACTGTTTGCAAAGTGGCCAGAAGTGTGGCGACTGCTGCAGCTTCGCCCGCGACGAAGAGATTGATGCCTTCGGGACTGAGCATGATCGTGCCCTTGAGCGACTGCTGCGCGCAGAGGGTGCGCAACTGCTCGCGCAGCACCTCAAGGCCCTCAAGTTGTGCGAACTTATAGGCGGCAACGTTTGTGAACATCGTTCGCACTATAGGGCAGCAGCCGACCAATCGAGCGTGCGACGACTCTCGAATCTTCGCTCTTGCCCAGTGATTGGATCGCGAAACGCGATCGCACGCGCGAGCAATTGCAGCGGCCTCGAGTAATCGGCAGGAGCGTCTGGCAACCCAAGCGGCAAGAGCTCTGGATAGATCGGATCGTTGACGATTGGAATTCCAAGTGCCGCGCACTGCACGCGCAATTGATGCTTGCGCCCCGTTGTTGGCGAGAGTTGGTACTTGCCATACTCGACATTTTCATGGCCGCACGCGCGGGTTTCGAGCAGTGCAATGCGCGTGATGGCGTTCGGACCGCCCGCAACCTCACGCATGCGCATGAAATGTTCCGATTGGACAATCCTGCTCTCGTAGACCATCGGCAATCTCAGAGCAGTATTCCGCAGTGCAATCGCCTCATACTGCTTCTCGACGACTCGCGCGCGAAAGAGCGACTGGTAGGCGTCGCGCGTGCGTTCCTGCATGCTGAAGATCACGAGCCCCGCAGTCGCTCGGTCAATGCGGTGGATCGGCACGAGCGCGTCATTCTGAAGTGCACGCTTGAGACGCACGAGCACAGTCTCCTGCAAGTAACGCCCCGAAGGAATCACAGGAAGAAAGTGCGGCTTGTCGACCACGACGATCTGCTCATCTTGAAAGAGCACAACCTCGTCGAATGGAATTCTCACTTCGGTGGCAATCGTTCGGTAATAGAAGACAACGAGCCCTGGTGCGTGGCTGCGCGTCTCGGTGACAACGACTCCATCGCGGTCGACGACCTCAGAGGCGGCGATCCGCCGCATCCACTCGCATGCATCGGTCTCTGGAAATCGCGCGATCAGGCACTCGGCGATTGTGTTCCATGGTCCTGCGGGAAGCGCCGTGCGGCTCGGACCAACTCCATCGCGTGCGGCAAGCGGAGCGACCGCTTTGCCACGCCGCTGGGTCAATGGCTGGTCCTTCGCGCATCGTGCGCGGCCGCGAGCGCATCCCACTCGTGATCGAACGCCCATGCGTAATTGCGCCAACGACCAATTGATGCTGCGTTGATCGGCTTACGCACTTGTTCATGACTCAGCGTGAAGACAGCGCGCTTATTGCGTTCTGGCCGAACGACACGCTCGTCCATCGCGAGCCCAAGCCGGTCGAGGCAACGCACCGCATGACTCGTCGGATCTGCGACGAGGTCTTCATAGACGATTTTCTCGTGTGAGAACCTGAGCGTGTCGAGCGCTTCTGGAAGGATTGATCGCTCAGCCTCGATCACTCGGCGCAGCGACTCGATCGATGCCGTCCACCCATTCGACAGCGGATGGAAGAACGAGAGCAGCATGCTGATGGCCATGTCGCGCGGATCGCGCTCGACATGAAACAGGACTGTGCCAGGCATGATGGCAGCGAGCGTGGGAAGAGATTGCCATGCCTTCAGAGTCTTATCAAACGTCCAACTGGCATCGGGACGGCGCAAGCGTGTCGCGTTGCGCACATATTGCTGCTGCAGTTCGCTGGCGACATCGCGAGGAAGTTGTGCGAGATCGCGCAGTGTGCGACCAGTCGAAGCCAGCGCCTCGGCGAGCAACTCAACTCCGTCAAACTCTCCGATGCCGCTGATGCCCGGATGACTGTCGAGCATCTGCTCAAGCAAGGTTGTTCCGCATCGCGGCAGCCCGACAACCATCGCAATTCCCTGCACCGCCTCTGTGCGCGGAGTGACCGAGGCGCCATCCCGTTGCAAGAATGTTCGCTGCGCACTGATCGCACCGAGCAAACCCTCGAGATCGAAAGGCGGAGTCGTTTGCTCATGAATCTGCACGGCGAGATCGAACGCCTCGCGGTATCGCCCGACCTTGTCGAGCAATTGAACCGCATCGAA
This sequence comes from uncultured Singulisphaera sp., assembly GCA_964355975.1. GTDB lineage: Bacteria > Planctomycetota > Phycisphaerae > Phycisphaerales > SM1A02 > F1-60-MAGs104. Next base: position 29,047 of record CAYHFW010000002.1, read on the forward strand.
TCCTGCAACGCGGCGCAAGACGACTGCTCGTTGGTTCTGCCAAATCCGCAAGAGATCTTCGATGGCGCCAGTGGGATCTTCTCGCGCACGCACCCGCGCGAGAAAGAATGGACCGCGCACATCCTGCAACCACTCTCCTCCCGCTTGCACGAATTTCGCAAATTCGTCGCGGCGGTGCGCGAAGTAAAGCGTTTCGGCGAGTGTCACTGCCGCTTCAATCTTGTATGGGCTCGTGGATGCCGCCAACTTGGTCAATCGCTGCACGGCCGAGTCGATGCGCCCGAGTCTTTGATCCACCATTCCACGCAGCAAGTTCGCCTGTGGATCTGCGGCGTCGAGCCGAAGCGCGCGATCGAGATCGACATCTGCATCACCAATCCGACCGAGTGAGAGGTTTGCACGCGCGCGCCCAATCCATCCAAGACGAATACGAGGAGACGTCTTGATGAGAGCGTCGCATGCACGAAGCGCTTGCGCGAATGCCCCCGCGGTGAGCAATCGTTCAATTTCTGCAGCAGGTGTCTCGCGCAGCGCCATCTTGAAACTCTACAGCCAACCTGCGCGCCGGTTCGAAGCACCCAGAGCAGGCGCAAGTCAGAACAAGAAGGTGCAGACGAGCGTGATGACCACGATCGAACAGATGTTGAGGGCGAATCCACTGCGAATCATTTCACGTTGTGGCACAAGCCCTGTTGAAAAAACGATCGCATTGGGTGGCGTTCCCACAGGCAGCATGAATGCGCAACTTGCACCGAGTGCAGCAGCGACAACCAGTTTTTCGGGAGCGATGCCGAGTCCAGGTGCGAGCGCCCCCACAATGGGCACGGCTGTCGCGGTGAGTGCTGTGTTCGATCCGATCTCGCTCGCAAAGACGAGCACCGAAACGATCACCAAGACGACCACAACTTCGGGAATGCCTGCAAGGCCACCCAAACTCTGGGCGATCGCTGAAGAAACGCCCGTTTTCTGCATCGCCGCCGCAAGGCTCAAGCCTCCGCCGAACAAGATGAAAACCCCCCACGGCAATCGTTGGCTCTGTGACCAGGGCACGATTGGCTCAACCTTGCCTCGATTCGCCGGAAGAATGAAGAGTGCGATCGCTGCAGCGATCGCGATCATTCCATCGTTGAGTTGCATCGACGGCATCAGCATTTTCAGTATCGGCGTACCGACCCAGAGCAGGACGGCACACAGAAAGATCAGCAGTGTGAGTTTTGCCGCCCGCGACATCGGTTGTTGGCGAGTGGCGTGCGCATGTGCTCGCACCGGACGAGCCAAGTCGTGCAGCGGAAAGGTAAAGCGAAAGACGACCAGAACCGCCGCGATCATCAACACCGCGGTGGGCAATCCGAGCGAGGCCCAGCGCAGGAATCCCATCGATTGCCCGTTTGCGTCGATCCACTCTGCAGCGATCGCATTGGGAGGGCTGCCGATCAGTGTGATCACGCCACCGATGCTCGCACCGTAAGCAATCGCGAGCAGAAGTGCGCATTGAAAATTCGAAAGAGCCTTGCGCTGTTGAGGGGAATTGTCTTGGGCGGCAGCGAAGTAGCCCGCCGCCGCCGCCGCAAGGGGAAGCATCATCGCTGCCGACGCTGTGTTCGAGATCCATGCGCTGATGCAGGCAGTGACGCAAAGAAACGTCGCGATGATTGAGCGCGGCGATTCACCGACTCGCGCGGTCATCGCCCTGAGAAACCGTTCTCCCAGACCATGACGCTCGACGGCGAGCCCAATGACCGTTCCACCCGCAAAGAGAAAGATGACATCATTGGCATAGGGAGCGAACGAACCCTCAATGGTCGTTGCCCCAGTGATCGGCAGCACGATGACTGGAAGCAAGCCTGTGACTGCAAGGTCGACAGCCTGCGTTCCCCACCAGATTGCCATCCATGCAAGCAATCCAACGACCACAATTCCATTGTGCTGTACCGAGTACTGAGCGCACATCTCTCGGCTCAAGAAAATCCAGAGGCAGAGCGCGACGGCGGGACCGGCCACAATCGCGCAGATGCGCGCGGCAGTAAAACTCTCCTGCTCAATTGCGGCGGCGCAGGTCTCAGAGCGCTGCGAGAGAGTTTCATCGTCATTACTCAACGGCATCGCGCGCATGAGCCTACAAGCGCAACACAAACGCGCGCGCACTTCGCTACTCTAGGTCGCATGCCACATACGCAAGAAACGCTGAAGCAACTCTTCGCTCATCCAACATCGCACAACATCGCATGGCGAGACATCGTCAAGATGTTCGAAGGGCTCGGCGGAATCGCTGAAGAGACCAAGAAAGAACATCTCAAGGTCAAACTCAACGGCAAAGAGATGACATTTCTGATCCCTCGACACGGGCACCACACACTCGACAACAACGATGAAATCGGCCACATTCGCCGCTTTCTGCGCGAGTGCGGATATGAACCTGCGCACAAGTGAATCACGGCGGCTCACCGCCGCGTTGACAGTTCTCAGCTCGCGCTCTCGATGCCTGTGATCGGATATTGGGTGCCATTCACAGGCGCGACAATCACAGCAACGTGCCAGTTCGCCCGTGACTGCGCAGGCTTGCGCCCAGCGACTCGACGTGCCTTCGCACCATCAAGAATCGCGTGAATCTGCTTTTGCAATCCTTTGATGCGAGCAATCTCTGAACTCTCAAGATTCTCCCAGCGAAGTCCAGCGAGCGCGAGACCGCGGTTCGCGGCGTTCGCATCGGCAGCAACGGCCTTCTGACTCGCCTCAACATATCCCGCAACAACTGCACGCAGTCGCTTTGCCTCTTTGGGGTTCTTGACATTGCACTTGAGCTTCACGCTCGCGCCAGTTGCAGCGAACGCCTCTGCCCCGCTCGCGCTGGTCACTTGAATGAGCCCTGCATTCTGCAGCAACTTCACGTGGTAGTAGAGCCCCGTGCACTCATGATCGAAGATCGCGCTCATCTCAGGAACTGTCAGTGGCCCCTGCGCGCGGATCGCTTCGAGCAATTGCATGCGCATGACCGACCGCACTCCATGCCACACTGCGTTCGACGCAAGCGAGAGTTGCGCTGGGCGCGCAGTTGTTTTCGAAGAGGATGAAGCGAGCGGCTTGGACGCGCGACGGCGATTTGTCAAAACGGAGGGCATTCCTCAATCGTAGCGAAGATTCGTGCGATGCGGATCAAATGAACGAAAACCACACACGCGGTTCGAGCGCTGACACCATTTCGTAGACTCTGCTGAAATGATGCGAACACGAGTCGTGGTCGGAGCACTCCTGATCGCAGCGCTTGCTGCGCTGGCGGCGATCGATTCGGGGTACCCCTATCTGTGGATTGGCACACAGCGCATTGGCCCTGGCGCGGTGCTTGTGCTCGTGACTCTGCTGCTCTTCTCAGTGATCTTGGCAGAAGAATTTTCGCGACTCAGCAGAGCAGGTGGAAGGCCGCTCGCCGCTTGGATTGCGTACTCGGCCATCGCGGGTGGCATCGCAAGCGTCGCGCTTGCGCCCTCGCTGCTGCCGCAACATCTCGTTGCACCGACGCTTCTCACGCTGCCATTTGCGCTCGTTGCGTTCTGCTCCCTCAACCACGTGCGCTCCAAAGATGTTTCAGGCATGGCGCACGCCATTGGCGCGTCGCTGATCGCTTATGGTGCGATTGGAATTCCCCTTGGATTTTGGGTTCTGCTGCGCCACGACCGTGATGCGTGGACGCTCGCAGGCGCGATCCTGTGTGTCAAGAGCAGTGATATCGGCGCTTATTTCACTGGGATGGCAATTGGCCGTCACAAGATGATCCCGTGGTTGAGTCCTGGAAAGACATGGGAGGGATTCGCTGGCGGTGTCATCTTGTCTGCCCTCACAGGAGGCGCGCTCGCACTCGCATCGCAGTCAGACGCGGCCGCGAACGCCTACTGCGAACCAGTTTCGGTGGGCTACGGCGTGTTCGTCGCGGTCGTTCTCGGAGTGGTTGGAACATGCGGCGATCTCTTTGAGAGTTGCCTCAAACGCGCCGCGAGCGTGAAAGACTCTGGAAAACTCCTGCCCGGAATGGGCGGTCTTTACGATGTGTTTGACTCGCTTCTGCCCGCGGGACCAGTCGCGTGGTGGCTGCTGACCGTTGGCGCTTCGTCAGGTTGATGCAACGATTTTGGCGCGCGGCGACTCTCTGCTAACCTCGCCGCCGAATGACCCTCATCGCCGATCTCGTCAGCCTTCATCAAGTCGACAGCCAAGTGCGTGCGCTGCGCGGTCGACTCGTCTCCGCCCAGAATTACGTTGCGATGCAGGAGCGGCAACGTGCACTTCTGCAAGGTCGCCTCGAAGAGGTCAAGAGTCAGACCCGGCAACACCAAGCGACGGCTGCGAACCACGAAGCCGAGAGCGGCTCGGTCAAGGCCCGCGTTGAGAGCCTGCGTGCGCAATTGAATACGAGCACGAATCCAAAGCAGTATGCGGCAGTCTTGAATGAACTCAAGGTTCTGCAGGCAAAGCGCGATGAGATTGACGACGCCACGCTCACTCAGTTGCAGAAGGTTGAAGAGTTGCAGGCGAAACTTGTTGAGATTGAGAAACTGCTCGCCGAGCGCGTGCAAGTGCTCGCGGCAGGCAACGCAGAACTTGAACTCTGCCGAACTGAAGTGGGATCACGCCTCGCAGAACTCGATGCCGAACGCGGCTCGGCTGCCGCGCGCATTCCGCAGCGCGACCGGGATGCGTTCAACCGAGTTGCAGACCTCTACGACGGTGAAGCGATGGCAGAACTTGTTGCAGTCGATGCGCGCGCGCGCGAGTACGTTTGCGGCGTGTGCAATATGGAACTTCCAAAAGAGAAGTATGCGTCACTCGCATCGAACCCCAACGCTGCGGTGACCTGCACCTCGTGTCACCGCATTCTGTACATCTCCGCGACGACATCTGCGCAGGCCTGAGCGCATCCGCTGCCTTGAGCGCATCCGCTGCCTTGAGCGCATTCGCTGCCTTGAGCGCATCCGCTGCCTTGAGCGCATCCGCTGCCTTGAGCGCATCCGCTGCCTT
>CAYHFW010000002.1:34156-50207 GCA_964355975.1 uncultured Singulisphaera sp.
CCTTGAGCGCATCCGCTGCCTTGAGCGCATCCGCTGCCTTGAGCGCATCCGCTGCTCATCCATAACCGAGTCGTTCGAGATCATCCTCGTTGAGGCCAAAATGGTGGCCAATCTCGTGCAGAATCGTGATTCGAATCTCGCGCTCGACGCGCGCGGCCCCTCCGAGCGCTTCGCCATGCTCGTCGATCCACTCATCCCATCCGCCAGCGGCATCGAGAATGCCACTGCGAAAGATCTGAATCACATCTGGCAGTTCTCCCGATTGCAGCACGCTGCGCTCGGTGATCGCGATTCCTGTGTGCAGTCCGCAGAGATCATCCTCTGATGGATCGATGCCGAGAGTGCGCAGCAGTTCGCGCGAAGGCGCATCTTCAACAATGAGCGGCGACTCTTCAAGCAGCGCGTGCACCTGCTGGGGCAACGCGGCGAGCACCGACTCGACGATCGCGTCGAATCGCTCGCGACTCTCGTGCGACCAGCCCGCACTCACTGGCGAACTTGTCCCACGAGTTGCGAAATGCTTGAGACTTGCTGCGAACGCGCCCACTTGTCGAGTCCGCGAATCACGCGCAAAGGAGAGGCGGGATCGACAAAGAGCGCGGTGCCCATCGCAACGCCAGTCGCTCCCGCGAGAATGAATTCGGCGGCGTCTTCCCACGAGAGCACTCCGCCAACTGCAATGATTGGCACGCCTGCGCTGCGCGCAACCCGCGCGTACACATCGTGCACGATGCGAACGACAATGGGATGGATCGCCGGACCTGAGAGCCCACCTTGACGGCGTGAGAGCCGTGGCTCACGCGTTGCGACATCGATCGCCATCGCTGGCATCGTGTTGCAGAGCGTGAGCGCGTTTGCTCCGCACGCGATCGCCACATCGGCCATCGCGAGCGGATCGACCATGTCGGGGGCAAGTTTTACAAAGAGCGCACAGTGGGTCACTGCGGGGCGAACTGCCGTGAGCAGCCCTTGAAGCGACACGGTGTCCGCACCGAAACTGCGACCGGTCGATGTGTTTGGACACGAGACATTCAATTCGATTGCGCGAAACGATCCGCACTGATCGATTGCACTTGCAACTGCGATGTAATCGTCGATGGTGTGGCCAGCGACAGACGCAATGACATTCGTGCCGCACGCACGCACTTTGGGGGCTTCTTCTGCGAGAAACCGCTCAACTCCCATGTTCGCAAGGCCGATCGCATTGAGCATTCCGGCACGCGAAGGAATGATTCGCCATGGAGGATTACCGTTGCGTGGCTCAAGCGTGATGCTCTTGGTGGTGATCGCCCCAAGCTTCGAAAGTGGCATCGCATCTGCCAACGCATCGACATAACCGCACGTTCCTGCGGCGGCAATCACGGGATTGCGCAGGTCGAGTCCTGCGAGTGAAACCTGAAGCATCTCTGGAATGCCCACGGCGTACTTGTAACACATCTATGATCATTCGACATGAGCACTCCAGAACGAATCGCACAGTTCGAGAAGATGGCGTCGGCAGATCCAACAAATGAGATGGCGCACTTCAGCCTCGGCAATGCATACCTGCAAGCGGGCCGCCACGCCGAAGCTGCAACAAGCCTTGAACGGGTGATCGCGCTGAGCGCGGGAATGAGCAAGGCCTATCAACTCTGCGGCAGCGCGATGATTGGTGCGGGTTGGAGTGACAAGGCCGTCGATGTGCTCAACCGTGGGTTTCAGGTCGCCTCTGAGCGCGGCGACCGGATGGTCGAGCAAGCGATCGCGCAACTGCTGATCTCGATTGGTCGAACTCCCCCAACCGTGGCGCGCGCAGCGACGGGGCAAGCTGAGAGCCTGCGCGCAGCGGGGACATTTGTTTGCGGCCGCACTGGACGAGCTGGCACCAAACTGCCTTCGCCTCCGATGCGCGGAGTGATCGGCAACTGGATCTTCGAGAACATTTCAGCCGAGACGTGGAAGGAATGGATCGGCCAAGGCACGAAGGTCATCAATGAAATGCGCCTCGATTTTTCACGCGAGCGCGATCAAGACCTCTACGACCAGCAGATGCGGGAATACCTCGGTCTCGATGATGAACTCGTCGCGTCGCTCAAGAGCGCGAGTGAGAGTTCAACATCGTCACACCCGTCGTAACCAGACCCACCACTCCAAGATCAGCAGGCCGAACGCGCCAAGCAGAAGCCATGGCCATGCGGCGCTCTTCGAAACACCGCCCCCCTGCACTCCAGCGACACGCTCCGATGCGAACACGATCTCACTCGCAGCATCGCACCGACCTTCGACACGCGTCTTCATGTTGACGGCGTACGCAAGCGTTGACGATGAACTCTCGCGCGCGGGCAACTGCCACTGCAATCGATAGACGCCACTTCGACGCAGCGGCCCGTAGGAGAGACTCGACTGCGCTGGCACGGTGAGCGCGAGCTCATCTCCACCTGGAGTTTGGATCGTCGGATTGCGTGCATCCTTCGGAACGCGAGTCGTGATGATGTCACCTGGCGCAAGCGGTTCATCTGCAACAGCGCTGCCTCCAGCCGCAAGCCACCCAATCGCATTCGCGCAAAAATTGACGAATCCTCGCTGAAATGGCCAGTTGCTATCCATGGGATCGAATGTGACATAGACGAGTGTCAGCGCTCCTCGATTGACCGTCAAGATGAGTGGACCCTCACCCGCCTCAACGATGACATCGGCATCTCCTCCTGGCGCCACCGCAGTCATCGACGACACAAACAATTCATCGAGGTTGACGTACTGCAGAAGTGGATGCTCATCGCGCAGGCTGCGCACAGACGCGTTGTTCTTCTCGCCGTACGCAGCGATGCCAGCGGACGCCGGCGGCGCGCGAAAGATGAGATACCGGCCACGATCGAGCCGTGCGGGCATCACACCATCAAGCACAATCACGTCGTAGAGGTCGGGAGCCTGTGCATCGCTCGCGACGCGACGATCCCACTCATCGAGGTCAAAGACATCAAGCGCTGCGAGCGACATCCCTTCGAGCAGCGACTTGAGAACGAACGCACCCTTTCCAACAATCGCGATGCTCATTGCGTGGGGTGGCGCGGCAACAACCGACGCGCGGTCGTCCGCCACGAGCGCATCTTTCGTCGTCACCGCAACATCGACGACTCCCCCCTTGGGAAGCGCGATCGACGGAAACACAACCTGCGTCTCTCCCGCGACGCGCACACCACTCTTGGAATCCTCTTGAAATGCTGGCACTTCGACCGGCTTTGGTGTGACTGCGCGCAACTGCCCATCGACGCGCACCTCAAGGTCACCCACATATGGGATCGCATTCCAGTTCACCACGCGCGCGAAGATCTGCACTTCGTTTGGGCGATCGGGATTGCGCGCCGCGGCGAGGCCTGCGATTCCGACGTTCTGCGTCGTTGCCTCGCCAATGGTGTGAAAGGTGACCCGCTCTCCGGTGCGCAGAACCACTCGGTCAATGTCGCCGATCCGTCCATCTGAGAAGAGCTCGTAGACAGGCGGCTCTGCGGCGATGGGCTGCGCATTGTCAGGATCGGTCACCGTCGTGTAGGCACGTGCGAGTTCAAACGCGTCGGCGAGCGCCGTTGTCTCATCCGTCGGTTGAATCGCGGCGATCGCGTCGATCGCCTGCGCCGCATTGTCAGTAAACGGGCAGACGACTTGCGCATCTTTGGCGAACGCCACCACCATCACCGCTGGCGCTGCACTCGAAAAGAGTCCGCCGCTATGCAGTGTTCGCACGCGCTCTGTCGCGATGCGCTTGGCCTCTTCAAGTCGAGTCGCTCCCGCTGGACCATCGGTTGCGTTCATCGATCCTGAAGCATCGATGAGAAAGACCGCGCGCGCTGCGTTCGACTCACCAAGATCGAGTTGTGGTTGCGCGATGGCGAGAATGACAAGCAAGAGCGCGAGCAACTGCAGCAGCAGCAAAAGCGAAAATCGCAGCCGCTGAAAAGGAGCGTTCGCGCGCAGATCGTGCGTCGCGCGCGTCCACAAGAGCGTGCTCGAGATCACGCGTTTTGTGCGGCGAAGTCGCAGAAAGTAGAGCGCAACCAGTGGAGGGATGGTCGAGAGCGCCACCACCCCTGCCGCGAGCGGAGCAAGCCAAGCGACCGCGACGAAGAGCAGCGGAGTCATGCGAGCAATCCTCGCCTTCGCAGGTAATCGAGCAGCAGTGTGTCGAGATCGAGTGAAGTCTCAACAACTTGATGCGCGATGCTGCGCCGAACTGAAAACTCGCGCAATCCGCCGACATACTTCTCGAGCGACTCTTTGTACTGCGCGAGCACCGACGTCGTTGCCGTGACCTCTGTTTCAGCTCCAGTCTCACTATCGATGAGTCGAAGGTCGCCCGTGATTCCATGTCGTGCAGGATCGATCTCTTGCGGGGCGAGCAACTGCAGCGCGTAGACATCGAATCCACGGCCCGCGACATAGGCGAGCCCCTTCTCATATCCATCTTGAAACAAGAAGTCACTCAAGACAAGCAACACCCCACGCCCTTGTCCACCAAGCGCGATCGCGCGCATTCCATCGGAGAATCCAGCATCGCCATCGGTGGTTCGATCGAGCAGCCAAGTGCCCAATTCACGCGTGCGGCGACGGCCACGCAGTCCAGTGAGTCGTTCGATCTTTCCCCCACCGAATCCAAAGACGCTCACTCGGTTGTTGTTGACGAGCCCGATGTATCCGAGTGCCATCGCAAGTCTGCGCGCATAGTCGAACTTGTTGGGCGAACCACCATTCATGGACTGGCTCATGTCGAGCGCGATCACCATCGACAGATCTTCTTCCTCGAGAAAGAGTTTCAAGAAGAGACGATCGAGCCGTGCGTAGATGTTCCAATCGACGAACCGCAGATCGTCGCCATGGCTGTAATTGCGAAAGTCCGCGAACTCAACCGATTGACCTCGCCGGCGACTGCGCCGCTCACCCTGAATCTTGCCCGTGAAGATCTTGCGACTGATCACATCGAGTCGATCGAGTCGCGCCATGAGGCGCGAATCAATCAGGTCGTCGATTTTTTCGAGTCGCCCCTTTTGCGCGGTGGCGCCCGTCGATGGCCGCGCGCTCATGGTTGTGCCTCGGCAGGCACGGACTGCACGATTTGCGCAAGAATCGCGTCGCAGGTCAATCCTGCCGCCTCTGCTTCGAAACTGCGAACGATGCGGTGACGCAGCGCGGGTTGAACCAGCGCTGCGATGTCTTGCGTACTCACCGCGCACCGCCCCGCCAAGAGTGCGCGCACCTTGGCACCTGCGATCAGAGCCTGTGCGCCGCGCGGGCTCGACCCCACGAGCACCATGCGCGCGATGTCGGGCGGTGCGTCGCTATTCGTTGGATGGGTCGCGAGCACGAGTCGCACCGCGTAATCCTGAATATGCGGCGCCACGAGCACTTTTCGCGCGAGCGCTTGCGCCGCATGAATCTGCTGTGCGCTCAACACCGCCTTGGTCTCTGCTTCGCGCGAGTGCACCCCTGTCGTCCGCTCGACAATCGTTGCGACATCACTCGCCGACGCATAGGGCACGGTCACCTTGAACAAGAATCGATCGAGTTGTGCCTCAGGCAGCGGGTACGTGCCCTCTTGTTCGATCGGATTCTGCGTCGCAAGCACAAGAAATGGTCGCTCGAGCGTGCGCGTCTCGCCTGCGATGGTGACAGCGCGCTCTTGCATCGCTTCGAGAAGCGCCGACTGACTCTTGGGAGATGCGCGGTTGATTTCGTCTGCAAGCAGAATCTGCGTAAAGATTGGCCCTGGCCGAAACTGCAGTTCGCGCTGTCCATTGGATTGGCTCTCGACCACAATCTGCGTGCCCAAGATGTCAGCGGGCATCAAGTCGGGGGTGAATTGGATGCGCGCAAATTTCAGCCCGAGTGCTCGGCCGAGCGTGCGAACGAGCAGCGTCTTTCCAAGCCCTGGAACTCCCTCGAGCAGCACGTGCCCGTTGGCGAAGAGCGCGATGAGTACCTGCTGAACGACGGGATCCTGACCGACGAGGACCAACCCGATTTCATCGCGAAGGCGCTCTGCCACGAGGCGAAACGAAGCGCACGCCGCGCGCACCGATTCAACAGACTCGAGAGGTTGCGGGCTCTCCTGCAAATCTTGGCTCACTTGCCGCCTCCGCCTGCATCGTTCTGTTCACCCTTGGCGCGCTGCTTGGCACGGCGCAGTCGGTCCATCGCAGATTCTTCCGTCGGTTCATCTTGCGCTTGAGGTGGCTCGGGTGTCAGGCTCGTACCTCGCGCGATCGTCGGAGTGGCTGAGACATCGGGCACCACCGGCTCAACTGGTCGGGCACTTGTCGAGACGCGGCGCGCCTTCTTCCATGCGGCGATGACTTCGCCACCAGTGCCGCGTGCTCCACCAAATGCTTGCTGTGCAGCGTCGCGAGCAGACTCTCGGTCAACGACGAGCCGGCGCACTGCGACATCGATCACGAGCAGCGCCGCCGCGACGATGGCAAGAATGTCCCAGATTCGTCGCACGCTTTCTGGCACGACGAGCCCAGTTCGATCAAAGAGATTCGCGACAGCGAGGTCACTCACTCGAAAACTGCGCCCTCCAGTCTCTTCGGCGATTGCACGCAGCAGTGCCGCGTTGTCACGGCTCGTTCGAAACTCGCGTGGATAGGCGAGCGTGACAGCACCCTGAATCGAACCTCCGGCGCGTGCGCCTGTTCCGTCGAGCAATCCGACATCGATCAGATACGACCCCGTCTGCGTCGTCTGGAAGGTGCCGCGGTATCGGCCGGGCGCGACCTGTTCGAGCGCGAGCGGCGATGTTGAACCATCTGGACCAACAACACGCGCATCAGTGCGCATGAAGTTCATCAATCCACTCTCGCCACCAATCGCTTCGAGCTCGACCGTCGCCTCTTCGCCGTCGAGGCGCGTCTTCAAGAGCACATTCGACGGCGCCGCAGGCCGCATCGACCAGCGCACGACGCGCTCCCACATCCCTTGAAATCCACTCCATGCAGGCCACCCGCCACCCCACCGTCCGCTGAGATCACTCGTGAAGACCGCAGATTTTCCGAGCCCATAGTTCCACGATGCAAAGATTGGATCGTTCCCCTCTGACGTACGGTTGAGAATTGGAATCTGCGCGAGCCCTTCGCGCGGGACGGTGAGCACATACCCCTTCACCATCGGCACGCTCGTGATGCCTTCGATCGGTCCACCAATCGTCGGAGAAACCGATGGCTGAAAATCTCCTTCGACGATCAGATTGCGCGAGACCAGCGTTGCCTCTTTGATGAAGATCTTGGGCAGCAACTTCGGATTCATCACGTTGTAGAAATTGCCACCCGTCCACTCTGCCATCGCCTTCATATTCTGCAGATCCTCGGCAGTGCCGTGACCCGCGATCATGATCGTTGTCACTGTGATCTTTGCCGCCTTGTATTTCGCAAGCAATTCTTTGGTTGCTGGCGCGGGATCGCCGTCTGAGATCACGATCGCATGGCGCTGTCCCGCCGGAACATTGACAAGCCCAGCGAGCGCAGCCGTCATCGATGCGCCGAAGTCGGGCATGTCTCCAACGGGCATCGAGCGCGCGGCTTTGAGCGCTGCGCCCTTGTCTCCAACAATCTGCATCGGGAAGTACCAACCCGCCCCGTTGACGCCATCCTTCACGCCATAGTTGAAGACGACGATGCCTGCATAATCGAGACGCGAGAGCGCATCGATCGCACTCACCGCCACTTGTTCGCTCCAATAATTTGCCTGCGGCATTTCACAGGAGTGCATCACGAGCGCGAGCGCGCCGCGTGGAAGTTCGCGCGTTGCAGGCGGATTCAACTGCACTGGCAAGACCTTTGATGTTTCGCTGTCAATCCATCCACCCGCGCCAAATGAGCGATCACCGCCCACCATGAGCAATCCGCCACCGAGTTCATGCACATATGCGTGCAAACTTCGGTCGGTGGCGTTGTCAATCTCATGACGCGCAGTGTTCACGAGCACGATGGCGTCATAGCCAGAAAGGAATGCGATTCCTTCACCGAGTCGCTCTGGATTGACAACATCAACGAGCAATCCGCCACTGCGAAGTGCATCAACGAGTGCGCCACCTTCGCGGCCATCTTGATCCACCACGAGCACGCGCCCCTCACCTGCGACAAAGACCGTCGCGGCGCCGCGTTTGTTTTCGACGATGCCGTCCATGCTTGCGGCGTCGGGTTCGAAGACCGCCTCGTATCGCTGCGCTCCACTGCGATCCAAACTCATCGGCACTTCGAATGTGTTGGGGCCTGCCTTCAGAGTGACCGCGAGTCCATCGCCAGGTGCCGCGCCATCAAGATCGATCGGTTGACCATTCTCTTTCACGTACAGCGTGCCAGTCGCCCCTCCCTGACTGCGCAGAAACAGTTTGAGGTCTGCAGTCTGTCCGAGTCGCGCGCGCGTCGGCGCGCGAATGCCCTCGAAAATCGTTCCCCCCGTTTGGTTGTACTCAATGGCAACGACATCGATTGGAATGTGATTCGCCTTTGCGAGTGCTGCGGCTTCGCGCAGACTTCCCGCGGTCTCGTTGCCATCCGAGACAAGAAGCAAACGGTTCATTGTGTCGGATGGCAGAAGCGCGAGCGCACGGCGCACTCCATGTGCGAGGCTCGATCCATCGAGTTCTCCGCCATGTCCACCAAATGAAACCTCGCCGCCAACTGATGGAATCTCTGCAACCGATGCGTCGCGCGCAACGGTGACCACACCGACACGATCTGCGCGGTTGGGAGGTGTTTTCGTCGCGGCCTGCAGCGCTGCCTCGGCACGAGAAAGAAGATCGCTCGGGATCGATCGACTCACATCGGCGACGACGAGCACTGTGACTCCTTCACCCGTTCGGACAATCGACGGCTGCGCGAGGCTCAAAGATAAGAGCGCAACAAGCAGTGATCGCACGATGCCACTCGTCCATGCGCGCGCGATGCCAGTCGCATGTCGGCGGTGCCAACTCATCCACCAAAGCAGTGGAAGGACAACAAGCAAGAGCAGTGCGACCGGACGTTCAAAGCCAATAGGGATCATGAACGGAACACAGACTACCGCGGTTGTTCATCACTCTCACGCAGCACATCGAATGCGTTCACTGGCATCGACTGCACTCTTCCGTTGGCGCAGTCCAAGATGAATGCACGGTCGTGACGCACAGCAACTGACCACGGCGCGTTGAGTCGGCCGACGGCGCGACCACCGCCTCCGAGGATCGCACGCGACTCGCCGGTGAGCGCGTCGATTCGCTGCACGCGGCAGTTTCCAAACTCAGCGACCAAGAGCGAACCATCGGCGAGTGTGCAGACTCCGTAGGGGTATGCAAGTTCACCGGCGCCAGTGCCGGCATGGCCGAGAATGCGCTTAAGTACTCCCTCGCGCGAGAAGACTTGAATGCGATGATTGCACGAGTCTGCGACGAAGAGTTCGCTGTCATCGGCGGAGAATGAAATCGACTGGGGACGGGCGAATTGCCCCTCGGCCGCGCCGGGAGCCCCGAATTCTCGCACCGCCTTGCCATCTTTGTCGAAGACTTGGATTCGATCATTGCCGCCATACTCGCTGACATACATCAATCCATCTCTGTCAAATGCGACGTCTGTTGGGTAGACGAATTGCCCATGCCCCTGTCCATACGACCCAATCGACTTGCGCACACTCCCATCACGATCGAAGACGAGAATCTGATGTTCGTGCGTATCTGCGACATAGAGCAGCCCATCGGGGCCGAACGTCATTCCAGTGGGCTTGCCGTTGTCGAACTTTGGCATCTTCCATGCCAACTCGAACGTGCCATCCGCCGCGAATCGTTGCACGCGCCCACTCTTGTCGACAACAAACAGCGCTCCATCGGACGGGTCGATTGCGAATGCGCGCGGTATCTCGAATCGTCCTTCGGTGCGTCCCGCTCGTCCGATGACGAGGTCTGTTGGCAGTGCCTTCGTCGCCTGCAGCGACTCATCGAATGCATGGGGTTCGTCCACGCGCGAATCGCATCCAACCTGACTCACCACCAGCACGCAGAGCAGAATCGACGCAACAACAGACGAACCGCGCGCGACTTTGCCGATCGTGCGAAATGCAACGACTGCGACGATTCCCCCCAACCATGCGAGTCCAGCCATCCATGGAATCGCCGCACTCACGCCACTCGCATCTTGGTAATGAATCGCGTTCAACAATGTCGTTGAAATCCAGTCGATTCCTGGAGGCTCGAGTCGCGCCGCGACTGCCGTTTCACTTGCAGCCAAGAGTGTTGTCACGACCCAGCCACCAATGCATGCGCGCAAGAGGATCGGCCATCCCATGTGGATGAAGTCTCGTGGAGTCTTTCCCATCGTCTGCCAGACTTCGCGTTGAGGCTTCGCGAGCGAAGTGCCTGCCCAAAGGCCGACCGCGAATGCCACGGCGCTATACCGCGCGCTCTCGGCGAGGCTGACGATCACGAATGAGTCGTAGACCGCTCCTCCAAAGGGAAGTGCGCGCCAACAGTCGGCTGTGGCAAGCGCGACGATCGTTGCGGGTGCGGTCAGTGCGACGAGCGCGATTGACAAGGCGACTGGAATCGTCCTGCGTCCTCCACACATCATGAGGCTCGCGCCGGCGAGCGCAATGGGCGCACAGAATGCGCCTGAGAGGGCCGCCATGATGAGCGTGTTGAATGCCCCGCGTGCGTGCAGCGCGCCAAGCGACTGAGAACTAGATGCCCGCGCGCACTCTGCGGCGAGCAAGAGCAGCGGCGAGAGCGTGAGCCCAACGATAAGCACGAGCGCGATCGCGCGACCGCACCGGGCTCCAGCACTTCGATTCATTCTCTCTGATCGCCGCGCTCCCAACATCCCGTCGTCCGAGGCGCTCACTTCGCGTGAGTCGCGCAGCGTGCGCACAAGAATCACTGCCACCCCTGCGCTTGCCACGATCGCCAAAACGAGGGCGGGGGCGGCGGCGATCAACACCGTTCGATACTGCCCCCCTGCAGCGTCAAGCGCACGAATCTCTGCTGCGAGCGTTGCGACCTGCGCCGCGTCAAACGCAGTCGTCTCGCCAAGCAACACGAGTGCGATCACAACGACTGCGACTGCAAGCGCGCCGCGATCTGCGCGCCAACACGCTGCGAGCCGCTGCGCCCACGATGCACCATCGAGTTCGAGCAGCGTGCGCGTCGTTTCGTCGCTCGGCGAGCGTCGAAGCGAACAGATCCACGCAGCCACGGGCCAACTCCAAGCAACGAGTGCGCACCCCAAGACTGTTGCACGCAGCCCCGCGGTGAAGTTGTGCGCAATGGCGTAGTCAGCGATTGCATTCCCAGGACGCAGCACCCTCCACCAACAGAAGAAAATCGCGTACGCAGGAATCAGCGCAGCGGCGGTCACCGACATCGAGAGCCCAACGCCCGCAGTGCGAAGGGCGCGACCTGGAAACCATCCAACAACGGCTGCGATTATCGCGATCGCCACACACCACGAGAGCGAGCGCACGAGAAGGGCGAATGAATCGAACGGTTCAAGCAGTTGCGGCGTTGCCACCTCGAAGAGCAGTCGTGCCGCCGCAAACACCATCGGCAGGGCAACGAGCACGCCAATACACAGCAACCCCGGCAGTGCGATCCACAGTGCGCAACTTGGCGAACAGTTCGAGCGGCGGCAGGTTGGGCGCGCACCACTGCCGGATGGCGAATTCACTGACGAGGCTCCGATCGACACGCCTGCATGAACTCTGCAATCGCTTTGTCGATCGTGGTGGCGAGCTCGTCGGCATCGAACTGAAACGGATCGTCCACCGCATCGATTCGCAATGGCACGACGCGCTCAGCGAGCAGAGGCAGTCCACTCGGCGGGGGCGCGGCGACCGCAATGTCCCCCTGCACTTGCGCGAGTTCGGGCACGATCAATGTTCCTTGCGTCGATTGATGCATCCACTGCGTGACATCTTGTCCGAGCAGAAACGACATCAACTCACTCGCATTCGCGGCGTGCGGCGCATTCGCCACGATCGCGACACTTGCAGGAATCACCATCGCTCCACCAGTGTTCTCGCCGATGGGCAACTGCCTCAGCGCAACCATCGCGACACTCGCCCCAGACGCAATCGCGGCGTACACATCATCTGTGTCAGTGAGCCCGAGTTGCGCCTCGCCACGCGCCACGGCGTCGACGACGGCTGCATTTCCACCAGAGAGAATCTGTGGATGGTTCGCCGCCATTCCATTGACCCATGCGGTCCACCCCCCAGCTGCGCGTGCTTCGAACTGCGCAGCGACCGCGCCGAGGTGACCGCGCGTCGTTCCAAAGCGTGGATCGGCGATCGCGATGCGTCCATCCCACTTGCGATCGACCAAATCGACCAGCGATGCAGGAAGTTCGTCGACGCGAGTGCGCGCTGGGTCGTACACCAAGACTCGCACGCGCGGCGCCAATCCATACCACCGCCCCGATGCGCCCCGCAGAAGTGCAGGCAGCTGATCGGCGCGCCGACTGCGCCAGGGCTCGACCAACAACTCCTGCGCGAGCTGGGCTGCGACGAAACATTCACCTGACCAGAACACATCTGCTCGCGGCGCATCTCGTTCAGCGCGAATCATTGCCGCAAGCGCCGTTGCCTTCGAGTTTTCGCTGTCATAACGGGCGCGCACGCGAATTCCAGAAGTGCGCTCGAATGCCTCAAGAATGGGACGGGCGATCGATTCGTCGGTGCTCACATAGATGACGACCTCGCGCGCCGAATCGAACGATCCGCCGGCGTTCTGCGAAGGCTGCTGCGACGCACTCTCATCGCACGCGGCAACCGAGAGCATGCACACGCCCACCGCCGCAGCGCGAACGCACCATCGAATTCGACGCATCGCCTCAACCATTACTTCTTGGCGCCGCCGTCCGCAGGAGTCTCTTGCGACGCTGGTGCGGGAGCGACTGGGGCTGGCGATGGAGCCGCTGGCTGCACACTCTTGGCGTCTATTTTTTTCTTGATGTCGCCGAAATAGTGCTTGTGCACCTCGCGCAAGTTTGCGGGGACAGGATCTTCGTCTGTGCCCTCTTCGTACCCCTTTCCAATCTCGCCCGAGAGTTGTTGCAGCGTGGCGCGACTCTCTCCTACGACGGGTGGTGCATCGACGAGTTGGCGAGCGATGACATCGCCTCCAGTGCTCTCGACCTTCTCCTTGCGCGCTTTCGTTCCGGTCGCCGTCTCTTGCTTCGTGCGCTCGCCGCCGCTCCCCCGCGCACGATTCGCCCCCATTCGGGATGAATTCGACTGCACATCCGATGCATTTCCACCGGCACAACTTGACTGGCACTGTGAGCGCGCAGATTCGGCATCTTTCATCATTTCGTTGAGCATTTCCATCTCGCTCAGCGACTCCGCCGCCATCGCGGCGCTGCCCTCGCCGCTCGAAGCACTCTGCGATGAAGACTCGCCAGATTTCCCACTCTTACTGCCGCTCTTTCCTGACTTGCTGCCACCGTTCTTGCACTGCGAGCACATCGACTCGCACGCCTTGGCGATCGTCTCGAGCTTCTCTGTGGCCTTGTCCTGCGCGGCAATCGCCTGCTTCAGCGCCTGCTTCTGCGCATCGTTGAGATTCTTCGCCGCTTCAACCGCCGCCTTCGCCGCCGCAGGATTCTTGGCAAGTGCTCCGTCGAGTCCGGCGTTTTCAAGCGCCTTCTTGAGTGCGTCGCCAGCCTGCGCTGCATCCTTCAACTGCTGTGCGAGATCTTGCAACTTTGCTGCGAGTTCTTTGCGCGCAGTCTCATCCATCTTTCCTTCGTTGAGTTGCTTCTGCAGATTCTCAAGTTCGCTCTTGGCGCCCGCTGCGTCCCCGCGCTTGAGCGCCTCAGCCAACTTCTGCAACGGACCGCTCTTGGCAGGTTCAATCCGACTCAATGCTTCTTTCATCGCCTCAAGTTGCTGCGCCTTTTCACCGCCGAGCAACTCATCGAGGCGCTTCGAGAGTTCATTCACTTTGCGCGTTGTCTCGCGACGAACTTCTTCAGGGGTGTGCAGTTTCTCATCCGTCAGTTCATCCGCGCGCGTTCGATCCTTGTCCTCCCCCGCGATTGCTTTGGAGAGTTCTGGATTCTCGTCGAGTTTCACTTGCAGCGATTCAATCTGCACTTTCGCAGCATCGCGCGCCGCTTGAAGGTCGACGTCGCTTTGCGCCCCTGCAGGCAGGTTGCCCGCAAGCGAGAGCGCAGGAACAAACCACCAGATCGCGGCGGCACTCAGGCACAACAGCGGACCCCCCCACCAGTGCTTGGGAGTCGCAATAGGCAGTGCGCGCGGCAAGGCCTCAGCGAATCGGCGGTCCGATGCAACTTTGAGTCCATCCTCGACCGCTGCACGAGCGAACGGATCAGTTCGATCTGCAACCGCGACTGCTATCGAGAGCCGGTCATGCAACTTCAGCCGCACATCAACGAGTGACGCGATTGCGACATCGCCTACATCTCGCGCGCGTGTGGCGTGTGCACCAATCGCCACTGTGCAGAGCACTGCGGCCGCGACGATCGGAAACCACATTCCGCGCTCGGTCGCGATCGCCTGCCACCAGGGTGCGATTCCCTTCGAAAGAATCGCGACGAGGGCGAGCACAATTCCCGCAGCGAGCAGTCCGCGCGAAACTTTCTGCGCAAGATCAGCCAAGAACAATCGCCGACGTGCCCGAGCGACCAATGCGAGGATGGGACCAAGTTCTGTCATCGTTGATTCTCGCTCGAATCATCCATCTCTTCGCTAGGATAGCCCCGATGCGCACTCCCGCCACGTTGTTCCTGAATCTTGCCCTTTCGAGCAGCGTGATCGTCTGCGCCCAAACCACTTTTGCCCAGGCTCCACTGGCAGATGATGACGTGAACCAACCGGCAGGCGCTGTGCGCAACTCGGCCGCCGACGCCAAACTTCGAACTGCCGAGCAGCGCATCGCTGACCTTGAGGCAAAGATCGATCAGCTTCGGGCGCAGCTCGCGAGCCAAGAGGCGGCCGTGCAAAGTGCGGTCGCGGCTTCGCAGGTCGCCCCAGTTGTCGTCGTCTCGCCCGATGTTGTCGAGCCATCCACAGTGCAGGCTGGCGCGGCCGCTGCAATCGTGGTGGTCAGCGAAGAGAACAATGTTGACTCTGCTGATCCCTACGCGACGGCCGTGACCTTTGTCGCCGAAGTGCAGCGCCGGTATGTCGAGCGATTCGGGATGAAGGCTGCGATTCTGCCGACCGACCTCGACAACTTCGACGCATTTTCTGCCGACCTTCGCAGGTGGACCGCGACGCAGAACAACATTCTCGGGCAACCAATTGAGTGGAGAGTCAAGGTGCTTCGGGTTGAGCCATCCAAGATCTCTCCAGTGAATGTGAGCCTGCTTTGCCGAGCCGTGAGCGCGAGCGGTGGCGAACTGGGCAATGACTTTCGCGTCGAGATTGACGGCGAGAGCACGCGGGCAGTGATCCGCGGCAAGCCGAGCGACTGTGCATTTCAACTCGCTGGAGTGATCGACCCGCGCCTCGCGTTCTCTGCAGAACATGCAGATGAAGGACCGTGGCACCGCGGCGGAATTTTCGTCGGTCCCTATTGCGTCTCGAACTGGGCAGTCAAAGGATCGCAGCTGATCGAAGCGCCTGGATCGTTGAATGTTCAGGTGCAACCAGATTCCGCACCAAGTTCTGAGACGCAGGATGCGCCAGCCGCTGAAGAAGCACCGCAAGAGCCAACTTCAGATGAGGCACCTGCGCCGTTGGCGATGCCCGAGGCGAACGACGAATCGGCGGATGCAGCAGTGCCAACGACCGCGGCCGCGACGACGGTGCGAGTCGCCCGATCGACGCCCGATGTCGCGCCAACACGCGTGACTCCCGCGCCACCCGATGCATTGAAGGAGCGCGCACGAATTCTTGCCGAAGCGCAGGCGGCGATTGCAGCGCAAGCGACAGCAGACGCACAAGCCGCAGCAGACGCACAAGCCGCAGCAGACGCGCAAGCCGCAGCAGACGCGCAAGCAGCAGCAGACGCGCAAGCGACAGCAGACGCGCAAGCGACAGCAGACGCACAAGCCGCAGCAGACGCACAAGCCGCAGCAGACGCGCAAGCCGC
>CAYHFW010000002.1:50307-93634 GCA_964355975.1 uncultured Singulisphaera sp.
CACAAGCCGCAGCAGACGCACAAGCCGCAGCAGACGCGCAAGCCGCAGCAGACGCACAAGCCGCAGCAGACGCGCAAGCCGCAGCAGACGCACAAGCCGCAGCAGACGCACAAGCAGCAGCAGACGCACAAGCAGCAGCAGACGCGCAAGCAGCGGCAGCTGCGCAAGCAGCGGCAGCTGCGCAAGCGGCAGCTGCTGCGCAACCAGCAGCGGGTGCGCAAGCGCAACTCACTCCGAGCGCACAGAAGATGGTCGACAAGTCCACCGCGCAAATCGCCAAGGCCAGCGACCGAGCAACGGTCGCACTGCTCATTCGGGGATACGAGGCTCGCCTCGAGAGTGCATCCCCCGAGATGAAACCTGCAGTCGAGATCATCCTCAATTCAGCGCGAGAGCGACTTGTCCTGCTCGATGGGTCGACCCGCGCACCAGCGACGAATCCAGCGGATGCATCCAATCAGCCCGCAGCCTCTGCCCCGACGACTCCCGCAAAGTAACCCCCGCTCGCGATGGATCCAGACGATCACGTTTGCCTTTGCTTTCATGTGAGCCTGCGAAAACTGCAGACCTATCTCGCGGTTGAAAAGCCCGCGGTCGCGAGCCAACTCTCGAACTGCTTTGGCGCTGGCACTGGATGCCATTGGTGTGTGCCGTATCTGCAACGGCTCCATCGGCAGTGGAAGGCGGGCGAAATGCCATCGGTGAATGACAGCCCCGCTGAGTACGCAACGCGCCGGGACGAATACCGCCAAGCGCAGCAGTAGCACCGTTTCGCTTGATTTTCACAACAAAGCCAGTTGGCGGTTGATTGTGAGACTGAGTCTCAATACCATTGCACGATGGCATCGACGCCGCTTCGAATTCCTCTCAGTCAACTGCCGCGCGGACAACGCGCGATGGTCGAGTGCTCGGCACTCGATGCGCTGGCGTCTGAGCATCGCTGCCTCCTCGCTGCGATGGGACTTGGAGAGACCTGCCAAGTGCGCGTCTGTCGGCCAGGCACACCGTGCATCGTGCAGATCGATCAGACACGGCTGGGATTGCCAAAGGGAATCGCCGATCGCATCTTGGTGACTCCTATTGAATCGACCCACACGTGACGCTGCGCATCGCACTTCTTGGAAATCCAAACACCGGAAAGAGCACGCTCTTCAATCGCCTCTGTGGATTGCGCTCCAAGACCGCCAACCATCCCGGCAGCACCGTTGAACATCAAGTTGGTCGTTGCGTCTCCGCCACGGGTGAAGAATTCGACATCATCGACCTTCCTGGCATTTACAGCTTGATGCTCGAGATGCCCGAGAGCAAACTCTGCGTCGACTGCCTCGAGGGGCGCATCGACGATGGTCGACCCGATGGCGCACTCATCGTGCTCGATGCCAACAACCTTCTACGCAATCTGCAGTTTGCCGCAAGCGCCTTGCGACGGGGGCTTCCGAGCGTGATTGCGATCAACATGGTTGATCTCGCCCAACGCCGCGGATTGATCATCGATGAAGCAGCTGCGAGTGCCCTGCTTGGAGTGCCAGTCATTGCAATCTCAGCGCGCACTGGAGCAGGTGTCGAACGAATTCTTCCAGCACTCGCGCTCGCTGCGCGCAGTGCAGCGCGCGCGAACCCATCGATCGCACTTCCCGTTTCCGAGCCTGGATCGGCGGCGAGTTGCGCATGGGCCGCAGATGTCTTTGCGCGCATGGCGGCGCACCCGCCTGCGCCGTGCGACCACGAGATGAGCGTGCACGATCGACTCGATGCAGCGTTTACGCATCCTGTGCTTGGGCTCGTTGTGTTTGCCCTGACGATGTCGCTGCTCTTTGCCTCGATCTACTGGATTGCTGCCTTCCCGATGGATGCCGTCGATTCAATCTTCGGATGGGTTGGAGAGTTGTTGAACTCGGTCATGCCCAGCGGCATCTTGCGCGACCTCGCGATCGATGGCGTCGTCGGCGGCGTCGCTGCCACGGTCGTGTTCTTGCCTCAGATTGTTCTGCTCTTCTTCTTACTCGCGCTTCTCGAAGACTCGGGCTACCTCGCGCGTGCGGCATTCGCGGTCGATCGTGTGATGCGCAGGTTCGGACTTCCTGGGCAAGCGTTCATGCCCCTGCTCTCGTCGCATGCGTGCGCACTTCCAGGAATCATGGCAACGCGGCTGATCCCAGATTCGCGCGAGCGACTCACCACGATTCTCGTCGCACCATTTATGAGTTGCAGCGCGCGCGTGCCTGTCTACGCACTGCTCACCGGATTGCTCTTTGCAGGACGCCCTCTCGCAGCGGGGCTTGCCTTCACGGGTTGCTACGTTCTTGGAGGGATCGCCGCACTCACGACCGCGGCGATCATTCGAAAGAGCATTCTTCGAGGACCGAGCGCGCCGATGATGCTCGAGCTACCCGACTACCGACTTCCGAGCGTGCGCACTGCAGCGTTCGTTGCGATCGACCGCGGGCTCGTCTTTCTCAAGAGTGCCGGAAGCGTGATCCTCGCGATTGCTGTGGTGATGTGGTGGCTGAGCGCGTATCCAAAGAGTGCCCCATCCGCCGCGAGCATCGAACTTCGCACGCGTGCCGCGCAGGTCGAGCCCGCCGACACCACGCAGTCTGCCGAACTTGTCGCACAAGCAGAGCGCCTCGATGACCGCGCGCAACAAGCAGGGTCGTTCGCTGGGCAACTCGGTGCGTTCTGCCAACCAGCATTCGCACCCATCGGCCTCGACCAACAGTTGACCGTCGCGGTTCTCACGAGCTTTCTCGCGCGTGAAGTGTTTACGACGACCGTGTTCGTGCTCGCAGGGGCGGGACAATCTGCTGATGGAGAAGACCTCGGAACACTCGAAACCGTGAGAAACGCGACGCGAGCGGATGGTCGTGCGCTCTTCGATATTCCCACGGCCGCATCGCTGCTCGTGTTCTTTGTGCTCGCCATGCAGTGCCTTCCAACGCTGGTTGTCGTGCGCCGCGAAACGGGCTCGTGGCGCTGGCCCCTCGCACAACTCGCATACATGTCCGCGGTCGCCTACGGCGCTGCGTGGCTGACCTACAGTCTGATGTCATGAGTGGACTCCCCCTCAACGATTGGCAGTTTTGGATCGCAACCATCGCAGTCGCATTCGCAGTCTGGTTTGTGTTGTTTACGCTTCTGCCACGCAAGCGAAAAGACGCGAAGTGTCCAAATTGTCCGACACAACTGGGCGCAGGCGGCAAGCGCGACCAACGCGCAGAACTCACCATTGGCGGAGCGCCACCCGCGCGCGACATCGTTCAGAATCGTTTGTGAGCAGGACGTGATTCTGCTGCGCGGTGCCCCAATATCAAACGGATGATGGCGAGATCTTCGACGGTTGTCACCTTCATGTTGCGCGCCTCGCCGTCGACAACGAGCACCGGCTCTGCGAGTTGTTCGACGAGCATCGCGTCGTCGGTCGCCCCTGCGATGTCACTCTGCGCGTACGCACGGCGCAAGAGATCAGCCGCAAACACCTGCGGAGTCTGAATCGCCATCACCCGCGTGCGCGCGATCGTCGCCTCAACGCGACGCCCACGCACCGCTTCTTTTCCGGCGTCGCCAAGAATCGCATCGGCCACAGCGTCATCTTCAGTCGCTTGAAATGTCTCTTCGCTGACGCGCTTGAGCGTCGCGTGCACGGGCACTCCCGGTATGACAGCATCTGCAACGCGCGCGGCGTCGAAGACGCGCGTCAAGAGCGCGTCGCTCGCTCCAGGCCGCGCAGCGTCATGCACCGCGATGTGCGTGCACTCAATGGGCACGACGGCGAGCGCATTTCGAACGCTCTCCCAGCGCTCGGCGCGACCGCCGGCCACGATCACCACTCCATGAAATCCGAGTTGCGCACCATAGCGCTGGCGAAACTCATCCAACGACTCAGGCGGAGCCACCACAATGATCGCAGCAACTTCATCGCGCTTGGTAAAGAGTTCGACGGTGCGCAGCAAGAGCGGACGCCCACCGAGGTCTTGCCCCAACTTGTCTCCACCAAACCGCGTGCCCTGGCCCGCTGCGGGAAGAATGACGGCGACTCGAAATTCACTCATGGGATCCTTTCACTTGTGCGCGGGGAATCTCGCGCAAACTTCGAACAATCGACTGCTCATGCAAGTGCATGCTCGCGCGATCGAGTTGCTCCTTCGCGGCGAAGAATGCGTCTGCGTCGACATCCTGCGGCGACGTGCGCCCTCGTTCGACGAAGGCGCGCAGTTGCGCAATGAGGCTCTCGATTGATGCGACATACTGCGCATCGAGTTCATCGCGCGTCTTCTGCAGCGCCTCGTGAATCCACTTGATATCGAGAGCGCAATTCACCGCAAGATCAACCACGCGGTGTTGATGCATGTCAGCGCGCGCGTGCAAGAGGCTCTCACGCTCGATGCGCTCGATCTCCTGCGTTGTCAGTCCATAGGCTGGGACGACCTGCACACTCGCTCGGCAACCGCTGCGCCGCTCAACAGCAGTCACTTGCAGCACTCCATTCGCATCGACAAGAAATGCGACCTCGACTTGCGGGATGCCCGCTGGCATCGCAGGAATCCCACGCAACTCAAAGGTCGCAAGCGAACGACAATCGCAAGCCATCTCACGCTCCCCTTGCAAGACCTGCAAGCGAACGGATGTTTGATTGTCGACACTCGTCGAAAAGAGTTCCGTCGCGCGCGCAGGGATCATTGAATTGCGCGTCAACAATTTGGCAACCGCCCCGCCGACAGTCTCGATGCCGAGCGACAGCGGAATCACATCGAGCAACAGCACATCCCGTCGATCTCCAGCCAAGACCGAGGCCTGCACGGCCGCACCGAGGGCGACCACCAAGTCTGGATCGAGCGCGGTGTATGGGGGGCAGCCAAAGAACTCTCCAACGAGTTTCTGAACGAGTGGAATACGAGTCGAGCCGCCCACCATCACGACGCGGTCAATCGTCGGCGTTCCAGCATCGTGCATGGCGCGTGCACACGCATCAATCGTCCTCTGCACCCAGGGGCGAATCAGATTCTCGAAATCGGCGCGTGTCACAGTGCACTTCGCGTGCGCGCCATCGACACGCTCGATTTCTACATCTGCGTGATCGTGCAGCGAGAGCGCGCACTTGGTCGACTCTGCGAGATCGCTCAGCGCGCGCGATGGCGTCGCATGCACCACGCTTGCAAAGTGCGTGGCGAGTACGAAGTCGAGGTCATCCCCACCCAAGTGCGTGTCGCCTGCAGTTGCGAGAACGCGAAAGAGATCCCCATCGCCGCTGCCACCATCTGGAATCACTTGCAGGATCGAGACATCGAATGTTCCGCCGCCAAAGTCGTACACGGCGATTGTCTCAGCGCGGCCACGCGATCCAATGCCATATGCAAGCGCCGCTGCAGTCGGCTCATTCACGATACGAACGGCGTCGAGCCCGGCGAGGCGCGCTGCATCGCGCGTCGCCTGTCGTTGCCCATCATCGAAGTACGCAGGCACGGTCACGACTGCGCGGCGCACAGGAACACCAAGTTGCAGAGATGCGATCCTGCGAAGTTCGCTCAGGATCACCGCCGCCACCTCCTGCGGCAAGACCTCTGCACCGCCGACGCGAAGCGCTGCAAGTCCGCGCTCGCCCGCAGAAAGTTGTGCACCGTCAATGCCAGGCAGTCTGCACACCTCTTCGAACGAGCGACCCATCAGGCGCTTGGCGCTCATCACAGTCTCACGCGCAAACGCAGCGGCACTGCGGCGGGCATCGCTTCCAACTGCGACGGCAACTCCGTTCGAGTAGCGCACAGCCGATGCGATCATGCGCTCACCTCGCTCGTTGCAGAGCACGCGCGGACCCGCTGAATCGCAAATCGCCACGAGCGAATTCGTCGTGCCTAGATCAATTCCAATGATGGGATCGCTCAGCAAATCAGGAGAGGACATTCACGCGCGATTCTAGGAGGCGATTCCCAATTCAGCGGCGCTTTTCACGACTCCTCGACGCGCGCGAGAGTGAGGTTGCAATCTGCACGGACCGTCCTGCGCCACCGCATCGCACTCTTCACGGTGCAGCCGAATGCGTTCGAGCGCTCGAAATCGCCTGACAAAGAGCGCGCTCTCGCCGCATCCAAGGGCGCGCGCAGCCGTGCGACTGCGCACATTCTCAGTCGCGAATGTGCGCAATGCTTCGAGTTGCGCGTCGGGCAGTCGTGCGAGTTCTTCGACGAGTTGCGCCTCGCTGAGCACTGGTTCTTCGGCATGCGCTGGATCGCTTCCCTTTGGGGTCTCTCCGGCTGGGAGAATGCCGCCGCAGTTGAGACCGCGCGTGGTTGAGTGTTTGCGTCGCCGCTCAAAGCGCGCGAAAATTCCGAGCTGGCTTCTCACAGAAACGAATAGGTACGCCGGACGCAGCATGATCTCGGCGATCGCGGCAGACGCAGGAGTTCGAGTGAGCCAGCGCACCAAGACCTCATGAAGAGCATCTTCGATCGCCGCCATTGAAAAGCTCCGTGCAAGATTCTCGACGATTGCTTCGCGATGTTGCAGATATGCCTGCTCCACGCGCATGCGCCACACAACTTCACCGTCATCCGATTGGTTCTCTGCCATCGAAGCCTCCTTGTGTTGGATGGTCACAGAGTAAGAGTTTTCGATCCAGCAACTTGAAAACACGCCGGAAATTCCATGTTCTCGCAATGGGATGTACTTATCCACCGGATGCGCACCAGACGCGCGAGCGCGTTTTCTTCAAAACTTCCCCTATTTTTTTTGCAATCCTGCCTCGGGTAATCGGTCGAGTGCGGGGGCAAATCGGCGCTGCGAGATGGCGCGCAACATCGCAGTTGCATCCTGCACTGACTTCTCAACTCCTTGCACAACAAACTGTTGCTTTCCCCCATCCCACGTCACGGCACAGTCTGCGCTGATGTCGCCATCTGCAGCGGGTTGCGGCTTGTAGTTCACATCGAACCATCCACCGCTCTTGGCGATCTCGCAAAGTTGTGCACATTCTTCAGGCGAAAGGTCAGTCTGCCACGAAGTCTTCAGAATCAGCGCATCCCGGCCAGCACCGTATCGAAAGACGCCACCATCGACGGTGAAATACTCATACCGGGCAGCCTGGGGATGGCGCAACCAAATTGCCAACGCGATTCCGCACTTCGAGACGTCATGCGGTGGATTGGGCAGCGTGTTGCAACTTGTTAGTGCGATCGCTCCAGCCAGCGCGCTTGCACACAACGCGCTCGCAACGTGCTTGTTCACTGCTTCGGCTCTTCAAACGAGAACGGCGGCGCCATTGCAAACCCCTCGTACGGATTGGGCCCAAAGTCGTAGCGATGCGGCAGATTGCGATCGGCAGCTCGGTCGGTCATCCACGCAAGATCGCAAAGACTGCGAACGAACTGCACCGCTTCGGGATCTGGAATCTCGGAGGTTTTGAATCGCCGCACAAACCACCAATCGGTCCCCTCGCCATGCAGAAAGATGATGTAGACGATCTCATCCGAAGCAGGTCGCACCCCACCAGGCCAGAGTTCGATATTCGCAGCGGATGGATCGAGCCAACCCAGTTCACCTGCGAGTGTCCAGAGTCCATCAATCTGCCGCTGGTAGAGCCAACGCGTCGGCGCAGGGCGCGTTGCGAAGTTCAGACTGTCGCCCGAATCGCTGTGCAAACTGCCGTCGGCGAGAAGTGTGAGTTTTCCCTGGCGCGCATGTGCCTGCGGCAAATCTTTCGCACGGTTTCCCGTGAGAATCGTGACATCGACTGAGAAGTCATCAGGGCAGTGCACGGTGTCGATCTTGGTCGTGCGAACGTCAGTGCATCCAAGTGCGAAGCACACCGCAGAACACAGCGTGAGCATGAGCGTCAACTTCACGAGTGCGTTGAATGTGTTGGAGCGCGACATGCGCGAAGGGTAACACGCCTGCGCACGCGGTAGGCTTGGCGATGACCATGCGAACAAGTGTGAATTGGATCAATGCGTATCTCTCATCGCCAGCGACGGCAGTCGAGCAGGCTGAGATTCTGACTGCGGTTGGGTTTCCGTGCGAGAACTCAGAGCAACTTGCAAGCGGAGACTTTGCGCAAGAGATCGAGACGACGAGTAATCGAGGCGACTGCCTCTGCCACATCGGACTCGCACGCGAAATCGCGGCGGCAAGCGGGCGTTCGCTCGTCCTGCCAGCGCGCGCCTCGACCTGTGCCGCCGAGCCTGCATCCTCAGCCATTTCAGTCACAAATCATGAACCTCAACGCTGCCCCTACTACACAGCGCGGGTGATCCGAGGCGTTCGAGTCGCACCGAGTCCACCGTGGCTGCAAGAACGACTTCTCGCAATCGGGCAGATTCCACGCAACAACGTTGTGGACTGCACCAATTTCGTGCTCTTTGAATCTGGCCAGCCCACGCACGTTTTCGACCTCACAAAACTCGTTGCGGGTGCGATTCACATCCGAGCGTCGAAGCAGGGCGAGACTTTTCTTCCAATTGGCGAAGGAGCGAAACCCGTTGTGCTTGACGAGGGAGTGCTGGTGATTGCAGATGGTGAACGACCAGTGGCACTTGCCGGAGTCAAAGGCGGCGCTGCCACCGCTGTGAGCGATGAGACAACCGACCTCGTCGTTGAAGCTGCAGCGTTCGATCCAGTCGCAGTGCGAAAGACGAGCCGCGCACTTCGCATCGCGAGTGATTCGAGTTACCGCTTTGAGCGCGGAGTCCATCCCGCCGAGGTCGATGCCGCTGCCGAGCGACTCGTCGCTCTCATTCTCGAAACCGCAGGCGGATCACTGCTCGCGGGTTCGGTCTGCGGCGGCCCTGCATGCGCGCCGCCAAGCTGTGTCACTCTTCGACTCGATCGCCTTGAAGCAATCTCGGGATACCACCTCGACCCGCGCGAGGTGATGCAGATTCTGAGCGTGCTCGGATTCGAGCCGCAACTCAGTGCAGAGCGCATTGCATGCACAATTCCACCCCGCCGCATCGACATCACCCGCGAGATTGACTTGATTGAAGAGGTCGTGCGCCTTGCAGGCCTCGATCGCATTCCCCAACATGACGTCGTCTCGATTCGACCTGTGGGACGTCAGTTTGCAGTCGAAGCAGTTCGCGCGGCGAAGAACTGCCTCGCTGGACTTGAATTCGTCGAGACCGTCTCGCCAACGCTGATATCAGAACGCGCGGCGGCAGCGTTTCTCCCTCCTCGCGTTGTCGCGCTTCGCGTTGCGGATGAGCGCGCGATGGGTGAACCGATCCTGCGGCCAGCACTTCTTGCGAGTCTCTTGCAGTCGCTCAAGTTGAATCGCGACCGCGGCAGCCAAAGTGTTCGGCTCTTCGAGCATGCGACGACGTTCTGGATTGAACAGAAGACACATCATGAGAGGCGCACGATCGCACTCGTTGCGACAGAGTCGAACTCCCCCGCGAACTCGCCCGAAGTTCTCTATCGGCTCGTGCGCGGTGCAATTGAGTCGCTCATTCGCGAATTGCGCGGCGCACATGCGCAGTGCGTCGTGCAGATCACAGACTCGTGCAGCGCGTGCGGTAACGCTGCCAATGCACTGCATCCCGCTGGCACGATCACAATCGATGGGACGGCCGTCGGAGTCGTGGGATTGATTCACGCCTCGGTGCTGAGCCTGTTTGGAATCGACGGCACCGTTGCCGCGGCAGAGATCGATTGGCAAACCCTTGCGCAGGGATATCCCCCCGTGCCACGCGCCGAACCGCTTGCGAGCAGCCCAGTGCTTGATCGAGATCTCTCAATCGTTGTTGGCGACGAGGTCACATGGAGCCAGATCGAGTCCACAGTGCGAAGCGCACAACTTCCATTCTTCGAGTCCATTCAGTTTGTTGGCAATTGGAGAGGAAAACAACTCGGCTCGGGGCGCAGATCGGCGACGATGCGACTCTGCTTTCGCGCTCCCGATCGCACACTTCGCCGCGAAGAAGTCGAACCGCAACTCGCGCGACTCACGACGCTTCTCGTCAGCGACCTGAAGGCGGAGTTGCGAACATGACCATGCCGCGCCTCGCCGAGATGACTCTGCAAGAGTTCGTAGATGCGCTCGCTGCGAAGCAACCCGTTCCAGGTGGAGGCGCTGCCGCTGCGTGCGTACTCGCTCAAGGCGCAGCGCTGGGATCGATGGTGATCGCTTACACGCTCGGAAAGCCCAAGTTTGCTGAACATGAGTCGCGACTGCGACATTACGACGACCTGCTCGCAGCCGCGCGCTGCGAGGCGCTCGACCTCGGCGACCGCGATGCGAATGCGTATCGCGCGCTCAACACGCTCTGGAAGATTCCCGCAGCAGAACGCGCCGCGCGCGGTGATTGGCATGAAGCCGTCGCAGAGGCGATCGCAGCACCTGCAGCGATCGTTGACCTTGCCACAAGTGTGCTCGTCGTGCTCGCTGCGATGGCTGACATCACCTCCGCCCAACTTGCGAGCGACCTGACGATCGCCCGTCGATTTTCGCACACGGCGCTCGAGAGTGCGCTCGCGAACGTCGAAGTCAATCTTCCTCAAGTCACCGATGACACCACGCGCGCAGCCCACGAAGCGTTTGTCGTCGCACGCCGCACTGAGGGAAGTCGACTCGCCGCTGCCTGCCGCTCAGCCTGACATCTGCCATGGAACTCACTCTGCTCCTTTTTGTCGGCGCACTCTGCGCCGCGCTGCTGCTTGTCTTTGGCATCGTGCGCGATGCCCGTACGCCATCGCGTGCAACGATGGGATGGGCGCTCGCGCGAAAGTTGGCCGTCGATCCCGCGGCGCTTGGGTTGCAGTTCGAAGAAGAACTCTGGGGGGCAAACCAGAGCGCGTGGCGCATTCGCGGCGGTGCCCCATCGAGCGATCTCACAACGATCATCATTCATGGATGGCGCCGCTCGCGCATCGATTCACTTCGTCGCATCAACCCTTGGTATGGAGTGAGCAGTTCGCTCTTGCTTGTTGATCTCGCAGGGCACGGCGATGCTCCCGATGGACCAACAACGCTCGGGGTGCGCGACGTGCATGAGATCGTCACCCTTGCACACGCGGTGGTTGCGTCGAGCGACCCAGCCGCAGCGCGCCCAACTCGACTCTTACTCGTCGGACACTCGCTTGGAGCTTCAATCGCACTGCGCGCCGCAGCTCAGTTACCACCCGAGTTTCTTGCGGGAGTTGTGGCAATCGCTCCCTACGAATCGCTCAAAGAACCGCTCGCCAACCGACTGCGCGCTCGCGCTCTACCCGCCACACCCTTCGCCCAACTTGCGCAACTCTGGCTGCATGCGATCTGCGGTCGCGAGCGAAGTGTCATCGATGCACTCACTCAACTGCGTACAAGGAATGTCTCGGCTCTCTTGATCGCAGGCGCTCAAGACGTAGTTGTGCGGCATGAGCACGTTGCGCATATTGCACTCTCCGCGGGTGTACCGCTGGTCACCGACAGCGCATCTGGTCACGATGATCTTGCGACCGATTGTGACGCCGAATCAAGGCCGAATGCCGCACAGACAATGCAGGCGATGCGGCAGTTTCTCGACGCGATCGCAACTACTTCGCAGCGGGAGCCGCGGGATTCAGCCAAGAAAAACGAACCGTGAGCGCCTTTGGCTCACTGCGAATCTCCCAGATCAGCGGACCGAGATAACGGCTCAACATCGCGTGGGTGACCTTCTCGAGAGCGGGCTCGAGTCCAGGATCAAACTGCACAGGCATCAAGATGTCGAACGATCCATCCTGGGCTGCTTGCGCATCTTCCGCTGCGACGAATGCATCTGGCAACTCATCATCGAGCGCCAACAATGCTTTGCGCTGCTGATCGATCATCGTCGCCATATCGGTGTAACCCCACCCGACGACTGGCCCAGTTGCAACCGCCGAGGCACACTGTCGGTAGAGCGCGTTCTCTGACAGCGACTTGACCGATGGGTCTCCCGACGTGCGAAGTGCTTGCTCAACTGCGGCCGGCGCTCCAATCACCATCGCGCCCGCGCCGAGACCAATCTCCATTCCAACTTCCTCGCCGCCGTACACAATTTGTCCCTGAAAGTCGCGCGGACTCATCCCCGCCGAAGGCAGCATCGTTGCGAGCACCGCATTCACCGCTGTTTCATCAGTGCATTTCACGGCAGTAAACGTCTGCGATTCACCCGCTCCACCGCTCGGGGCGTGAGAGACCGTGAAGACGCCTGGTCCGAGGCACGAGAAGGCTTTGGTCAAGCCCGCGCCGTATTGCTGCATCATCGGCGCAGCCGCGTCCGCCTGATAGTCAGGAAGCGCAGCAAGCAAGTCTTCGATCATCGCCATAATCTCGCCGAAGCGCACATTGAGTCGTTGGTAGGTCACCGCATCATCGCCCAATAGCGCTGGCGGCGTTTCGACAGGAGTCGCCTCAGAAAAGAGATTCATCAGCCCAATCTTTTCTCCTGGGATGTACGCAGCAGCAGAGAGAGTCAGCATCGACTGCGCATCATCGCCGCGCAGGCCAAGCGCAATCGCACGTACATCGCCAAACATTTTCTTGAGCACGATCGGCAATTCGCCAAGCGGTCCTGCCCAGACGGGCTCGAGCAGTTCTTGAAGTGGCGCAACAAGCAGGACAGCAGCCATGTCATTGTCGCCAATCACTCCATTGACCCCTTGCCAGTCGGCAGATTGCGCGAGCGCGCTTGCACCCTTTCCATTCGCGGCGGCGATCGCCTCTTCAAGAGTCGGCACTGTGCTCGATGCAAAGAACTGTGTGCCAACACGAACAAAGTAGAGCGCTTCAGGAAGCGCAACGATCTCTCCAAGCGCATCCATGCCCCGAGGGCGCCTGCGGCTTGGAGGCTGCGGATCGCTCGGATCCAACTCTTCTGATTCTGATGGCAGAGTCACGCGCGTTGCCTTCGCGCCGCCTTGAATTTCGACTTGCTCGAACGGCGCTCCTGCCCCCTTTTCCATCTCAGCGATGAGAGCGGCGAATATCTTTCCGGCGAGGTCAGCGCGGTCCGCGTAGTCCGCCCAGAGCAGAAGCCCGAGCTCGGGCGCATCGAGTTCTTCATTGTGCTCGACAAACAGCGACAATCCCGCTGGGCCTGGCAATGGCACTTCGGTTGCGTCGACTCCGAGTCTCTGCAACTCTGCCGCACGCTTCTTTGCCGCAGCCTCGCGGCGTTCCTTCGCAACTGCTGCGATCTCGGGCGCTTCAAAAATCTGCCCAAGGGGCGATGCTCCAATGCGAGCAACTGTGGAGTGCACATCCTTCGCGCTCACGACGAGTGCGCTTCCCTTTGGCGCGAGCGCGGCAAAGTCGACGCCATCCCCGAGCGCAATTGGTGCGAGAACACTCACGCATCCAAGTGTCGCGACAAGAACAAGCCCAGAGTCAATTCGTACTCGTGCCATCATGTACTCCTTCAAGTGAATGTGCGATATCTCGAAACGCGGTTGAGTCTTCGATCAGCCGCCGCTTGCGTCTTTGACCTGCGGTGGATTCTGAAAATCTTTGCGCGGCGGCGGCTTCAGGTAGTTGTTTCCAGAATTCGGATTGTTGCGATCGAAGGCGAAGGCCTCGCGGTTGCGCACAAAGTCTTTGACATACCGAGCGGGAATCGCAAAGCCGAGCGACTCGCCACCACGAATGCCCATGTTGGTGATTCCAACAATCTCGCCGCGCGTGTTGAAGAGCGGCCCGCCCGAGTTTCCAGGATTGATCGCTGTATCAGTTTGGATATAGGTGAGCCCTTCGAAGTTGCGTGAAGTCGTCGACACAACTCCCTGCGTCATTGTGCGCTCAAGGCCGAGTGGATTTCCGATCGCGAAGACTGGCTGCCCGATTTCAAGTCCGTCCTGCAGCACAACGGGAGCGCAACTGAAATCCTTGCCATCTGGATGCTTGATTCGAATGAGCGCGAGATCAACCTGACTGTTGACTGCGATGAGTTCGACATCCTCAACCTCCATGCGCTTCAGTGTGCCATCCGATTGTGGCAGCCAAATCGTCGCGCGCAGATTGGTCTCGCCTTGCACGACGTGCGCATTGGTGATTGCGTATCCCTGCGGATTGATGATCACACCCGAACCGAGCCCTCCAGGTGTCGACACTTTGATCACCGCCGCACCGATGATCTTCGCGTGTTCGCGCGGCGAGAGTTCGGGCAGATTTGACGCCGTTGCAAAGAGTGTGTCTTCGGTGCGCTGAATCTGCGAGACACCTTGCGCGTTCTGAACCTCCGCGACATCACTCATCTCAAAGACCAATACATCGGGACCGACATCGAGCCAGACGCGTCGATCACTTCGCTTCACTACATCGCCTTCGATCTTTCGCCCGCTCTTGAGAATCACGACATCTGCTGCCGCTGCAACGGGTGCTGTCGGCGCCACAACCGCGTCGTCTGCACCTGCGATGAGTGTGCAAGCGAGAAGGGAGGCCAACGAGTAGGTGCAGCGAGTGAACATCGAAGAAGTCTCCTAAATAGAAGCCGTTACTATAACGACCTCAACTCTTCAACGAGACACCTATGCGAATGATCCCCCTTCATCGTGCACGAATTTCTCTCGCCGCGTTCCTCGTCGCTCCCATCAGCGTTGCGGCTGCGCAAACGCCAGCGCAGACTGGCGATCAACTTTCAGAGCACTTCGGGTTCGATGGTCTCGACGCGATCAAGATCGACGAGGGAGCTGGCGCGCTCAATCACGCAGACTTCGACAGCGATGGAAAGATCGACCTCATCGCGATCAACAATCGCAATAGCCGCATTGATGTCCTCTATCAGAAAGTCGGCGCAAAGCCCACCGATGAGCCACCTCCGACATCGAGCGTGAATGAGATTCCACAGCACTGGCGCTTTCGCCGCGTCGAAGTTCCAGTCTCGGATGAAGTCGGCGCCGTCCTGCCGATCGACTTCGACGGCGACAAGCGAATGGATTTCATTTACTCCGCAAGGGCCGGCAAACTCGTCTTCATGCGGCAGTCTGCACCCGGCGTCTTCGAAATCGCCCGCAAGCACACAGTCAAGGGACTCTCAGCGAACCCCGATGCCATTGCCATCGCCAATCTCATTGGTGATGAGAAGCCAGAACTCATTGGGGTCGCGAACGGGCGCATCCAGATTTGGCCATTCACTGGATCGGACCTTGGAACGCCGGTCGAAGTGAGCGCTGGAAGTGGAAACATCGCAGCACTCCTCGCAGGAGACCTTGACGGAGATGGCATCAACGATCTCGTTGGAGTCATTGCAGATGATCCCGCACCGATTCGCGCATGGTTTGGGTCGAAACAAGCAGAAGGAGTCGCACTGGGAGCGCAGACTCGCTTCGAGATGCCTCCGCTGCGCGACGCAGCACTCGTGCGACTTGCGGGGCAGGCTGGACTCGCCATCGCAGTGGTTGAGAAGCCTTCAAAGCGCGTGGTGCTGCTCAATGTTGCGAGCGAACCGATTACAGAAGGTGGGGATCGCGAGGCGAGCCTGCAAACATGGTCGTTCACCGATACTGGAAATCGCAAGCGTGACACAGCAATTGCAGACATCAACGGAGACGGACTGCCGGATCTGCTCGCAACGAACACCGAATCCAATGCGGTTTCGATTTTCCGCCAACTCCCCGGCCGGGGCTTTGTCAGCGTCGAAAACTCCCCCGCCTACAGCGACCTTGATTTCGTAGTTGCAGGTGATATCGATGGCGATGCGAAGGCTGAGGTCTTTGTCAGCAGCGAGAAAGAGGGAGTCGTCGGACGCACCGAATTCTCGACCGATGCACTCAACTTTCCACAGACGATGCCTCTTGCGACGGGCACTGTCCCCACAGCGCTTGGGCTCGTGCAGATCGATGGCAAACATTGGATCGCCATCATCGGCAAAGATGGTCGCAACTACTCGATTGAATTGCAGCCCGCCGATGGCACCACCACGGGCAAGGTCACAATTCCGCTTGGACCACTGAGCCGAGCGCCAGACACAATTCTCGCGCTCGACGCAGACCAGGATGGACGCACCGACCTACTTCTCTTTACTCCCGAGAAGCCGATGGTGATGTTGCGTCACGAGACTCCCAAAGAAGGCGACGCGCCGAATGCTCCCCCATCATTCAAGACTCTCGAAAGCAAGGACATGGCGCAGTTTGGTCTTGCACAAGCAGCGAATGCCCAGAACACAACCGCGGCAGATATTGACGGCGATGGCAAGTCCGAACTGCTTGTCGCCGACCGCAACTTCGTGCGCGCACTGCGATTTGATCCGACGCTCGGGTGGCAGGTCGTCGAGCAAATCAATGCGCCGCGCGGTGACACAAAGTTCAGTTCGATCGCCCGCCAGGGTGATCGCATCGCCGTGGGCGACCGCGAAAATGGAAAGGTCGTCATCTTCGCGCACGATGCGCAAGCGAAGAAGTGGAAGCAAGTCGACGAATTCGATGTGAAGGGATTCAAGTTTCATTCACTTGCCGCCGGCCCGTTTACTGGCACAAAGGATGAAGGATTGCTCTTCATCGGCGATGACGGATTCGGAGTGATGCGCTTCAGCGGAAAGCGCGAGAAGCTCGAAGAGCTCTCTTCGTGGCGCGCCGATGACATCGGACAGTTTCCGCACGAACTCGGCGTGGGCGATCTCAATTCCGACGGGATGACCGACCTCGTCGTCCTCGACGCGGGCAAGCAGATGCTTCA
Organism: uncultured Singulisphaera sp.; assembly: GCA_964355975.1. Lineage (GTDB taxonomy): Bacteria > Planctomycetota > Phycisphaerae > Phycisphaerales > SM1A02 > F1-60-MAGs104. The sequence continues at coordinate 66,905 of CAYHFW010000002.1, forward strand.
AGTGCTCGGCGTGAGTGAGTCCAAGACGCTTCTGCCAGCAGTGAGCTTTCGAGTCTTCGAGAGCCGCCTCTTCTCTGGCGGTGAACCCCGTGTCTTCGAACCGAGTCAGGCGCTGATTGAAGATGTCACGGGCGATGGCGCGGACGACCTGATGTTGATGTGCCACGATCGCATCTTGCTCTATCCGCAGATGACCCAAGCCTCTGCGGCCGCGGCGCAGGCGCCGGCTGGGGCCAAGAAATAGCCTGATTGTCGCGCATGACGAAGCCAGTCACAATCGAACAAGGGCTTTCGGCGCCAACGCGAGCGCTCGAGAAGCTTCTCGATATCACCAAGCGACTCGGCGCCTCGTCTGATCTACCAGTCGTGCTCGGAGTCATCATCGACGCAATGCGCGATCTCCTCGCAGCAGAGCGGGCGACTGTCTTCACCTACGAACCCAAGAGCAACACCTTGGCGATCCATGTTGCCCACGGTGTGACCGCGTCAGCGAATGACGAGGTGATTCGCTTCCCAGCCACAGCCGGAATCGCTGGCGCGTGTGCGTCAGCACGCGCTCTGCTCAACATTCCAGACGCATACGCCGATGCACGGTTCAATCCAGAGGTCGATCGAAAGACGGGCTTTCGAACGACATCCATCTTGGCGATTCCACTGATCGATCACGAAGGAGAACTCGTCGGAGTCGCGCAGGTTCTCAACGCAGCGCGTGGGACGTTTTCGGGCGACGACGAAATGATCGCCACAGGCTTCGCAGCGCATGCCGCCATTGCTTTGCGACGAGCGCGCCTGATTCAAGACCACCTCGACAAACTCAAGTTGCAAGAAGAGATGCAGGTTGCGCGCGAGATTCAAGAAAAGTGCTTCCCGACGCTGCTTCCCGTGCATCCCGCATACGACATCGCGGCGCACAGCACCCCTGCCGATGAGTGCGGCGGTGATGCCTTTGACTGCTTTGGTCTGCGCAACAACACGATCGCACAGAGTGACGAGGCGCCAGAACGCATCTCTTTTCTTCTCGCAGATGCCACTGGACATGGCGTTGGCCCCGCGCTCTCTTCGATGCAAGCGCGATCGATGATGCGCGTTGCCGCGCGCCTCGGCCAGCCGATCGGATCGATCGCGCGCGAGATGAACGCGCAGTTGTTGCAAGATGTCCCCGCGGGTCGATTCGTGACGGCATGGATCGGAACGCTTGACCTTGCGTCGCACCGCATCGAATGTTTTAGCGCAGGCCAGGGACCCGTGTTCATCTACCGGCGAAACGACGATCGCTTCGAAGAGATCGACAGCAACGCGCCGCCGTTTGGCATCGTGAGCGGGGGATTCGATTGGGAAACGACCAGAGAGATTCAACTCGAGCGCGGCGACATGTTGGTACTTCTCACCGATGGCTACTACGAAGCGGCATCCCCTGCGGGAACTCTTTGGGGCGAGTCGAACGTCTGCGCGATGATTCGCGCGATGCGCGATGAGCCGATGTCAGCGATTCGAGAAGAACTCGATCGCGCTGCCCTGCAATTCGCATCCGCTCGAAACACCGCCGACGACCGCACTGCGATTTTGGTCAAGCGGTTGCTGTAGCGCCGCGCTCACTTCGAGACGAGTCGCAAGACTCCATCTGCGGCGCCATCGCCACGCTCGATTGCCTCTCGGTAGGCGCGTGAGAGTTTCGACTCGCCAAACTGCTTCTCGAAGGCAATCCACGATGCGCGCGCCTCACTTACGTTGCACGCCCGAAAGAGCGCAACAGCACGATCGGTCGCGTCGATCCACGCTTGATCGGCATCTGCTGCAACGACTTCATAGACATCAATCGGTTTCGACTGCCCCACGACGACAATCGATCCGATCGAACGGATCTTGATCGCAGATTCGCCACCCTTGGCTTTGATTCCTGCGCGCGTCGCTCCATCCATCAGAATTCCCGTGCCGAACTGCTTATTCGCGCTCTCGAGACGCGAGGCGAGATTGACGACATCTCCAATGGCTGTGTAGTCGTTCAATTTCGGCGGAGCGCCGCAATCACCCACGACTGCCATGCCCGTTGCGATGCCGAGGCGCACGGTGATCTTGGGAGCATCTTTGGGCGTCTCACCAGCCAACTGTGCCATCGCTGCTTGGCACGCAACCGCGCTCTGAGCGGCAAGGATTTCCTGTTGCGACTCGGGCGCGAATGCAGACCAGAACGCCATGAACCCATCACCGAGAAACTTGTTCACGTACGCCTTGCGCGCGACAAGTTCATCGGCCAATCGCCCCAAGTACAGATTGAGCGTGCGAACCACTCCTGGTCCACCAAGTTGCTCGGCAATCGTTGTGAAACCCGCGAGGTCGCCAAACATCACTGTGATCTCACGCTCTTGTCCACTCACGCTGAGCGCCTGCGGATTATCCGCGAGCTGCGCAACGAGTTCAGGAGAAACGCGCGCGGAGAATTGCCGCGTGATTCGAGCACGATCGCGCGATGTGAGAATCGCAACGGCGGCAGTCACAGCAGCCCACGAAACGATGGGGGCAATCATCGGTCCAACCACTGGCATGATGACCCCGAGATTGTTGAATGCGTAGGAGCCCGCAGTCGCTGCCCACGTTCCTGTGAGCACGACCGCGCTCAGCGCACTCCAGCCTGTTGGGAGGCGTGCGGCACACGCAGATGCCATCCCACCAAGTGCAAGGATGGCGAGCACACCCATCCAACTCGGGGCTATGACCCGCGCATGTGCGTTGAGCACCATATCGGCGGCGACCGCATGCACAAACACTCCCGGAGTTTCAGGACTCAGCGGCGTCTGCACTTGATCTGCGAGGGCGCCAGTCGCAACCCAACCGATGAAGACAAGTTTGTCCCCCACTGCATGGCGCAGTTCTTCTGATGCACTAGCGAGCAGCGCTGTGCCATCGGCAACAACCTCAAATGTTGCGAGGTACTTCTGGGCGAGTGTGTCGGATGCCTTTGTCAGGCGACCATCCATGCGCGCATCGCTCAACGCGAGGGCGAATTCTTCGTCCGAGTCGCCACCTTTCAGTAGCGCGCTGAGCGCGGGGTCGGCGTCCATCACAGCCTTGCGATCGGCAGCGCACTCCGCCACGAGCACTCGCAATTTCTCGCGCTCGATGCTCAAACGCACCAAGCGTCCGATCGAAATCGCCGCGCGCAGATCGCCATTGAGACCCGCACTCGCCCAGAATCCATCGAATGTTGATGTGGGCCAGTCCAACACCAAACCGCCATCTTCAAGTTCGAATGCACTCTCGCCAACGTGCAGCGATCCATCGCTCACGCGAATCTCAGTTGGAGCAAGTCCAAGATGCTTTGCCGCCGCCGCAACTCCGAATTGGTGCGCCCTTCCGCCTGGCACGCTCCAGACAATTCCAGTGCGACGCTTTGCGCCGTCACCGTCGTACACATCGCTCGTGACGACACCCACACCCGCCGCCGAACGCGCGAACGCTGGGATCGGTGGCTCAAGTTGATGCGCGCCGCGAACAATCTCTTTCTCACCAGCGTGTGCGACTTCCTCTCGCAATTCTTCCCAACTTTTTGCCCGCCGCCACAGTTCTTCCACCAAGATTCGCGCATCGAATGAGTGCAGTTTGTCTCGACCGCCAGTCAGCACAAGCAACAGGTGATCGAGCGGAGGCACGGGTCCCCCCGCCGCCATCTCCCAAATCACGCTCCAGATGGCCACTGCCTTGAACCGCAGTGGATGCGCAAGCAACGACTCACGGCGCGCGCCAGTGAGTTGCAATCGATCCGCAATCTCGACCGCATCGGTATCGATGCGTGCGCGCAAGAGCGTCGTAATCGCCTCGGCGACCTCTTCACCATCGGCCCCCTCCCACTCGGGCCCGAGCGAGAATTGCGCGCGCCCAACGTCGGCGCCGAGCACGGTGCGCACTCCAGTCATCGCCTTCGCAAGTGCGTCGTCTCCGCCGCCTTCGCGCGCATCGGGCTCATCCAAGAGAAGATCAATCGCAACAGTGCGCGCGCCAGCAAACGCGAGTTCATCGAGCGCCTGCGCAAGCACATGCCGCGGCCATGGCCATCGCCCCACCGTATCAAGCGAGTTGTTGTCGATCGCGACGAGTGCGATCTGATCGCTCAGCGGTTCAGGGGTGGCCCGCGCATGCTGATATCGCCAGTCGATCGCACGCAGTTCGGGAAGATGCAGCGCGCCACTCCATGAAAGCACTGCGACCATGAGCGTTGCGCAGGTTCCCACAGCGAATGCGATCCAAGAAAACTGCTTCACGCGTGCATTATGAAGTGAGTTTCCAAACCCTGCAGAGTGCGAGCGTTCTTGGGACAGCCGCGACGATCATCACTGTGGCGGTTGCTGTTGCCCTTCCCAACCCTCAGGGAGGAGTGCAAACGCTGCATTTGTATCGGCCCGCGCCGCGTCCGATGCGACCCGCGCAAGACGTGCGAACTCTTCTGCTTGCCCTGCACGAAGCACAGTTGCTCCGGCGATTTCAGCGGTGCGCGTAAAGAAGACACGCTCTCCCATCGAGCGCGCAGAGTTCGCAGCGGCATATGCATCGGTCTGCGCTTGGACGGCCAAACTCAACTGCTGGATTGCGTGTGTGTGCGCAGCCGCAGCAAAACTGGCCGCGGCCGTCGCCTGCGCGCTTGCGATCTGACTCGAAAACGTTTGCGCTGCAAGTGAAAACGTCTCAGATTGTTCCCGCGCCACGGCGGTTGCCAAACGTGCATCTTGAGCCGCTTGGGCAAATCCGTCCGCCGAACCAACCGCCGCCGTGTAGGCAGCCTGCGCATTCACGGACTGGGGAACCAGAAGCAGCGCCGCGTTGGCGTGCGTACGCGTCTCGGCGGCATGTGTCGTCGAAAGCTCCGACGCGACGGCACTCAGAATTGCGTGCGAATCAGCGTGTTCAGCATTTCCGTTGATCGCGCGGTAGTCCTCGATCAACGCTGCCTCTTGCGCGAGCACGTAGTACCCATGTGCCGCGCCTTGCTCATCAACTGCAACATTCATCTGATTCTGCGCATTGACCATCGTGAACCCAGCGTCTTGATGCAGCGATGAGACGCTCGCAAGCGCTGCGTTGTGTTGGGCAATCGCTCCCCCCGCAATCCCCTGTTCGTTTCGTGCAGAAACAGCCGCGAATTCTGCGGCCATCCGCCGTTCGTCTGCAACCGCTCCCGCACCAAATGCGCGTGCTGAACTATGCGCAAGTTGTGCGTGAAGCATGGCGCTCGCAGCGATCGACTGTGCGTCACTCGCCGCACCTTGCGCACCAAGCGCTGCACCATGCGCGCCCATCGCAGCCGACTGAGCCTCACCGAAACCCGCGCCCATCGCGGCTGAAAGCAGTTCCTGGGCTCGTGTGTGCGCGAATTGACTCAGCGCAACCGCTGCACTCGCCCGTTCGATTGCCGCAGCGCTTCGCTGCGCTGCGAGTTGCGCGAGTTCGTTCGTCTCGACCGTTCCCGCAATTCCTGCGAACCCAGCAGCAGCAATCGCGTCAGCCTGCGCCTGCACTGCGTGCTGGCTTGCGTCGCCCGCCGAGCCCGCCATCTGTGGAAGTATCGGAGTTGCAAGATCGAAACCCTGACGCACGATTTCTTCCTGCGTGCTTGAGAGTGCGGCAGCATTCGCAGCAACTGGATCATGCAGCGCAGCGCGGGCGCTCGCTCCTGCGGCTTGCGCTGAGGCATCGCTTGCACGACCGGCCTCTATGGATGCCACCTCAGCGAATTCAAGGGCACGAGCAGCATCGAACTGCGACATCGAGCCAAGCATGTCGGTGAGCGCCATGAGCACACTGTCACGGCGTGCACCCGATTCGCTGAACTGCGAGATCGCCGTTGCGCGTTCACCCTCAGCGGCGAACTCACTCGCACGCGCATCCGCGAGCGCGGTGGCCTGCACTGCGAGCGCAGCGGTCACCTGAGTGTCGATTCCTTGAAGAGTCACAGCATGCTGATCAACCACATTTGCAGAGTTCTGCGCCAACTGCGCTTGCCCGATTGATCCCACCGCCGACTGCGCGGTCGCCGCTTCTGCGAGCGCTCTGTCTGCAATCTCGCGCGCGTCGAGTGCAGCAAGTTGGGCGTCCGCTGCGTTCGAACGCGCCAACGATGCGGCCATCCCTGTGTCGGCGAAATTGATCTGACCACCAGCGGTCTGCGCCACCTGCAACGCATCGCGTATGGCACCGAGCGCATCCGCAGTGGCGTCTGCATTTCCTGCAGCCTGCGCTGCGAGTGCAAGAGCACGCGCAACTGCGTCGAGCGCAGCAGTGGCAGCCTCGCTTCCCTCAAACTGAAGTGCGAAAGCGCTGCCATGAAGACTGGCAATCATCGCCCTTGCGGCGCTCTGCGCAGCATTTGCCGACGCTGCACCCTGCGCCACGATCGCATTGCCCTCGGCGTGCAGCACTTGTGAACGCCATCCCGTGGAATTGTCGGCGTTATAGAACTCGCCCGCGGCGACCGAGGTTGCAACCTGCGCTTCGGCATTCGAAGCATGTTCGGCACCTTGACTGGCGGATACCGCCGTGGCATCTGATTCATTCACCGTCTGCGTTGCGTATGAATCTGCACTTTGCGCTGCAGAATTCGCCCCTTGCAGATCCCCCGCTTCGAGTCGCGCGAGACACTCCTGCAACTGCGCAGTGGTGAATCCACCGAACACAATCGCTTGATTCAAGTGCGCGAGTGCTTCGACAAGCGACCCTGCCGCGGCGAGCTGTGCCCCGTGCGCGATGTCGAGAGCACCCTGGTGGGCTCCGATCTGCCCGAGTGCCAAACTTGTCTGCGCAGCGGCGATCTCGCGCGCCGCAGAAGCCGCGAGCGCATTCGCCTGCGACTCTTCCTGCGCTGTGCGTGCCGCAAGCATTGCGTCGATGGCGAGCGTGAGTTTGCCAACGCCAGACTCGGCAGTCGCCGCAGCGCCATCGGCATCATGTGCGATCTGCGCTGCCGCGAGCGCATCCGCAGCCGCGGCGCTCGCTGAGGCTTGCACAGCACTCAAGACGCTCGTCGCAGCAACCGCATGCGCCTCGAGAGCCGCGGCGAGCGCAGAATCGCGCGCGAGTCGCGCGTGCTCAAGTGATGCGACCGCTGACTCAAGATTCAAGAGCGCGTCTGCGAGGCTCGATGCGATGGACGGCAGTGGGCGGCGCAGCAGAATCACAGCGATTTCTTCTCGCGCGAGCGCAACAATCTGCTGAAACTCTTGCGCGGTCGTCGCGGCTGCCGAACTGGCGAGGCTCGCATTCGTTGCAACGGTCGCTTGCGCCTCTCCATCGGCCGCTGCCATCGCCGCAACTCCAAACGCTGCCCGCGCCCCAGTCTCATCGGCGCTTGCAGCCGATGCAAACTCACCCGCAGCACTTGCATGGCCGCGCGCGTCGGCGGCGTCCTGCTGCGCTGCAACCACGAATTCAGCGATTGTGCTTGGCGCTCCCGAACCTCCTTGCGGGCCATCCGATCCTGACGACTGCGATTGTCCTGGAAGAGATGACGCAAAGATCATGAAGGCCTTGCGCGCATTTTCGATCGCAGACGATCGCTCTTCTCCCGCGGCCGCGCGCGCATCACTCACAGTTTGCAATCCCTGTGAAACCTGCGCCGCGAGTGCGGCTGTTGCTTGCTGCGCAACAACAAAGTTGGCTTGGTGGTTCTGTGCACTCGACAGGGCAGACTGTGCCGCAGAGAGTGCCGCTACCGCGTCAGTCATCCCATCGAAAGCCCCAACGACTCCGAAATCCGATGCATCGAGCGATCTCGCGACGCGCGTGAGATCGGCGATGAGCGCGATGAGGCTGTTTCCGTTTCCACCATCTGCGTCGTCACCGCTGGCAGCTGCGGCGATATCTGCCGTGACCGCGGCAACCCACGCAGTCGTATTGGTGACTTGCGTCTGACTCACCGACTGGGTCGTCCCCATCGATGCAGATGACTCCCGCTCTCCGCTGCTTGTAAACGTGCCGGCACTCGGCGGAGGACCAATGGTCGCCAGCAACGCGCTCTTGGCTGGGTCGGGCGACGACGATGAACTCTTCGCCTCTCCGCCGCCTCCCGACATCTGCACCGTCTGCCCAGTCGCTGCGTACTTCAATTCGATTGCGGCCATGACATTGGTGCGAACACCAACGACCTCTGTGCCCGTCATCGCACCCGTGGCAACGCTGAAACCCGTTCCCTTGACCGCAAGTGTGGTCGTTGGAGTCACAACCTTGAAGTCGTTCGAGAGACCAATCTTGTTCACCGTGAAGTCTGCCCGCCCACTCTTCAACTGCGCGAGCGTGTGATAGGTGTCTGCACCTTGCTCGATCGCAGGGATGGCGAAGTTTGAATTGCTATCGATAAACACAATCGCGTTTGCAAACCGCAAGGTGATGTTTGATCGAAGCCCCGTTCGCATCTCGCTGCCAGCGGCGATGACATCCTTGACCTTGACTTCCTGCCACGGCGCTTCAGCGTTCGAGCGCCACCGCGCTTTCCCTGAAACGCTCTCGACTGATGCCGTCATCGGCGTCGCACCTGGCATCATGGTTCCCACCGGCACACTCGGTGTTGAATCACTCGACTCCCGTCCATCGCCACGATCGCTCGACGACGAACGATCAAGCGCCTGCGCAAGCGCCGAGTCTTGCGCGACTGCGTCTGAAAGGAACGCTGAAAGTGAGAGCAGCACGCCCGAGGCAGTTACGAAAAACGAATGGTTCACGCGCATGTTTATCTTTTCTGTTCGTTGTAAAACCATCATTCGAATCGGCCCATCGGGGGCAAGGACTTCGCCGTTGATCCGCTGCTCGCGTCCTGCGCAGGCAACTGTTCAAGGACGGCGGCTCCTGACAAGTGTGTCATTCTGTCGAGCCGAGTCAAGAAATCTACGAATTCGAGGCCAGAAAACCCTTGCGTTTCCTTCTTTCCAATCAAAACCTGAGCGTAGGCAAGCTCCCGAACCGCATAGCGAGGAATCGGACCAAAAATCCGCATGCTCAACCCGCCGCGCAGATCGCTCAGCATGCAAGCGACGCGTGCGATCCATCCAACCGTTGCGCTCTCGTTGGCGGGTTCGTCGAAACTCGCCGGCAACCACGCGCGCCTCTTCGCCTCTGCGACACGTTCGTCGTAGGTGACCCAATGATCTTCCTTGTCTGCGAGCAAGAAAAAGGTGTGCAGCGCATCGTTGTTGGTCACCACTTGGCTCTTCTCGAGCGCTTCAAAGAAGTCGAGTTCAGACTCGCTCGAATCGTGTTTTTCGACCGCTGAATAACTCGTCGTTGCACGCGCGCATCCCGCTGCACACACCGCAAGCGCTGCGAGGCAGAGAATTCGAATCTCAGAACGCATAGGTCGCTCCCCCGTAGACAAAGTCACGCGCTCCATCCTGCCCCGGAAAGAACACCGAAGGATTGGGCAGGAAGATCCCGTAACGAATGTTCACATCAAGGTCGCTCAGCAGGCGCCACTCCAGACTGAAATCGAGTTCGCTGCCGACGTAGTTCGATCCGCCAGGCACTGCGACAAAGGACAAGGGCGCTTCGGAGTCAATGCGATTGAACATGAAGGCAGTCAATCCAAATCGCATGCCATCAAAGACACCCGCGCCGTGCAGTGGAGTCGTGCTCACGCCAATCGATGGCGCCAACAGATTCGCAAAGTCCGGAGAGAGCACGAGGCCAGTGTTCACATACCCGAGTGAATTGAACGAGGTATCGACATGGTTGGGGGCGATTCCTCCAAACGTCGATCCAGCGTCAAGTCGGTTTGGCGAACCGCTGCCGGCGACAAGCTGAAAATCGATGCGCGTGTCATGCACATCGCGCGCGAGCCATGTGAGTCCACCGACTCCAGCAACAGCCGAGACCTGCGTTGGATCCTGGGCGAGCGGGACGAGTCCCCCATCATGTGGAAAGGGATCCGAAAGCGTCGTGCCATACTCGTACATCACTTCGGCGCGGTACACGAGGTCGGCGCCGAGTGCCCCTGTGCTGCCGAGTCCGACATAGCTCGAGTCGTAGTTGAACATCGTTGGGATGGTTCCAATCCCTGGAGGCAAGTCCGCGATCTGTCCTGCGTTCAAGTCTTTTTGTGCGAGCAAGTAGGCGTATGGCCGATGCCCAGGCAGTCCGCTGTACTCAAGTTTTCCGCCGTAGTACAGACGGTGTGTGTCGGTGTCGAATCCAGGGCGCGAGAGATCCCAGTCGATCGTGTCGTGGCCGGCAGTCTGGCCGATGATCGTTGTGAGTTTCAAATCCTTCCATGAGAAATCGAAGAGTCCTGCGTACATGTACGTGCTCAGCGCCGCCCCCTGCCCCCAAATCACATATTGCCGTCCCACCTTGGCGGTGAAGTTGTAATCGGGTCGCACACCCGTTTGTGCCTGAATCATTCCCGCGAGGTCGAACTCGTACCAATAGAGTTCGCCGATGGGATCCTGCCACCCTTCTTCTTGGTACTCGGGACCACTCGGGCGCGTGCCATTGAAGTTCCACTCGTTGTAGAGAAAACGCAAGCGTCCATAAAAGCGATGGGCGCCGTCGAGTTCGATGGATGTGAAGAGTCGCAAATCAAAGGTCTGCTGAAACTGCTCTTGGCTCTGCGCCGTGTCAATGATGTTGTAGGCGTATCGAAATGTGCCGCCGTAGTCGATCGTGAGCCTCTCAGAGATTGGCGAATTGGCGAAGTACGCCTTGCGCATTTCGGCATCCTGCGTATTCAACTGCCGCTGCAGATTTTCGGCTGACCGAAAGGCCGAATCACCTTGCCCATGCGCGGGTTGCACGGCAACAACAAGCAGTGTGATCCAGAGTGTGGCGCACCACGCGTATCGCCGCCTCGTGCACGGACATGGCTGCCCTTGCGCCTGCGCAATTCCACTTGCTTGCCGAGATCTGGCACCCACTTCTGTCACGCGCTCTATCCTACGGATGATGTCGATTCGCGCTGTCATCATCGGAACTGGGAGTGCCCTCTCACACCGCTTCTACGGATCGAGCGCTGCGATCTTGACGCCCACCGGACTTGTGCTCATCGACTGCCCAGATGCGATCTTGCGCGCGCTCGCGGATGCCTCGAAGACAAGTGCAATCCACCTCGATCCGATGCGCATCACGGACATCTTGGTCACACATCTGCACGGCGATCACGTCAACGGGCTCGAGACCATTGGATGGAAACACTGGATCGCCCGACAAAGCGCACCCCAAGCCCCCCCTCGAATTCACACGATCGAGCGCGTGGCTCAACGACTCTGGGAGCGACTCGCCCCTTCGATGGACCAGAACGGAAGCGCGACTCTTGCAGACTATTTCTCGCTCAACATTCTCGAAGCGGGCAACCGCACACCGATCGCCGATCTCGAAGTCGAAGCCCGACCAACTGAACACCTCATCCCATGCTGTGGTTTTCGAGTCTCACGCGGCGGCGCAACGCTTGGCTGGAGCGGCGACACACGCTTCGATCCATCCCACATTGATTGGCTCGCCTCAGCGAATGTGATCGTGCACGAGACGAGCGAGTCGCGCGTGCACACCCCCATCGCGTGCCTCAACACACTTGCGCCTGCGCTGCGGGCGAAGATGCGTTTGATTCACATGGATGACGCGTTCGATCAGGCGAGCACAGACATCGCCGTCTTGACTGATGGGCAAGTGCTCGACGTCACGCAGTCGGGACGCTGACTGATCAACTGATAGACGAGTCCGTGCGGGCCGGTGTAGTCAGCGTGCGGACGGATCAGTTTGTTCGCTGCGAGTTGTTCGATGCAGTGACCAGTCCAACCAGCCATGCGGCTCGCCGCGAACATGCACGTAAAGAGGTCGAGATCAAGACCAAGCGAGTAGTAGGTCGTCGCCGAATAGAAGTCGACGTTCGGAAAAATTCCCTTCTCGATGATGTTGGGCTGCGCGAGCACAATCTCTTCAATGCGCCGCGTCATCTCATAGAGCGGAAGGTTGCCAGTGTCGGCCGCGACTTGCTTTGCGAACGTCTTGAGATAGGTCGCGCGTGGGTCGTAGGCCTTATAGACGCGGTGCCCGAATCCCATGATGCGCTCTTTGCGTGCCAACTTGCTCTTGATGTACTCGTCGACCTTCGCGAGATCGCCGATTTCAAGCAACATCTCCATCACCTCTTGATTTGCACCACCATGCAGCGGACCCTTGAGCGTGCCCACTGCGGTCGTCGCCGCCGAATACATGTCGCTCTGGGTCGCGATCGTCACGCGCGCAGCAAAGGTCGAAGCGTTCAGTCCATGATCGGCATGCAGAACGAGGCACACATCAAGCGCGCGCTCCATCGATTGCGTCGGACGGGCGCCCGTCAACATCCACAAGAAGTTTCCAGCGAGCGAGAGGGTCGCATCGGGAGCAACGAGTGATTTTCCTTTTCGGTATCGATCGAAGAGCGCAACAAGCGTTGCGGTCTTGGCGACAAGGCGAGTGGACTTCCGCTTGTTGGCAGCAGGCGACTGATCATCCGCCTCAGCGTCGAAGTGTGCGAGCGCCGAGACGAGCGTCCGCAGCGCATCCATCGGGGCAGCCGTCTTTGGAATCGATCGCACAACGTCCAACATCCGCGCATCGACCGCGTACTCACTCTGCAGTTCTTTGGTGAACGCAGCGAGTTCACGTGCATTTGGCAAGCGACCATTCCACAAGAGCCATGTCGTCTCTTCGAATGTCGCATTGCGCGCGAGCGAATCAATGTCATAACCGACATACTCAAGGATTCCCTTCGCCCCATCAATGAACGACAGATTCGTGTCAGCGGCGATTGTGTTTCCAAGACCTTTATCAACTGTCAGTGGCATAGAACTCCTATCCTAGGGGGCAAGATGATACCGCTGGGCACCGACAGACCATCGAAAAAAACACCCGTTACGACGATTTCTCTGATCGCGCTCAACATCGTGATCTTTCTCATCGTCTCGCTCGGACTTCACTCGGGTTCTGCCCCGGCAGAACGCCTCATGGAGTTCGGCGTTTTCTATCCCGGCGTGATGACGACCATCACCCATCCCTGGACGCTGATCACGTACGCATTCCTGCACGACCCAACTGGATTGAGCCACGTTGCATTCAACATGTTGTTTCTCTGGATCTTTGGAGGTGCGGTTGAAGATCGCCTCGGATCTCTCTGGTTTGCGGCGTTCTATCTTGCGGGAGCGGTTGTTGCGGCGTTTGGGCAGTGGTTGATCGACCCGAGCCCGATGATCGGCGCGAGCGGCGCGGTGGCTGCAACGACTGGCGCATTCGCGGCGCTCTGCCCACGAGCGCGAGTGCGCGTGCTCTTTTTTTTCAGCATCATCGAGATTCCCGGACTTGTTCTCGTTCTCATCTTCGCTGCCCTCGACCTCTTTGGACAGATTGGATCGACGATTTCAGCCGAGGGAGGCATCGCGTTCAGCGCTCACCTCTTCGGATATGCCTTCGGAATCGCCACGATGGTTGTCCTGCTTGGACTTCGCGTGCTTCCACGAACTGAGTTCGATCTTTTCTTTCTGCTCAAGCAAGCGCAGCGGCGCAGGGCAATGCGCGCTGCGTTTGATCACAGTGCAAGCCCGTGGTTCAAAGACACTTCGCGGCTCTCAGTCACTGCGCAGTCAAAGCAGGCTCAAGTGACTACGAAATCCATCTTCACTCCTCGACCTCTGAGCGAGAGTGACGCACGTCATGCGCTCAACGACGCCAGCGCCCGCTGGTCACGCGGAGAGTTCGCTGGCGCCGCCTCGGCGTGGGAACGATTCGCAGCGCGAGCGCCTGCACACAGTGAGGCGAACGGCGCACTGCTGCTCGCTGCGATGACGCACGCGCGCCGACTGAATGCACCGACCCGAGCGCGTGAGATTCTGGCCGCGTTGTTCGCTGCGCAACCTGCGCCGACCGAGGACGTTCTTGCGCAAGGGCGCGCGCTGCTTCAAGAACTTGATGGAGCGCCGCAGTCGTGAGTTTGTTCGTCAAGATTTGCGGCATCCGCACGGCAGAGATGGCACGCATCTGCGCCGAATCAGGCGCTGATGCCGTGGGCGTTGTGCTCGCTGCAGACAGTCCGCGCACGATCTCGTTCAATGAAGCCTGCGCGATCTACGTGGCGTTGCCACCTCAGGTCAAATGCATCGCGGTTGTGCGCGACGCTCCGCTCGACGAGGCACAGCGCGCCCAGTGGTGCGGCGGAATCCAGTTTCACGGAAGTGAGTCTGCGCAAGTGATCGCAGAGATGGTTGAGCCCATCGCAGCGCCCACGCACCGCTACACCATCAAGGCACTGCACGGGTGCGCCGCAGACATTCTTGCGTGGGATTCCAACCCGACGATCGATGCAATTCTCGTGGATGGCGCCTCGCCAGGATCTGGCAGCGCGCACAACCACGCGTGGCTCGAAGAACTTGCGGCCGTGCGCGCACTGCTGAAAAAACCGCTGATTCTCGCAGGAGGACTCACCCCCGACAGCGTTGCACGCGCCATCGAGATTGTCCGCCCCGCGGGAGTCGACGTCTCGAGCGGTGTTGAGAGTGCGCGCGGCATCAAGGATGCATCGCTTATTCGCGCATTCGTGACCGCAGCGCGCCAAGCGCACCGCGCATCACTGTCCGACTGAGAGTGCGGCACCTACGACGCCACTGCCACCTTTGGCAACGACAACACGCCCCGCAGCACGCTCGCGAATCCATCCGCTCATGCTCGCGCGCATCGCCTTCCAATCGTTGCCGAGTCGGTCGCGCAAGAACGATTGATAAAGCCCACCGATGGTGCGGTCGAAGAGCAGCGCGCTTTCGATTCGTTCTTCAATCAATTCACGGATCGATCTCGGCGGCTCGACGGGCTTGGGAAGTGACAATCCGCTGACGGAAAATCGATCGCCCTGCAGAGTGCAGCGCCAGACCTGTCCATCTGCAGCGACCGTCATTCCCATTCGCCGAGGCATCTTGCCGCTCGCGAGCGCACGAGCAGCTTCAGGACTCCTCGTCGGCGCGTCGCCCCGCAAACTCACGCCTCCGGTGATTCCCCATGCACAATCAAGATCGACATGCCGCTCAGCGACGAGTGCAACTTCTTTACGCTCGCTGCTGCTGTCGACTTCCACCAACCCTTCGGCGCAGTCGCACTTCCACCAGAGCCAGAGCAGAAAGACGTTCCCAAAGAAATCCAGCGGATCACCCGCCGCCCACGCTGGTTCTGGGTGCTCACCAATTCGCCGCGGAGCCCCTTCCGCGTCGGTCGCAACGGCCGCTGGTGGTGACACAAACGCGTCGAGTTGCGCATCGCGCAGTTCGCGTGACAAGCGCAAACTCTCTGCCACGGCGACGGCGCGCCGCCCCGCTGCTTGGCGCTCGATGTGACAATCGAACGTTTCGGCAAAGACCCCCTTGAGTTGATTGAACGCTGCTTCGCCATCGACCGCAGCGAGCACCAACTTTGAATCGAGATCCCAGAGCACGGGTCGCTCGGCAATCTTTCGCCAACGCCCTTCGCCAATCTCTTGCATCGCACGCTGCTCGGCGCGCTCCTTGGCCTCCATTCGATCGGCGCGCGAAAGTGCGCGATCGCTGTGCGCTCCACCGCGCAGTTCGTCCTCTGCCATCGCGCGGTATGCACGTTTCAAGGCGGGTGGAACTCCCACGGTGTCAGTGCGCAGTGATGCGAGCATGACTGAAGAAAAACTGTTCGACTCGTGCGTGAAATCGAGGTCAAAGACATGTCGGCCCGCGATCCATCCGCTCGTCGATGGCACGCCGTTTCCACACGCATCGGGTCGGATGCAATTCGCCTTGAGTTTCTCGAGCACCGCCGCATCAATCGCTTGAGGGGCGGGTCCAGACGCAACCGCGCAGTGCGCATACGAGAGAGTTCCTTGACGGAATGGCATTCTGCAAATATCGGGCAAATCTGCCTCGCCTGCACCACACCGACAGGTTGTCCACGCCGACGAGCAAGTCACTATCTTGGTGGCATGCCATTCAATATCGAAGACATTCGCGCCCGCCAGATTCTCGACTCGCGTGGACAGCCCACGGTCGAATGTGAAGTCCGCCTCTCCGGCGGTGCGGTCGGACGAGCCGCCGTTCCGAGTGGCGCGTCGACTGGTGAACACGAAGCGGTCGAACTGCGCGATGGCAACAAGAAAGAATGGATGGGCAAGGGAGTCACGAAGGCTGTCCAGAACATCAACGCGTTGATCGCTCCTGAGTTGCTCGGCGCCGACGCGCGCACGCAAGAGTCGATCGATCAGTTGCTCTGCGTGCTCGATGGCACGAAGAACAAGGCCCATTTGGGGGCGAATGCGACGCTTGCTACGAGCCTCGCCGTCGCCCACGCGGCGGCGATCGCCACTGATCAGCCCCTCTACCGCTACGTTGGAGGCACGCATGCGCGCACCCTTCCTGCGCCGATGCTGAACATTCTCAATGGTGGCAAGCACGCCGACAACACCGTCGATTTTCAGGAGTTCATGATTCAGCCCTGGGGATTCAGTAATTTCGCTGACGGCCTGCGCGCTGGAGTTGAGATTTATCACGCGCTCAAGCGAGTCTTGCACGACCGCGGGCTCTCAACTTCAGTTGGCGATGAAGGCGGCTTTGCTCCAAACCTCAAGAACAACGAAGAGGCGCTCGAACTCATCGCGCGCGCAGTCGACACCGCAGGCTATGACTTGGGCAGAGAGATTGTGATCTGCCTCGATCCTGCAACGAGTGAACTTGCCAACGAAGCGCAAGCACGCGGTAAGAAGGGATACTGCTTCTTCAAGAGTGATCCCAAGCGCGTCGTCTCAAGTGACGAAATGATTCGCATGTGGGAGACGTGGTGTTCGAAATGGCCAATTCGCTCGATCGAAGATGGGCTTGCCGAAAACGACTGGGCTGGATGGAAGGCGATGACTGCAACTCTGGGATCGAAGATTCAGATTGTCGGCGATGATCTCTTTGTGACGAATCCAGAGTTCTTGCGGCGCGGCATTGCAGAAAAGTGCGCCAACGCGATTCTCATCAAGGTCAATCAGATTGGAACCCTCAGCGAGACGCTCGACGCTGTCACAACGGCGCACTGCGCGGGTTACCGCGCGATTCTCTCGCACCGCTCGGGCGAAACCGAAGATTGCACGATCGCCGATCTCGCAGTTGCGACCAATTGCGGACAGATCAAGACGGGCGCTCCTTGCCGAGCGGATCGCACCGCGAAGTACAACCAGCTCTTGCGGATCGCTGAAGAACTCGGCGAATCTGCCTCGTACGGTGGAGTCGCCCCAGTTGCGGTGAAGGCCTCGCGCCCGCGCACTGCCAAGCGACCATCACGCGTATGAGTGCAGTCCCGTGATAATGAAGTTGATCACGATCCAATTGAAGAGCATCACACCCGCACCGATCACCGCGAGGATCGCCGTCCAAAGACCTTTGTCTTTGACTCGGTAGCGCACGTGCACGAGCACCGCAAACACAACGAATGTGTTCAGCGCGAAGACTTCTTTCGGATCCCATCCCCACGGGCGCCCCCATGAGTGATCTGCCCAGATCGCGCCCATCACGATGCCAGTCCACAAGAGCACGAATGAGAGTTTCATCAACAGCATTGTGACGCCGTCGAGCACCTCTCCGAGTTTCTCGCCGCGCACTGTGCGCTCATCACCAATCGCCAGCGCCCCACCGCCGCCAACGCGCGCAAAGACGGGTTTGCCGCCCAAGAGGCGATAGACGAGATAGAGCGCCGCGCTCACCGCCGCCATGAAGATCAAGCAGTACGAGAAGATGATCACGTTGGTGTGGATGTAGAGCCAAACGTCATGCAGCACCGGCATCATGTTTGAGATCTGCGCATTGAGTTGCACAGGCAAGAAATGCGCCGCCATCAACGCGATCGCGCTCGAGAATCCGCTCGCGAGGGCGAACATTCCTGCCGCAGCGCGGCGACGCAGCGCAATCTCAAGAATGACCGCCGCGCATCCACCAAACCACGCCGCAGTCGTGACCGCTTCAAACATGTTCGCGTTGGGCCACCGCGAAGAGATCCACCAGCGCAATCCGAGCGCCGCGCATTGCATCAGGAATGCAACGCCAAACACCGCAAGCCCCGCCACGCGCGCAGATTTCCAGCGGTAGACAATCCCAAGCAACAACAGAATCACGCTCACCGCATAGACGAGCCAGATCGACGCGAGATTGCCGTTGGCGAAGTACCACGACTCCCACTGCAACCGACTTGCGTCTGGATACACCGCAGGATTCATCGAGCGAAGCACCTCTGCGAGCACAGCGATCGAACGATCGACTTCGGCGGCGTTATTGTTGGTCCATCCTTCGACGAGTGACTTCCATGCGTTCGCGCATGCTCGCTGCTTTTCTTCGTCGAGCCCAGCAATCGGCTGCGCCGTCGCACCCGCCGCCTTGACCGCGGCAGGGTCAGCCGCGAGCAACATCACGTCGCGCATCGACGACCAACGCTGATCCTTATCGCTCGCGCTCGCAGGAACAATGCGCAAACGGTCAAGCAAGAACTCAGGACTCATCACCGTGCGCGCAGCGCGCACAGCGTCCATGGCCTTGGCCGTCCTCAGCAAATCTGACTGCAACGCGCGAAGCACGGGCTCGAGCGCAGGACGGCTCAACAGTTCTTCTGAGATCAATCCCGTCTTCATGAACACATCCATGCGAGCACTCAGGCTTGGATCGCCCTGCAAGAGCGCTTGCGCAATGGGGGCTCGCACAATTGTCCCCTTCACAAAGATCACATCCGCATCGTGGTACGCCTCGGGGCGCATCAACATGTCGAGATAGGTAAATGCCGGAGTCTGTCCATTGATACTGCGCGGACCGCTCACAAACCCCATCTGGCCATGCGCGAATGAACTGAAACTCTTGAGCCGTCCCTCGGTCTGCACCGCCACCGCATCAAGCGGAGAGAGATCAATCTGACTCTCGAATGATCCAGCCCCCATCATGACGAGGGCGACGATCACGTAAACAAAACGATGCAACTTCACGACATCACACTCGCTTTCGATTGTTCGATGCGAATCTCGGCGGCACGGCGTACCTGCTCGCCCTTGCGTCGAATGAGCACAGGCTTGACATAGAACGCGAAAATCATTCCAGCCACCGCGATGATGCACCCCGCCAACTGCGTGTAGACGCCATTGCGATTGCCAACACCGAGCACCGTGTAATTCAATCCCATCGATCCGCGATCCTCTGCAGAAGTCGGAGGCTCTGGCGGATCCCACTGCGCCTGGAAGTACCAGAGCCCGTCGTGTTCGATCGGACTGTTCACGCTCACCGACGTTGGATCCCCCCATGCGGCGCTACTCCCGCCATCACGAAAGCGCACCAAACTGGTGTAGTCGCGAATCGTGCCACCTTCGCCGGTGTATCCACCCTCGTGGCTCGTCAACACGAATTCTTCGAGCGCCACTTCTGTGTTGAGTGGCAATCGTCTGCGTGAAAAGAGCAGTTCGATCGCGCGACCATCTGCGAGCGTGACAGCGATCGGGTGATAGGGGTGACGCCGCAGTGCAAAGCGAAAGTCATCAACTGCGTATGGGCTGAATTCCATCCACTGCGACGATCCGCTTGGCACATTCACCAAGACTTGCGCGAAGAGTTCGCGTGCATCGCGCATGCGCTGTTCGTCTGGAATTGCCATCGGTCGCGTCTCGACAATCGAGTTCGCAATGAACGACGTCACCCGCAACGTCAACCCCGCAGGAAGTGTGATGGGCGAATCAACAACGACTGGCTGCACCTTCGCAGCGCTCTCACCGATCGCAGTGATGATGCGCAATTGATCGCGCGCTGGCCCGACCACCAATGTCAAAATCGCCCGCCCCCCGCCGCGCTTGTATTCCATCTGCACGCTGCCGTCGGGAGCAACAGGCACACCGTGCCCCGCTGCGTCCGCTGGAACATCGCGCGTGAGCGTGGCATCGTCAAAGACCCACCGACGAATCGTGGCTGTCGGCGTCTTGATGTCGACGACCAACACGCTCGCAGTGCGCGATCCAACGGGCAATTCATCCTGCGCCGCAAGCACGCGGTATCCATACCCCGCATCAACTGGGCCAATCGAGATGAACGTAGCGTCGCCTGCAGGTTGCGGCTTTCCAACCAACTCAATCACATCGATGCCAGCCGACGGAACCACGATGTGCAATTGGGCACTTCCTTGCAACTCAGTGAATTGCTCTTCACGCTCGATCGCGACCATGCGAATGAGTCCCTCGTCGCCACTCGACCGAGCGGGATCAAGCGCGACGAGCCGATAGGTTTGGCGCGCTCCCTCAGCTCCCGAGACCTCGATTGAGGCCGATGGATTGAACGGCGCCTGCGCACCACCATCGACGAGTCGCGAACGCGTTTGCGCATATCGCAAGTAACCGCTGACTGAAAATGTGACATCAGGACATGGATCGTTGGCCGCGACTGCAGGCACCGCGACATTGAGGGCATGCAGCGGAATGAGAGGCGCGCCGGGAGTTTCGAAAACATCATCACGCGATCCGACCGAATCGTTGTAAAGCGGAACGCCAGCCATCGGACGCTCAACCCATGTCGATGCTCCTAGCGGTCGCACATAGAGCGCCCAAGCCTTCACGAGGTCATTGCGCACATAGAAGTACCTCTGACTCTCGTATTCAAGCACTGCCGAAAGGCGCGGCTCAACCAGAGCGCTGCCAGTCGCCTTGATCGCGCGCTGCATCGGCTTCTGTGGGTCATTCGTGAAGATGATGTCTTCGGTGTATTGCGGGTAGTTCGCAATCAGCTGACGCGTGAACTGCCGCGATGAGTCTGCCACAGAGAGATTGACGCTGTATGCGCGCTTGCCAGCATCTGGCCCCGACAGCAACTCCCATGCGGGATCGATCTGCGCAACTTCGACGCGCAGCGCGTCTGCCCCTTCTCCAATCGTCGCACTTGACCCGACCGCCGCGAGTAACTCGACGCTTGCGTCAACTCCTTCAAGCGAAAGCACAATCTTTCGCCGTGCGACGGGCGCGTCCCCCTCGACCTTGGTTTCGAAGTACATCACGCTTCCGACAATCAACACGATGATTCCAGTGTGAATCGTCCAGACGCCGAGATTCACAACCCGCAGCGGAATACGACGAATCGTTGTAACGACCAGCGTCAGCGCGATGAGCGCAATGAGTGTTGTGAACGGCCACCAATGAAACCACTCAAACTCTGTCATTTCGAGTCCACGCCACTGTCGCATCTGCGCATGCACCCATGCTTCTGAATGCAAGATATTGGGATGCACTGGATAGACGATTCCAGCGCTTCCGATCGACATGTAAATGAAGAGCAAGACCATCAACACAATGCCAAAACGCACCGAACTGAAGAGGTCATACACCGCACGTCCAAATCGCAACATAGAGCCTCATCCTATGGCGAATTGAATCTGTAGGATGCACTTCCTATGTTCAACTTCACGCGTCCGAATCGTCGAAATGTATTCCTCGTCCTCGCACTCGCTTGCACTTCGCTGATCGCAGCGACGATGGCTCCGCAGGGGGCGCAAGCACCGCCCGCGACGGCAGCGGCACCTGTCTACGTCTCGATGACCACAAGTGTCGGAACGATCTACCTCGCGCTCGATGCTGCAAAGGCTCCTGTGACGGTCGAGAATTTCACGACGTACGCGAAGGAAGGCTTTTACAACGGCACGATCTTTCACCGCGTCATCAAGGGATTCATGATTCAGGGTGGCGGATTCACTCCAGACCTTGCGCAAAAGACGACCAAGAGCGGCATCAAGAACGAATGGACCAACGGCCTCTCAAACGGCATCGGCACGATCTCGATGGCGCGTCAAGGAGGGCGTCCTGATAGCGCAACGAGCCAGTTCTTCATCAACACCGCAGATAACAAGATGCTCGATGAACCACGCGACGGCGCCTCCTATGCCGTCTTCGGAAAGGTCATCAAGGGGATGGACGTCGTCGATGCGATCGCCGCCTCGGCGACTGGCCAAATGAAGGGCATGGGCGATGTTCCAAAGCAGACCATCACCATCGAAAAGGTCGAGCTATTGAAGGGACCACCTGCTGCGGACGCGCCAACATTGCGCGCACCTCCCGCGGTCGCTGCACCAACTCCCGCGGCAGATCCTGCATCTACGCCACCAACTGGATCAACCAAACCATGACCGCGACCATGAGTGCATTGCATCCGCTGCTTCAGACGCTCGGCATCGCGAATCATCCGCTCGTTACGGCTCCACAGAGTGGCGACAAGTCGATCGTCACGTCGGTGAATCCCGCAACAGGACAGGCGATTGCTGCCGTGCGATTGCAATCAACGGCTGACCTCGATGCGACTGTTGCCCGTTCGCTCGCCATCTTTCAACTCTGGCGAAATGTGCCAGCTCCCGTACGCGGCGAACTTGTTCGTCGCATTGGGAATGAGTTTCGACGGCTCAAAGAACCACTCGGCGAACTCGTTTCGCTCGAGATGGGCAAGATCCGCGCCGAGGGACTCGGCGAAGTGCAAGAGGCAGTCGACATCGCTGACTTTGCAGTTGGACTCTCACGCCAGCTCTACGGAAACGCGATGCACTCAGAGCGTCCGCTTCACCGGATGTACGAGCAGTGGCATCCACTGGGCTGCGTTGGAATCATCTCTGCATTCAATTTTCCATGCGCCGTCTGGGCGTGGAACGCATTCGTTGCCGCGGCATGTGGAGACACTTGCCTGTGGAAACCAAGCCTGATCACACCACTCGTCGCGATTGCGTCGAACGAAATCGCCCGTCGCGTCATGCGCGAGCAAGATCTCTTTCGCCCCGCGAATCTCGACCCTGCGGATGTTTTCACACTCATCATTGGCACCGACCAAGATGTCGGCGAACCGATGCTCGCAGACCGTCGCATTCCACTCATCAGTGCGACGGGTTCATGCCGCATGGGACGACGCGTTGCGCAAGTTGTTGGCGCACGCCTCGGCCGCACGCTGCTCGAACTCGGCGGGAACAACGCGATCATCGTCCAAGCAGATGCCGACCTCAATCTCGTCACGCGCGCGGTGCTCTTTGGAGCCGTCGGAACTGCGGGCCAGCGCTGCACCACAACGCGGCGACTGCTCGTGCACGAGTCAGTCGTTGACCAACTCACGACCTGCCTCGCCCGCTCGTACGCATCCATTCCAATTGGTGATCCCCTCAGTGCAAACACATTGATGGGACCCCTCGTCGACGCGCGCTCAGTCGCCGCAATGCGCAGTGCGATCGAACATGCGGTCGCGCAAGGTTGCACGGTGGTTTGCGGAGGCACTGCGGGCATCGACCGACACTCTGTCCGTCCAGGCTTTTTCGTCGAGCCAACAATCCTGCGCGTTCCTGCGGGCACGATCCCTCAGATCACCCGCGAAGAGACTTTTGCGCCGATTCTCTACATCTTCTCAGTCGCTTCACTCGACGAAGCGATCGAGATTCAAAATGGTGTCGATCAAGGGCTCTCGAGCGCGATCTTCACCGACAGCGTGCGCGCGGCCGAGAAATTTCTCGCTGCATCGGGCAGCGACTGCGGAATTGCCAACGTCAACATCGGAACGAGCGGCGCTGAAATCGGCGGCGCATTCGGCGGCGAGAAGGACACAGGCGGCGGGCGCGAATCTGGCTCGGACTCTTGGAAGGCCTACATGCGCCGACAAACTTGCACGATCAATTGGGGAGGCGAACTTCCCCTCGCGCAAGGCATCCGCTTCGGAGAGTGACCATGCCCCTCGACCGCAATCAACTCGCTCAACGCGCCGCGCGCGAATTGCAAGATGGCTTCTATGTCAATCTGGGCATTGGCATCCCAACGCTTGTTGCGAATCATGTTCCCGCGGGCATGACTGTCTGGCTGCAATCCGAAAATGGGATGCTCGGAATGGGTGCGTTCCCAACTGAAGATGAAGTCGACGCTGATCTCATCAATGCTGGCAAGCAGACAGTCACCGGTGTCGCTGGGCATTCTTTTTTTTCGAGCGCCGACAGTTTTGCGATGATCCGAGGCGGGCATATCGATCTCGCGATCTTGGGGGCGATGGAAGTCTCGCAAGAGGGCGACCTCGCAAACTGGATGATTCCCGGAAAACTCGTCAAGGGGATGGGCGGTGCGATGGACCTCGTTGCCGGGGTCAAGCGTCGAATCGTCGTGATGGAACACGCCAACAAGCGCGGCGATGCAAAGATCATCCCGCAGTGCACCCTGCCCCTCACCGGAAAACGGTCTGTGGACATGCTGATCACCGACCTTTGCGTTATGACCATGGACCCCAAACGCCAGCGCTTCGTGCTCTGCGAGATCGCTCCTGGGGTCACAATTGACGATGTTCGCGCACGAACGACCGCAGAGTTCTTCGTCTCACCGACCCTGAGCGAAATCGCGTTCGCTGCCTCGAGCCGATAACGACGTTTGCGCGAGATTGCGCCCTTTCGCCCAGAATCGAGAAAAACACCCACCCAAAGTTGACTTCTCGGTAGATCAGTGCATCCTGAACCGAGGAGTTTGCTTGTTGTGATGCGTTCTGGGTCGAACTTCCGTTGGGCGGATGCGCTTTCCTGCTCTGGGCTCTGCTGCTCACTCGCGGTTGCGCTGTCGCTCGCGATCACCCTCGAGGTGAGTGCCCGTCAATCGACGACCGACTGCAACAACAACGGAATCGCCGATCCCCAAGACATCGCAAGTGGGTACTCGCAAGACTGCAATGCCAACGGCGTGCCTGACGAGTGTGAGAACGACACGGTCACGGCAACAACGGGCGACATGGGCGCGTTCTATTGGCAGCACAACGCGACAGGCATTCTTCCGGCAATGCGCGAATCAACGACGCCCGTTGTCATTCGCATCTCGGCGCGCGGCGATCTCGATGCTCCGACCGAATTCATCACAGTCAAACTCAACGGCCTCTCGATCGGCAATTTCTTCGTGCAGGATGGCGACGATTGTGATGAGACCAATGTCAAACTCGTAACGATTGGGTCGACGCTCTGGAGCACAATTCTCGCAGCGGGCTCAACCGACGTCGCTGTGCAAATCGTCGCCTCGCCACTCGTCGACGAAGATTGCATCGTTCCACCGCGCGATCCACTGCCCGGCACCTCTGAAGTTTCCGTCTCGTACGGAGGCGCCAACTACGACTGCAATGGCAACGGCACTGCTGATATCTGCGACATCGCTGGCGGCGCAGCCGATTGCAACAACAATCACAAACTTGACCAGTGTGAGATCGCGAGTGGGCAAGCAAACGATTGCGATAAGAATGGCGTTCCCGACGAGTGCGATCCCGACTCAGACAATGATGGCACGATCGACGGATGCGACGGCTGCCCACTCGATCCACTCAAGATTGTGCCTGGAATCTGCGGTTGCGGCGTTGCCGACACCGACACCGACCGCGATGGAACCGTTGATTGCAAGGATGGCTGCCCACTCGACCCACTCAAGATTGCCCCAGGAATCTGTGGTTGCGGCGTCGCAGACACTGACACCGACAACGACGGCACACCAAACTGCATCGATCAGTGCCCACTCGACCCGCTCAAGATTGTTCCTGGAATCTGCGGCTGCGGAGTCGCCGACACTGACACCGACGGCGATGGCGCTGCCGACTGCATCGATGGATGCCCCGCCGACCCACTGAAGATCGTCCCAGGAATCTGCGGTTGCGGCGTTGCCGATACTGACACCGACGGCGATGGCACTGCCGACTGCAACGACAACTGCCCAACGACCGTAAATCCAGATCAACTCGATTGCAATGGCAATGAGATCGGCGACATCTGCGAAGATTTCGTCGATTGCAATGGCAACTCGATTCCTGATTCGTGCGACATCGCAAGTGGCGCGAGCGCCGACACGAACTCCGATGGCATCCCCGACGAGTGCGCACTCGATTGCAATGACAACTCGATCGTCGATGTCATCGACATCGCCAACGGAACATCGCAAGACTGCAACAAGAATCACGTTCCCGACGAGTGCGAGGACGACAGCGTCGCGGCGACGACGGGCGACATGGGCGCCTTCTATTGGCAGCACAACGCAACTGGAGTCCTCCCTTCGATGCGTCCATCGACGACCCCCGTTGTCGTTCGCATCTCGGCGCGCGGCGATCTCGATGCTCCAACTGAGTTCATCACCGTCAAACTCAACGGTCTCTCGATCGGCAACTTCTTCGTCCAAGATGGCGTCGATTGCGATGAGACCAACGTCCAGGTTGTGACCATCGGATCGACTCTCTGGAACACAATCCTCGCAGCGGGTTCGAGCGAGGTTGCAGTGCAAATCGTCGCCTCGCCACTCGTTGATCAAGATTGTGTCGTACCTCCGCGCGCCCCACTCCCTGGCACCTCTGAAGTTTCAGTGAGTTACGGCGGAGTCGACTACGACTGCAACGGCAACGGCATCGCAGACATCTGTGACATTGCCGACGGTGCACCCGATTGCAACCAGAACAACAAGATCGATCAGTGCGAGCTTGCCGCTGGACTCGCTCAAGATTGCGACAAGAACGGTATTCCCGACGAGTGCGAAGTTGACACCGACGACGACGGATTGATCGACGCGTGCGATGGATGCCCGACTGATCCGCTCAAGATCGAGCCTGGCCAGTGTGGCTGCGGCACGCCAGAGACTGACACCGATATCGACGGCACCGCCGACTGCAACGACCTCTGCCCAACCGATCCGCTCAAGATTGCCCCAGGAATCTGCGGATGCGGCGTCGCAGACACAGACTCCGACAACGACGGCACACCAAACTGCAACGATCA
>CAYHFW010000002.1:93734-203226 GCA_964355975.1 uncultured Singulisphaera sp.
GCGGCGTCGCAGACACAGACTCCGACAACGACGGCACACCAAACTGCAACGATCAATGCCCAACCGATCCACTCAAGATTGCCCCAGGCATCTGCGGTTGCGGTGTTGCCGACACAGACTCTGACAACGACGGCACACCAGATTGCAACGATCAGTGCCCACTCGATCCACTCAAGATTGCCCCAGGAATCTGCGGATGCGGCGTTGCAGACACTGACACCGACAACGACGGCACACCAGATTGCAACGATCAGTGCCCACTCGATCCACTCAAGATTGTGCCCGGGATCTGCGGTTGCGGCGTCGCAGACACAGACTCTGACAACGACGGCACACCAAACTGCAACGATCAGTGCCCACTCGATCCACTCAAGATCGCCCCAGGAATCTGCGGTTGCGGTGTTGCAGACACAGACTCTGACAACGACGGCACTCCAAATTGCAACGATCAGTGCCCACTCGATCCACTCAAGATCGCACCAGGAATCTGCGGCTGCGGCGTGGCCGACACAGACTCTGACAGCGACGGCACACCAGATTGCAACGATCAGTGCCCAACCGATCCGCTCAAGACCGCCCCTGGAATCTGCGGATGCGGCGTCGCAGACACTGACACTGACAACGACGGCGTTGCCGATTGCCTCGACAACTGTCCAACGACCGCAAATCCAGATCAGCTC
Source organism: uncultured Singulisphaera sp. (assembly GCA_964355975.1). GTDB lineage: Bacteria > Planctomycetota > Phycisphaerae > Phycisphaerales > SM1A02 > F1-60-MAGs104. The sequence goes on from CAYHFW010000002.1 coordinate 94,415, forward strand.
GATTGCAATGGCAATGAGATCGGCGACATCTGCGAAGATTTCGTCGATTGCAATGGCAACTCGATTCCTGATTCGTGCGACATCGCAAGTGGCGCGAGCGCCGACACGAACTCCGATGGCATCCCCGACGAGTGCGCACTCGATTGCAATGACAACGGCGTCGTCGACGTGATTGATATCGCAGCAGGCATTTCAACCGACTGCAACGACAACGATGTGCCCGATGAATGCGAAGACGACTCTGTTGACGCCGCGACTGGCGACATGGGCGCCTTCTATTGGCAGCATCCAGCAACGGGCGAGCTCGCTGGCAGGCGCTACGCCACGACGAGTGTCACGGTGCGCATCACCGCTGTCGGCGATCTCGACGCCCCCACCGAATACATCACTCTTCGCCTGAATAACCGCATTATTGGCAACTTCTTCGCTCAAGATGATGTCGCGTGCGGCGAGACCAGCACCGCAACGATCACACTCGGCTCGACCCTCTGGAATGAAATCGTGGCGGCTGGCGCAGGCTCAACCATGGCGGTCAAAGTCACTGCATCGCAACTTGTCGAACCGAACTGCGGCCTGTCGCCAACAGATCCCATCATCGGATCGTGCGAAGTCTCAGTCACCTTTGGTGGCGTGAATTACGACTGCAACGGAAATGGAATCCCCGACATCTGCGACATCAGCGATGGTGCGCCAGATTGCAACGGCAACGGAAAACTTGACAGTTGCGAGATCGCCGCAGGACTTGAACAGGACTGCAATTCCAACGCGATTCCAGACTCGTGCGACCTCGCAAACGGAACGAGTCACGACGTCGACAGCAACGGGGTTCCAGACGAATGCAAGAGTGACTGCAACGCAAACGGTCTGCCAGATGCCTGGGAGATTCTCACGGGTCTCGTTCCCGATTGCAACGCAAATGCGATTCCTGACTCATGCGATATCGCGACTGGCGCAAGCAACGATGTCGATCAAGATTCAATTCCTGACGAGTGCCAAGAGGACTGCAACACAAACGGCCTGCCCGACGCATATGAGATCGCGCACGCTCTCACGCCAGACTGCAACTCGAACAAGGTCCCCGACGCATGCGACATCAATGCGGGCTCGTCTGAGGATTGCAACACCAATGAGATTCCTGACGAGTGCGATATCGCCAATGGGGATGACGACAAGGACGGCGACGGCATTCCCGACTCCTGCGAGTACGCCGTGGGAGATTTCAATCTCGATGGGATTATCGGCGCGATCGACCTGATGGTGCTCTTCTCGGCATGGGGGCTCACCGATGTCCCGGTGATCGATATCAATGGCGACGGCATCGTGAATGCACCAGACATGACCTACATCTTGTCGAACTGGTCGCAGTGACAAGGCTGGCGCACTTGGCGCCGCAATGAACCTGCCGCCGTCGAAAAACTGCACTATAATTTCAATCGCGACAATCACTTACGGGTCTGGGCGAGATCAGTTTTGTGGCAATATCCGGTAACACAAACCCGTTTTTCTTTGAATTTTCTCAAGTTTCATTTGTGATTCCAACATCTTGGTGTAGTTTCGGTTGAGTAGGTTTGGGGTTCTGGGCTAGTTCCGTTGGGTTGATTATTTGTAAAACGAGGCAAAAACATGACTATTTCACATCGATTCTCATCGTCGGCGGTTGCTGCATTCTGTTGCTCGGCACTCCTGCAAACAGGTGCATTCGCGAGCGGTGACCTCGTCGGCGTGGGCGCTGGAGCGCTTACCAACCCCAACACGCCTCCGCACTACGGGCAGTCCTCGGTCCCCCCGGGCGTGAACTTCGATTCGGTCTCGGCTGGCGATGGGCACAGCCTTGCCATTCGTGCTGACGGCACCGTGGTTGGATGGGGTCGCAACACAGAAGGTCAATGCAGCGCGCCAAGCGGAGCGTACGAGGCAGTCACTGCCGGAGGCTTCTTCTCGCTTGGCCTGCGTGCTGACGGTTCAGTCGCTGGATGGGGTTCGAATGGCTCTGGGCAGCTCAATGTGCCCGCAGGAACCTTCGTTCAAATCTCCGCTGGCGAGGCGCATGCCGCCGGTGTGAAGAGCGATGGAACGATCGCCTGCTGGGGAGCAAACACCTGGGGTCAAGCAAACGGACAAACTGGCACCTTCACGCAAATCGAAGCCGGTGGTCACCACACCCTCGCACTGCGCACCAACGGCACACTCAAGGGATGGGGAAACAACGCACGCGGACAGACGACAGTTCCAGCGGGCACCTTCACTCAGATCGATGCAGGCTTTGAGCATTCGGCCGGCTTGCGCGCCGATGGAACCGCACTCTGCTGGGGATTGAACGGCAATGGACAGTGCACTGTTCCTGCTGGCAACTACCGCGACATCGCGACTGGCCGCTACCACACCGTCGGACTCCGCACTGATGGCTCTGCGGTTGCCTGGGGCGCAGGCGCGACTCCAGTTCCTCCTGCGTCCGACCCAAACTACGGACAGTCGGTCGTTCCTGTCGCCCCCGCTGACCACGCATACAGCGCGGTTTCGGCAGGTGGTTACCACTCGCTTCTCGTTCGCGTGAACGATTGCAATGAGAACGGCTTTGACGATTCGCTCGACATTGCGGGCGGCACCCCTGATTGCAACGAGAACGGCATTCCCGATTCATGCGACACCGATTCTGACGGCGACGGATCGATCGACGACTGCGAATTGTGCGACAACGATCCGCTGAAGACCGAACCAGGCATCTGTGGTTGCGGCACCGCCGACACTGACACAGATTCAGACGGCATCGCTGACTGCAATGACAATTGCGACATAATTGCGAATCCAGGCCAAGAGGATTGCAACGCAAACGGCGTCGGAGATCTCTGCGACATCGCAGCCGGAACCTCGCCTGACTGCAACGGCAACAGCATTCCTGATTCGTGCGATATCGCGAGCGGATTCTCAGTGGACTGCAACACCAACGGCATCCCAGACACATGCGATCTTGCCACTGGAACCCCCGACTGCAACAGCAACGGCGTTCCAGACTCGTGCGATATTGTGGGCGGAGCAGCGGATTGCGATGCTGACGGCGTTCCTGACTCGTGCGAGACGGACACCGATGGCGACGGTGCGATCGATGACTGCGAAGAGTGCGACAACGATCCAACCAAGACGACTCCTGGCATCTGTGGTTGCGGCACCCCCGACACCGACACAGATTCAGACGGCATCGCTGATTGCCATGACAATTGCGACAACATCGCAAATCCAGGCCAAGAGGATTGCAACAACAACGGCATTGGAGATCTTTGCGACATTGCAAGCGGATACTCCACCGACTGCAACCTCAACCACATTCCCGACACCTGCGACACCGATACTGACGGCGACGGCGCAATTGATGACTGCGAAGAGTGCGACAACGATCCGCTGAAGACGACACCAGGCATCTGCGGTTGCGGCACTCCCGACACCGACACAGATTCAGACGGCATTGCCGACTGTCACGACAACTGCGACACGATCGCGAATCCAGGGCAAGAGGATTGCAACGCAAACGGCATCGGTGACCTCTGCGACATCGCAGACGGCACTTCTCCTGACTGCAACAGCAACGGCATTCCTGACTCCTGCGACATTTCCGGCGGCGCATCGCTTGACTGCAACGCCAACGGTGTCCCAGACACCTGCGATCTCGCGAGCGGAACCCCCGACTGCAACGGCAACGGCATCCCCGACTCGTGTGATATCGCAGCCGGAGCGCCAGACTGCAACAGCAACGGCATTCCCGACTCATGCGATATTGCTAGCGGCACAGCCGACTGTGATACCGACGGCATTCCTGATTCATGCGAGACGGACACCGATGGCGATGGCGCGATCGATGACTGCGAAGAGTGCGACAACGACCCAACGAAGACTGAGCCCGGCGACTGCGGTTGCGGCACGCCCGACACCGACACAGATTCCGACGGCGTTGCTGACTGCAACGACAATTGCGACACCATCGCGAATCCTGGTCAAGAGGATTGCAACGGCAACGGCGTTGGCGATCTTTGCGACATCGCAGCCGGCACTTCTCCCGACTGCAACGGCAACAACATTCCCGATTCATGCGACACCGACACCGACGGCGACGGTGCGATCGATGACTGCGAATTGTGCGACAACGATCCCGCAAAGACTGAGCCTGGCATCTGTGGTTGCGGTGTTCCAGACATCGATACCGACACTGACGGCACTATGGACTGTGAAGATGGTTGCCCAACCGACCCAGACAAGACCGAGCCTGGCATCTGTGGTTGCGGCGTTCCAGACACTGACACAGATTCCGATGGCGTCGCCGATTGTTTCGACAACTGCGACACCCTCGCAAATCCAAACCAAGAGGACTGCAACGGCAACGGAACTGGCGACGTCTGCGACATCGCCGGTGGCTCTGCGCTCGACTGCAACAGCAATGGCATTCCAGACTCGTGCGACATTTCCAACGGCACATCGCTTGATTGCAACGCCAACGGAGTTCCAGATACATGCGACCTCACGAGCGGTTTCGCTGTTGACTGCAACGGAAACGGCGTGCCAGACACATGCGACTTGGCCGATGGCAGTGCGCTCGATTGCAATGCAAACAGCATTCCCGATTCGTGCGATATCACGACTGGCTTCTCCCTCGACTGCAATGAGAACGGCATTCCAGACACCTGCGACCTTTCAAGCGGCGCAGCACAAGATTGCAATGCCAACAGCATTCCTGACTCGTGCGACATCGCGAACGAAAGCGCAGAAGATTGCAACAACAACGGCGTCCCTGACACGTGCGAAAACGGCACGACTGCAACAACGACCGGCGACATGGGATCGTTCTACTTTGGCCTTGATGCGACAGGCACCCTCGCCGACATGCCGAAGGCAACGACCGATGTGACGATCAAACTCAAACTTCGAGGCGATCTCGAGGCACCAACCGAGTTCGTGACACTCTGGATGCACAACACAAACTTGGGAAACCAGTTTGTGTTGACAGGAAACGACTGCGATGAATTCAGTGAGGCGACCATCACTGTGACATCGACAGTCTGGAATCGCATCTTGGCAGCTGGCGGCGACGACATTGCCGTAGCACTGGTAGCGAGCCCAACGGTGGATAACGAGTGCAACTATCCACCACCAAATCTCTTTGCGGGATACTCCGAGGTTTCTGTCGCCTACGGCAGCATCTCGTATGACTGCAACGCGAACGGTGTCTCGGACATTTGCGAGACCGCAAGCGGACAGACTCCGGACTGCAACCAAGACGGCGTTCCCGATGAATGCCAACTCTGGAATGGTTCCGAGAGCGACTGCAACGAGAACGGAATTCCCGACTCATGCGATCAAGACTCTGACGGCGACGGTTCGATCGATGATTGCGAAGATTGCGACAACGATCCACTGAAGACCGAGCCTGGCATCTGTGGCTGCGGTACAGCAGACACCGACACAGACGGCGACGGTACGGCCGACTGCCATGATGGTTGCCCAACCGATCCAAACAAGATCGCGCCTGGCATCTGTGGTTGCGGAACAGCAGACACCGATGCCGATGGTGACGGCACCGCCGACTGCAACGACCCTTGCCCAAATGATCCGCTCAAGACCGAGCCCGGGGACTGCGGTTGTGGTGCGCCAGACACCGATACCGACGGCGACGGCACAGCAGATTGCATCGACGGCTGCCAACTTGATCCAAACAAGACTGAGCCTGGCATCTGTGGTTGCGGAGTTCCAGACACCAACACCGACGGCGACGGCAAAGTCGACTGCGAGGACGACTGCCCGCTCGATCCGAACAAGACAGAGCCTGGAATCTGTGGTTGCGGCGTGGCCGACACTGATACGGATAGCGACGGCGTTGCAGATTGCATTGACAACTGCGTCACGGTTGCGAATTCGAATCAGGTCGATTGCAATGGCAACGGCGTTGGCGATGCGTGCGAATCATTCCCCGATTGCAACAGCAACGGAATTCCTGATTCCTGCGATCTTGCGAGCGGCTTTGAGCACGACTGCAACGGCAATGGCTTCCCAGATTCGTGCGATATCAACGGCACGAGCAATCAGCCACTGCGGATCGGATTCGAAGAGTTCCAAGGAGTGGCCGAAACAATCATCACGGACCAGTTCGCTGGGCTGATCTTTGAGCCCACCTCGAACGGGGCTCAGTGGAAGGCGAATGATGTCTCGCTGGGGGGATGGAACGCGTCAGGTTGGGATTGCGAGACGAACCAGCCAACAGGGCTGGTTGTTGGAAGCGGCAACTACTGGCTTTGCGGCAAGGTCTGGTGCGTGCCGCAGGATCCGTGGGTTGGATCCGCAACAATCCGTCTCACTGGTAATGGCGCGAGTTATTTCCAACTCGACTACAGCGCAGGATCGACTCTTTACCTCATTGCGTACGACGCAAACGATGATGTGATTGCGATTGATTCGCAGCCCGCGAATCTGCGCTACGCCAATGGCAATAGCAATGGCCCAGGAACTCTGCGCGTCGAAGCCCCATCAGGCACACGAATCGCATCGGTCGAAGTTCACGACACGGGTAACTACTGGGAGATTGACTCGATCGTGACCGATGTTGGCGGGGCGTCGGAGGCCGACTGCGATGAGAACGGCATCCCAGACTCTTGCGAGTCTGATGCAGATGCCGATGGCACGATTGACGCATGCGACGGATGTCCAAATGATTCGGCGAAAACCGAGCCTGGCATCTGTGGTTGCGGTACAGCAGACACCGATACAGACGGCGATGGCACTGCCGACTGCAATGACGGTTGCCCAACCGATCCAAACAAGATCGCCCCAGGCATCTGTGGTTGCGGAGTTGCTGACACCGATACAGACGGTGACGGCACTGCCGACTGCGATGATGAGTGCCCGACCGATCCTCTCAAGATTTTGGAAGGCATCTGTGGTTGCGGTGTGCCAGATACCGACACCGACGGAGACGGAACGATGGACTGCGACGACGACTGCCCAAGCGATCCAAACAAGATCGCGCCTGGCATCTGTGGTTGCGGTGTTTCAGACATCGACTCGGATGGTGACGGTCTGGCCGATTGCAAGGACAATTGCGACTCGATCGCGAATCCAGGTCAAGAGGATTGCAATGGCAACGGCATCGGTGATCTCTGCGACATCGCAGCTGGAACTGCAGTTGACTGCAACGGCAACAACGTTCCTGACTCGTGCGATATCGCATCGGGTTACTCATATGACTGCAACACCAACGGAGTTCCAGATACTTGCGATCTCGCGAGCGGAACTTCTGCCGACTGCAACGGAAACGGCATCCCCGATTCCTGCGACATTGTTGGCGGAGCAAAGGATTGCGATCACGACGGTGTTCCAGACAATTGTGAAGTCGACACCGACAACGACGGCACAATTGACGACTGCGACCTCTGCCCAACCGATCCAGACAAGATCGCACCAGGCATCTGCGGTTGCGGCACAGCAGACACCGACACAGACGGCGACAACACTGCCGACTGCCATGACCTTTGCCCAACCGATCCAAACAAGATCGCGCCTGGCATCTGTGGTTGCGGTACAGCAGACACCGACACAGATCTCGACGGCATCGCCGACTGCCATGACCTCTGCCCACTCGATCCGTTCAAGGGAGAACCTGGCATCTGCGGTTGCGGTGTGGCTGACACGGACACCGACAACGACGGCACTGCAGACTGCAATGACCCCTGCCCAACCGACCCACTCAAGGTCGAGCCCGGCATCTGTGGTTGCGGTAATCCAGATGACGACACAGACGGCGACGGACTTGCCGACTGCATCGACAACTGTGTGGCGATCGCGAATCCAGGTCAAGAAGACTGCAACGGCAACGGTGTCGGTGACGTCTGTGACCTCGCTGATGGCTCTGCGCACGACTGCAATGTGAACGGCATCCCAGACTCCTGCGATGTTGCTTCGGGACACAGCAATGACGTTGACTCCAACGGCATTCCTGATGAGTGCAAGAGTGATTGCAACGGCAACGGTCTGCCAGACGCGTACGAGCTCGCTCAGGGAATGGTGCCAGACTGCAATGGCAACGACATCCCCGACTCGTGCGACATCTCAAGTGGCGAAGCGCTCGATTGCAACGGCAACGGCATCCCAGACTCTTGCGACATCACCGGTGGATCGCCTGCTGCGGGCGCGGTGCAATGGCGCGTTGAGGATGGCGGCAATGGCCACTGGTATGCGGCGATCGAAAACGGGTCAGCGATCATTTGGACCTCGGCGCGTGACGCAGCGATTGCTCAAGGCGGACATCTGGCGACAATCGGTTCTGCCGAAGAGAACGCGATTGTGTCGGACCTGGTGCTAGCGCTGGGCGGCAATGCGTTCCTCGGCGGATACCAACTCGATCCATCGGCACCACCAAACGTCGGCTGGACGTGGGTTGACGGATCGGTGTGGTCTTACACCAACTGGGCTGGCGGACGGCCCAACGATCAAGGCTCACCGAACGAGAGCTTCCTTGAGATGTGGGGACCAGTCTGGAACGACACGCCGATCGAAGGGTCTGGCTACAGCACCCATCGGTACACCATCGAATGGGAAGGCGTGGCAGTCGAATCCGACTGCGACGAGAACGGCGTGCCAGATTCGTGTGATCCAGACTGCAATGCCAACGGCATCCCAGATGCCTGCGACATCGCTGCAGGTGAGATCGATAAGGACGGCGACGGCGTGCCAGACTCGTGCGAGTATGCGCGCGGCGACTTCGACCTCAACGGTTGCATCGACGGGTTGGACATGAGCCTCATCTTGGCCTGCTGGGGAATGACAGATGTTCCAGTCGCTGACCTTGACCACGACGGCGTGATCAGCGGTGGCGACCTCGTCTTCCTGCTCGCGGGCTGGGGATGCGGCAACTGACCGCCTCAGTATTGAAGTGACACGACGTCAGGGTGCGCCATGGGGCGCACCCTGACTTTTTTGTCGCTTGGGCCGCGAACTATGCTGCTGAGATGAAGACTATTACTCTGGCATTGCTCGCCCTCGCTGGCGCATGTGATCTCGCCGCTGCCCCACCAGAGCAACTCTTCAATGGTCGCGATCTCTCTGGCTGGGTCAACGTCAACTGTGACGACTCAACCTGGACCGTCAAACAGGGCGACGATGGCGTTCCCTACATCCTCTGCTCTGGCGTCCCCACAGGAGTGATGCGCACCGCAGCGATGTACGAAAACTTCACGCTCGAACTCGACTGGATGCACGAAGAAGAGCCTGGCAATGCTGGGCTCTTCATATGGAGCGATGGGCTGCCCGCCAAAGGTGTTCCATTCACCCGCTCGGTCGAGGTGCAGATCATGCTGACGCCGGATGTCTTGGACGACAAGCAACGATTGCTCTACACCGGGCAAGGAGACATCTTTGCAATCCACGGCGCAACGATGACCCCCGACCGACCACATCCCGCAGGATGGAACCGTTGCCTTCCTTCAGCTCGGATGACCAAGGGCAAGGGCGAATGGAATCGCTACAAGGTCACTGCAAACCAGGGTCGGCTCACACTCGAAGTGAACGGAACCGAAGTCTCGGGAGCATCCAATATCAATCCTCGCAAGGGATATATCTGCCTCGAGAGCGAAGGCACTCCGATTCGATTTCGCAATATCAATCTCACGCCTCTGCCTGACTCAACCCCCGCACTCACAGGCGAACAGATCGCCCGCAGCGATGAAGGCTTTCGAGACCTGCTGCGCGGCGGACTCGCCCAGTGGAAAGTGCCCGCCGAAGGGCCAGCACACTGGCGGGTCGCTGACGGAGTTCTCTCGCTCGACGCGCCAGGCGCAGACCTCTGGACGCGCGCGTCATTCACCGACTTCGAACTCGTGATCGACTGGAAGTGGGTCGGTGCATCGCAGGGAAAACTGCACCGGCCACGCATCGGCACGAATGGCAAAGAGTTGCGCGATGATTCTGGCAACGTGCAGACCGTTGAGATCGAAGAGTGGGACAGCGGCATCTATCTTCGCGGCAACTCGAAGAGCCAAGTCAATATGTGGAATTGGCCCGCTGGAAGCGGCGAAATCTGGGGATACCGCACCGACGAGTCAATGCCACCCGCGGTGCGAAGCGCTTGCACTCCCACGCAGAATGCCGACGCCCCCATAGGTTCGTGGAATCGATTTCGAATTCTGATGCAGCGAGAAACACTCTCAGTCACCCTCAACAACAAAGTGGTGATCCCCAACGCGACGCTGCCAGGCATCCCGCGCGACGGCGCTCTGGGCATTCAACACCACGGATCTGCACTCGAGTGCATGAACATCTTCGTGCGTCCGATCGCACCAACGAAGCCCACCCCATAATCACCGCGAACTCATTGCTCGCTGACTTCTTTGAGTCGGTGCTTCATCTGCGACTTGAGTCGCGCAAGAATCGATGAGTGCATCTGACTGACGCGGCTCTCTGAGAGATCGAGTGTCATCCCAATCTCTTTCATCGTGAGTTCTTCGTAGTAGTACAGAATCACGATGAGTCGCTCCGAGCGGGTGAGCCCGCGCGTCAACAGCATCTGCAAATCCTGACGCTGAAGTGTCTCGAACGCAGTGGAATCGCTGCCCTCTTTGGGAACGTCGATCTCACGCGCTTCACCCGAAGAATCTGGATCGCTCCACTTCTTATTGAGGCTCACGATGCCCACTGGGCGCGAGTCGCGCGAAATCTTTTCGAATTCCTCAACGCTCACAGCGAGTTGGTTGCGCAACTCTTCATCGGTTGCGACACGTCCCTTCTCCATTTCGATCTGCTTTCGCACCCGGTCCATGCGCGATGTGCGCGACCGAACAAGGCGGGGAACCCAATCCATCAAACGCAGTTCATCGAAGATTGCCCCGCGCACACGCTGCGGGCAGTAGGTCTCAAACTTGATCCCGCGGCTGGGGTCGTACGCGTTGATGGCATCCATCAGGCCGAAGAGACCGGCCGAAATCAGGTCGTCGACTTCGACCTCGGCGGGAAGCCGCGTGCGCATCCGCTCGGCGGTGTAGCGCACGAGGTGGTAGTAAGTCGCAATGAGCTGATTGCGAATCAGTTCACGCTCCTCCTGTCCATTGGCATCATCGCGCAGTTTGCAATAGCGCTTCCAGAGCAGATCGGATGTCACCTTTGTTGGGGCGGCATCTGCGGCGACAGCGCCACGCGATGTGTTCTTGAGAAGCACTGGGCGTAACAAATCCCGCACAGAACGAGGGGTTTCAGACTTGGTTTTTACTTTGGGCATCTTGGTCTCTCCATGACCTTTACTGACCTGTTCAAACTGGTCGAACGCAATCATCGTTGCAACGATCCTTGTCGCAACATCTGCGCGCACTATACAACACGAATTCGAAACTCTGCAAGCGGGGTTTCGTTTTTCTTTTTCGCAGCGAGCTGCGCAATGCGTCCGACTTTCGATACGCGACGAATTGAGAAGCGCACTGCCACGACTCATCGTGGGCTCGCCGATCCTTGACCACAAGATCTATGGGTTGGTCGCCGCCGTGATAACCACGCTCCTGAACTCTTTCGATTGCGTAATATCTTTGGAAGTGCCCCTGCAGTTCACTCTCTTTCGATTCATCCCAAAGATGGCATTGGCATTGGTCGTCATCGCGATCTGCACCTCGAGCGCATTTTCGCAGGAGACTCTGAAGCTTTCTGCAGATGACCGCTGGATGCCACCCGCAGACAGCGATCCCGAGAGTCCTGCGAGCCAATTGCGGCAAGCGCAGCTCGCGCTCGCGCGTGGAGACGCGGCGCGCGCACACAACCTTGTGAAGGGATGGCTCGACCGCTATCCAGCCGATCCACTGCGCGCACATGCGCTGCTCTTGAAGGGCGATTCGCTCATGGCGCAGCACGATGAGTACAAGGCGCTCTACGACTACGAAGAACTCGTGCGGCTCTATCCAGGCAGCGATGTCTTCGTGACTGCGCTGCAGCGCGAGTACCAAATCGCAACGGCCTATGCGAATGGGCTGCGACGCAAGTTTTTCGGCACGTTTCGTTGGCTCAATGCCGACGAGGAGGCACAAGAGTTGCTCATTCGCATCCAAGAGCGATTGCCCGGAAGCGAACTTGCAGAACAAGCAGGGATGGAACTTGCCGACTTCTATTTTCGCAAGCGCGACCTGCAACTCGCAGCCGACGCATACGACTTGTTTGTGCAGAACTACCCGAAGTCGCGACAGGTCGAAAAGGCTCGTTTGCGGCTGATTTACTCGCTTTGCGCCGCCTACAAGGGACCCCTCTACGACGCGCGCGGCCTCTTCGAAGCGAGTGCGCGACTGCGCGAGTTGCAGGCGCTCGACCCGATCACTGCGCAGCGCGTCGGCGCCGATGCCCTGCTCGTGCGCATCTATGAATCAGAGGCTTCGAAACTGCTCTCCGAAGGGGGCTGGTATGAGCACATGAATGATCCAATCTCATGTGAGCTTTACATTCGACGGCTCGTCGCCAAGTATCCAAAGTCAATTGCCACGCTCGTTGCCCTGCGCGAGATACCAACGATTGTCGACCAGCTGCCGCCCGCTGTGCGCGCATCGTGCCCCGACTACGCAGCCCTTCGCAAGCAAATGCTCGGTCTTGATTGGACCGTCACGCCCGCGCCAGAGCCAAGTGCCGTTGCGCCTGAAGCTCCTGCCGCACCCGCGGTCCCAACGCCATGACCACCCTTCAATCCTTCGCTCTCGCCTTCATCGTCGCCCTCGTGCAATGTGGGTGCTCGACTGACTCGAACTCGGGCTACACCTCAGGCGCGCTCTACTCGAAGAAGTACCGCACGGTCGCGCTTCCGATCTTCAAGAACTCGAGTCAAGATCGGGCCGTTCCGCTGCAACTCGCCGATGCGCTCGTCAAAGAGGTCGAGTCATCGACCCCCTATAAGGTGACATCCGAGGGACGCGCGGACACCGTTCTTCGGGGCACCGTTACCCGCGTCGACTTGCAGAACCTCTCGCAGAGCATCGCGACGGGGTTGACCGAGGAAATGGCGTTCAAAGTGACTGTCGACTTCGAATGGATCGACATGCGAACAGGCAAGCCCCTCGTTTCACGTACTGGCTTTCAATCAACTGCGGTTTTTGTTGCAAGTCTGCCCAACAATCAACCGATCGACTTAGGAAGATTTGCCGTGACCTCGCAGATGGCGCGGGATATAGTCGCGAATCTGCAGGGCGAGTGGTAGGAGCGCACGGAAAAGGACGAGTGGATCTGACATGACGAACAAGACTGATGGGATGCACATGACTGAAATTGATTCGATTCGAGTCGCGAGTGAGGGCGACCAGTCGCCACCGAAGCGCACCCCCAGTGAGAAACCGGGGGCCGACGGCAAGCCAACACAGACTCCGCCGAAGATGCGTCGACAGTTCATGACTTGGGTGCTCGTGCTCGCGCTCGTTGCGGTCGTTTGGACTGTGCTCACCAACAGTTCACAGCGCGGCGAGACAATCCAGACCCCACAAGAGTTTTTCGTGCTCGCGAAGGAGGGATATTTCGAACCCTCATCCGTCGTGATCCAAGACGAAAAGTTGATGGCGACCCTCGCCAAGGCACTGCCCGGCGCGACCGAGCGCGCGGGTCAAAAGGGCGGTCAAGTGTGGGTGCGCATCATCCCAGGAAACTATGACTGGATTCGCGAGCAACTGACGACATCTGGAGTGAAGTGGCAGGAGCAAGTGGGACAGAGCGTGTTCATGCAGCTACTCCTTACGCTCGCAGCACCCCTGCTGATTCTTGCAGTGCTCTGGTTCGTGATCGCACGAAGCATGCGCGGAGCGGGCGGCGGCGGTCCAGGCGGAATGCTCGGATCGTTCGGAAAGAGTCGCCACCGGGTCACGAACAAAGAAAACGTCAAGGTCACATTCGGCGATGTTGCAGGCGTTGATGAGGCCAAGGAAGAAGTTCAAGAAATTGTCGAGTTCTTGAAGACTCCAAAGAAATTCAGCAAACTCGGCGGTCGAATTCCGCGTGGCATCCTGCTCTCAGGACAGCCTGGCTGCGGCAAGACCCTACTCGCCAAGGCGATCGCGGGCGAAGCGGACGTGCCGTTCTTCTCGATCTCAGGATCAGACTTTGTCGAAATGTTCGTCGGTGTTGGCGCGAGTCGTGTGCGCGACCTCTTCAAACAGGCGAAGGACAATTCTCCTTGCATCATCTTTCTCGATGAAATCGACGCAGTTGGACGGCGCCGCGGCGGCGGTTTCTCGTCGGGCGGCCACGATGAGCGTGAACAGACTTTGAACGCCATCCTCGTTGAGATGGATGGATTCGAAGCGAATGATCAGGTGATCGTGATCGCTGCAACGAATCGCCCAGACGTGCTTGATCCCGCGCTGACCCGCCCAGGTCGATTTGACCGACAGGTCGCTGTTCCCCTGCCAGATTTGCGCGGACGACGACAGATTCTCGCGGTGCATGCACGCAAAGTGAAGATGAGCCCCGATGTTGACCTTGAACGGGTCGCGCGCGGAACTCCTATGTTCTCGGGGGCGGACCTCGCAGCGCTCATCAACGAGGCGGCGATTATTGCGACGATGGCAGACAAGGACTTTGTCGAACTCAGTGACATGGAAGAGGCGCGCGACAAGGTGCGTTGGGGACGCGCAAACAAGAGTCGCAAGATTGAACAAGAAGAGCGTGTGGCGACCGCCTACCACGAAGCTGGACACGCGGTTTTGCAGGTACTGCTCGATGATGCCGACCCACTACACAAGGTGACGATCATCCCGCGCGGGCAAGCGATGGGGGCAACCTTCAGCCTTCCCGAGAAGGACCGTTACGGCTACTCGCGAAGGCATCTGCTCGCAACGATGCGTGTGCTCTGCGGTGGTCGCATCGCAGAAGAGCGCAAGACCGGCGACATTTCGAGCGGCGCATCGATGGATATTCGCATGGTGACCTCGTACGCGCGCACGATGGTGCTGCAATGGGGAATGTCCCAGCGGCTCGGTTTCGTGAATTACGCGAGCGCCGACGACAAGGAATCATTCCTTCCAGACAAAGACTATTCCCCCGAGACTGCACGGGTGATCGATGAAGAGGTGCGCCTGTTGATTGATGCCGCGTACGTCGATGCGAACAAACTGATCGACGAGCACTGGGAGAAAGTGCTCGCTGTCGCAGAAGCGCTTCTCAGAGTCGAGACGCTCTCAAAGGACGAAGTGGATCGCATCATGCGCGGCGAATCGTTGGACCGCCCGTCGGTCACCGAGTTGCTCGAGCGCGAGATTCCAAAGCCACCGACTCCGACCGCCGCTCCCAAGCAAGAGCCTCCTGAAGACCTGACGTCCCAAGCGCTGCCGAATCCTGCGTAGTTCTACTTCAAGACTCGTTGAGGAGTCTCGTCGAGGAGTCACCGCTTGACTGCGCTTGGCCACTGCGTCGGAGGCGACCGCACGAGAAAACTCTTGAGTGGGCTCTGTGCACCGAGTGCGAGTTCGACTGCATTCAACGGAACCCCAAGTGCACGGGCGAGGAGCTCGCGAACAGCATCGTTCGCCTTGCCGTTTTCTGGGGGCGCTTTGACACGCACCTTCAGTCGATCACCGAGCACTCCCGCAAGCTGATCGCGCGTCGCTGACGGCACAACCTTGACCCGAATGAGCAAGGCGCCATCCGCGCTGATCGACGCGTACACCGGCAACCCCTGCTCGGTCACTTCGAATCTCCGAACATGCGCTTCGAACGCAGGAGATGGTGATAGTGCTGGGCGAAGCGGTGCGCTTCATCTCGAATCGCCTGGCAGAGTTTCAACCCCAGATTTTCGCGCCCCAAGCGAAGCGGAGCATCGCAACCTGGCCGAAAAATGAGTTCTTCTTTCTTTGCGAGCCCGATCACCATCGGCGGCTGCTCTATGAGCGTTGCAAACGCGGCAACTGCGGCGCTCAGCTGCCCCGCTCCGCCATCAATGAGTATCAGGTCGGGATAGAGCTCATGCCCGTCGCCCGCCTCTCGGTAGCGCCGCGTGACCACTTCTTGAATCGCTTTGTAGTCATCGTTGGCGACCGTTCGAATGCGGTACCTGCGGTAGCCATCCTTGAATGGACGCCCATCCACGAAACACACTTTGCTTCCCACCGTTTCATCGCCGCCGAGGTGCGCGATGTCGATCGCTTCGATGCACCGAATTGGCGTCTCGCTTGCGAGGGACTTCTGAAGTGAGGCGAGTCCTTTCGCTGGATCATGAATCAGTCCCGTGACTTCGGGTTGCCAATCGAACTCGCCCTCTTGGCCGCGCTGTTCACGCTCGTCGAGACGTTCAATGGCGCGAATCTGATCTCGCAACACCGCAGCGTGCTCAAAGTTGTGGTCGCGCGCGGCAGAGTCCATTTCGCTCTGCAATTCTCGAAGCATCACGCTGCGCTTGCTTGCGAGAAAGCGAAGAAACCGCTCGATATCGTCGCGATATGCGGCTGGCGAAATGCGATTCGCGCAGGGTGCGGTGCACTGGCCGATTGCATGAAGCAAGCAGGGACGAAACGACGCGTTTTGTGGGTTGGTGGAGCGAATATCGAGTTCGCACGTTCTGTACTTGAAAACACGCTGCAATATTTGAACGGCGTGTCGCAGCGAACTTCCGCTCACGAACGGGCCAAGCGTGCGTGCACCGCGAAACTTTGCGTCGGTCGGGTTGTGCGTCACGAACACCGCCGGAAACTCATCGCGCATTGTCACGACGAGGTAGGGAAAGCTCTTGCCATCCAAGAGCAGTTCGTTGAAGCGGGGTTGAAGGTCTTTGACGAGCCGCGCCTCCATGAGAAGGGCCTCCCACTCGCTTTCGCATGGGATCACATCGAAATCAGCGATCAGAGCGATCAGTGGCTGCTTGCGGGCACCTAAGTTGGTGCTCGGGATGAAGTAGGAACTCACGCGATCCTGCAGCCGAAGGGCTTTCCCGACGTACAGGACACATCCCAAAGTGTCCTTCATGAGATAGACCCCTGGACTGGGAGGCAAATCCCGAGCCCGATTCAGCAGTGCTTTCGTCTCTTTCTGGGGCATTTCATGCAATCGTAGGGAACGATCGGCGTTGACATCGGTACACTGACTTGTTCACTTTTTTCAAAACCCACACGAAATAGGAGCCTCGCACATGAAACGATTCGCACTCATCGCTGGTAGCACAGTTCTTCTCGCCCTCGCCGCTTGTAACAGCGATCAGAAGGCTGCTGCACCAGGCGCCGTTGGTAGCAAGTCCGCTTGCTGCAAAGAGAAGGCAGCCTGCACAGACAAGGCAGCCTGCACAGACAAGGCAGCCGCAGGTTGTCCAATGACCGGCGCCGCAGCAAAGGATGCCCCAGCCGCCGCAGCCCCAGGCGCAGTCAGTGATGCCAAGCCATCATGCTGCAAGGACAAGGCTGCAGCAGCCGCAGCCGCCCCAGGCGCAGTCAGCGACGTGAAGTCGGGATGCGACGGAAACCTGAAGCCAGGCTGCAGCAAGTCCGGCAGCACAGCGGGATGCCCAATGTCAGGCGCCGCCCCAAAGAGCAACGGCTAAGCAAACTCGCTCGAAAGAATCAAAGCCGCACCTCCGAGCAATCGGGAGTGCGGCTTTTTTTCGTCCACTCTCGCTCGCTACTATTGCCACGCAATGAGTACAGCGTTTCTTCTTCGCGGCGGACGCGTGATCGACCCCTCGGCGGGGCGCGACCAGACAGCAGATGTTCTGATTGCCGACGGACTCGTTGTGGCGATCTCTGCAACGCGCGGAGAATTGACCCCCCCTGCGGGCGCCCGCGTCATCGATTGCGAAGGAAAACTCGTCGTGCCAGGGCTGATCGATCCGCATGTGCATCTGCGCGAGCCAGGGGCAGATGACAAGGAGACGATTGCGTCGGGCGTCGCCGCTGCAGTCGCAGGTGGATTCACAAGCGTCTGCTGCATGCCCAACACGACCCCTGCGATCGACCTGCCAAGCACCGTGGAGTTTGTGCAAATGCGCGCAAACGCAAGCCAGAAGGCGCGGGTCTTCGTCACGGGGGCGGCAACTGTTGGGCGCGCTGGCGAACAACTCGCTCCGATGGGAGCGATGGCAAGGGTTGGCGCGGTGGCGTTCTCAGATGATGGCGATTGCATCGCGAGCGCGGGAATGATGGGAAAGGTGCTCGCGGTTTGTGCTTCGCTCGACAAGGTGTTCATGCAGCACTGTCAGGATCCAACACTGACCGCGGGCGGCGTGATGAACGCTGGCGTGGTGAGCGCGCGCCTCGGCCTCGGTGGATGGCCTGGCGTTGCTGAAGAGGTCATCATTGAACGCGATGTTCGATTGAATCGCGTGCATCAAGCGCGCTATCACGTGCAGCACCTCTCGACTGCGGGCAGCGTTGAAATTGTCCGCAGCGCTCGTGCGCAGAAACAGCCGATCACTGCAGAGGCTTCTCCGCACCACTTGCTGCTGACTGAAGAAATGTGCACGGGATACAACACGCAGGCGAAGGTGAACCCCCCGCTGCGCGGCGACAGCGACATTCATGCGCTCATCGAGGGAATCATCGATGGCACAATCACAGTGCTCGCAACAGATCACGCCCCCCACACATCTGCTGAAAAGGCTCGTGACTTCTCGAGTGCTCCATTTGGAATGATCGGTCTCGAGTGCGCACTCGCGCTCTACATCAAAGCCCTCGTTGAAAGCGGCGCGATCTCATGGGCGCGACTCATCGCTCTGATGACGATCGAGCCTGCGCGACTGCTTGGGATCGATGGGCGCGGGTTTGGCAGACTCACGCCAGGGCTTTCGAGCGATGTCACTGTGATCGATCCCAGTGTCGAATGGACGATCGATGTTGAACAGTTCAAGTCAAAGAGCCGCAACTGCCCCTTTGATGGATGGAAGGTGAAAGGGCGTGCGACGAGCGTGTTCGTAGGCGGTCGTTGCTTGTTGTCCAGCGATGGACTCGCGCCCGCAGTGCGTTCTTCGAGCCCGAGCGCGCGACTCGATGTTGTTTGATCTCAAGAATCTGCTTGCCCGTCACAGTGGCGAGGTGCTGAGTCGACCAACGCTCGATGCCGTTGGCACGCGCAGACAGACTTCGCCATGAGCGCGAGCGAGAACCCGAATTCGATCGAGCACAAGACGTGGCGCACGCTGTTTTTGCGCACGCTCGCAGCGGTGGTCACGGAGTGGCCGAAGTCGATTGTCGCAGCGACAATCGTGCTCGCGGCCCTCAGCGCGATGTACGCGCAGCGGCACCTCACTCTTGATGCCAACACCGATTCGCTGATCTCGCCCGACCGCGCATTCATGCGCACCTACCGCGAATTCATGCACGAGTTTGGTGATCTTGAGTACCTGTACATCGCGGTCGATGCCCGAGGGCATCCGCACGAGGCCAAGGCCGCCGTCGACGCGCTCGTGGTCGAACTTGCATCGTTCTCAGAACTTCCCGAAGTGCACGCACGAATCGATGGGGCCGAGCAATGGCGTCTCGCTCCACACGCAATGTCAGATCAAGAATTGCGTGCCCTGTTGAGTGCATCGGATGCATTCGCCCCGCTCGTTGAACGCACTGCGCGAGGGGAGGGTTCGGCTGAAGTGCTGCGCGATGCGGGGGAACGCCTCGCGCGACTGCAATCGCGTGGGCTCTCGATGGACGGCAACGAGCGCGAACGCCTCGGTGCAAGCGCCCTCTTCATGCTGCGCGCAGTGACCGCAATCGCAGGCGATGGATTCGCATTCGCTCAACCGCGCGCGCCCGAGTATCTCGTCTCATCAAGCGGAGAACTCTTCTTCGTCGAGTTGATGCCACGCAAAGACTTCGCCGGGCTCGCGACGATCGAACCGATCTTGAAAGAGATTCGCCGAGTGATTCACGAGGTGAAGTTTCGATTTCCAGCTGTGGATATTGGGCTGACAGGCAAGCCAGTGCTGCAAGCAGATGAACTTGCAACGACAAACGACGACATGACACGCGGAACGATCGTGGCTGCCCTCTTGGTTGCGCTGCTCACGATGTGGACGCTCGGCAGTTTCGTGCGCCCACTGCTCGTGATGGGAATGCTCGGATTGACATTTGCCTGCACGTATGGAGCGGCGGCAGTGCTCGTGGGCCGGCTCAACTTGCTGAGTTTGGTCTTCATGCTGGTGCTTGTGAGCGCGGGTGTGGACTATGGAATTCACACGGTTGCGCGCTACACAGAGTTTCGCCTCACGCTGCCAACGCGATCAGCGATGCGCGCGGCGATTCTTGCAAACACGATTCCAACTTGGGTGGGCGCTCTAACGAGTGCTGCCGTGTTCTTTCTCGCGCTCGCGAGCGAGTTTGGAGGGTTGCGCGAGCTTGGAGTCATTGCGGGAAGTGGGCTCATCATCTGCGCACTGATCTTGACGATTGCGCTGCCCGCCCTGATCGTGCTCGTTGATGAGTGGCGCGATCGGCGCGGGGTGCGATTGCTGCGAGCGAGCGCAACGACGCACAGCCATCCCAATACAGGGGGACACTTCTTTCCGGGAGAACCTGTCGATTCGCCTGCCGATCTCTCGAGCACGCGCACGATGCGGCGCGATCGACGGATACTTGGTTGGTGCGCCGCGATCACGCTGGCGCTTTGTGGCGCGATCCCATTTCTGAAGTTCGAGACGAACTTGCTTCGCCTGCAAGCAGATGGGCTTGATTCGATCGAATGGGAGCATCGAATCTTGCAAGACTCGGTGAGCGCATCGTGGTTCGGCGGGATTGTCTGTCGGTCGCAAGAAGAAGTTGCGCAGGTCGTCGCGCGCGCGCGCAGCGAACCCACAGTCGCCGAGGCTCGAAGCGTTCTCGATTTCGTGAAGGCGGACGACCCACTGCGCATCGCGCTGCGCGCAGAACTCGCACGTGCGATCCCGACCACGCCCGCGAGCGATGCGAATCAAGCGATGCATCCTCTCGGCACGGTGGCGACCTTGACTAGCAGCGATGTCAAAGAGGTGCACGCGCGACTAGGCACACTCATCGCACTCGCTTCGCTCACTGCACCGGCAGACGCACTCGCCGAACTCCGTGAGAGTGAGCGCGCACTCGAACGACTCGCCGCACAGTTGGGTGATCCGGCGCAGTGCGACGGAGCACGTGCGCGCGCTGAATCTGCAGTCGAGACAACCGGAGAAGCGCTCGAGCAACTTGGCGTGGGGGCGCGTTCGGACTTGCGCGCGAGTCTGCCATCCGCTGTGCGGGCGCGGTTTGTTTCGCCTGAAGGCGGACTGCTCGTTTCGCTCTTTCCATCGGCTGACATCTGGGAGTTCATACCCCTGCAGAACTTTGTCGCTGCGCTGCGTTCGATCAATCCCTCGGCAACAGGAGTGCCAGTGACTGTCTACGAATCGGTCATCGACATGCGCAGCGCGTTTATCGCAATGTCTGTGTGGTCGCTTGTCGTGATTGCGCTCTTGGTGTGGATCGATCTTCGCTCACCAATCGCCACTGCGACTTGCATTGCGTGCTTGCTGCTTGGCATGAGTTGGACTTTCGGCATGCTGACGCTGCTTGGAGTCTCGCTGAACCTGGCCAATTTCTTTAGCGTTCCGATGTTGTTGGGATTCGGAATTGATAGTTGCGTGCATGTGATGCACCGCGCGCGAGAAGGGCGCGGTGCGTGCGCGTTCGGGTGGACATCGCGTGCGGTGGTGTTGAGCGCTGTGACAACTGCCGTTGGATTCGGCACGCTCTTGTTTGCTGCACACAAGGGACTGCAAAGCCTCGGATGGGTCATGTGCATCGGAAGTGCTGCGTGTTTGGCCTGCGCGGTGGTCGTGCTTCCTGCGCTGCTGCGAAGATTTCCGCGGCTGCTCGGGCTCACTCGCACTGCGACGGCAACTACGGCTGCGGCGCAGGCATTGCCTTGACCGTGTAGCCGAGCGAGCGGATCGCGGATTCGACTTTCGCTTCGAGGGCTGGGTCGGTCACTTCGACCCGCGCAGTGTGCTCTTCAAGCGAAACCTGCGCGCCTGAGACCCCTGCGATCTCTCGAACTTCTGCGTCGATCGCTGTCACGCATCCGTTGCAGTGCATTCCCTGCACATCAAAGACAAGGGTCGTGGTCTTTGGAGGCGGAGCACCCAGAGGGTCACACGCGCAGAGTGGCAGCGCGATGGAGATCAGTTTGAACATCGTTGGGAAGGTCATTGGCAAGCGTGGCATGAGTGGACCTCTTAGGCGACTGGCGTGAGCGTCATTAACTCGCGCTCGACCTCGAACTGCGCCTGCTCGAAGGTCAACTTGAATTTCGCACCGGCAGCTTGGGTGTGGCCTCCACCTCCGAATCGCGCCGCAAACGCGTTGACATCGATGGTCGGCACTTTCGAGAGGGATGGCTTGCTGCGAAAACTTGCTTTGGTGAGAGTCGGCTCGGCCTCGGTGAGCACGATCGACATTCCGATCGATCCAATCGCGAGGGGAATGTTGACGAGCCCGCCGAGGTCTTCGGGAGTTGCGCCACTTTCTTTGAGATCGCGCAGTGAGATTCGCATCATCGCGACGCGACCATCGTGGTGAAACGTGAGCGAAGAGAGCGCGCGGGCCATGATGCCTAAACGAGCGGGTCGCCAGTTCTCTTCGAGGCGTTGATAGAGCGCAATCTTGTCGACACCGAGCCCGAGCAAGCGAGCGGCGAGTGCGTAGACCGCGGCATTGGCGCTCTGAAAGCGAAACCATCCTGTGTCGGTCGCGAGTCCTGCAAAGACCGCCTCGGCGATCGAGTAGTTCGCCGATGCGCCCGACGCAACCAGAGGCACGCCGAGTTCGTCGACAAGTTGAACAACAAGTTGTGTCGCCGATGCAAGCGACGGATTGACGACCCGAACACTTGCGATCTCGTCGCCGCGCGCGTGATGGTCGAGACCAATGACTCGTCCCGCCATCGCGCGAAGAAAGTCATGCAGTGGTTCGACTTGGCTCCACGCGCCCGTATCAACGAGCACGACGAGATCAGTGGTCGCACTCGGCATCACCGCTGGCGCCACGAGCACTTCGCTCGGCAGCGCAAGGGACATGATGTTTGCTTCGACGCTACCGGTAAAGAATGCATCGACCTGCTTGCCGATCGCACGCAGCGCACGCGCGAGCGCGAGCACCGATCCTGCGGCATCGCCATCGGGCTTGGCATGGGTGAGAATCGTGATGTGCCCTGCCGCTCGCAACAGTGCGGCAATCGTTGGCAGGTCAGACGTTGAAACGTACTGGCTCACGCCCCCACCTTTGCGCAGTCAAGCGTGATTTGAGCAACGAGTGCATCCACCGAATCAAATCGCATCATTTCTCGAATCCACCGCGTGAATGAAACCCGCAGCGTTTGGCCGTAGAGGTTGCTTTCGAATGGGAGTGCGGGCATGTGCACCTCGAGCGTACGCGGGCACGCACCAAAGGTCGGGTTCGTGCCGATGCTCGCCGCGCCCACCCAGTGTTGGCCGCACCCGTCATCAACTGAAACTTCATAGACCCCATCCGCTGGCAGCACCGAATCGCACTGCGAAATGTTGGCCGTTGGGAATCCGAGGGTTCGCCCGCGCCGATCGCCCTCAACGACCACTCCACTCACAGAGTGCGGGCGCCCCAAGAGAATGCGCGCATCGGCAACTCGACCGCGCGCGAGCAACCACCGCGCCATCGAACTTCGCGCGCAGACAATCTGGCCATCATGCAGCCCGACATCGACCTCGTCGACCACGATGGTGCGAAAGTTCAATTGCGCACCGAGTTCGCGCAGCGTCTCGACCGTGCCACTGCGGTTGCGTCCGAATCGAAAGTCCGGCCCCTCAACAATGTTGGAGAATTGAAGATGTTTGTGGAGTGCCTCGATGAACTCCTGCGGCGACTGACGCAAGAGCACCTCGCTCACCTGCAGCGATTCAACGCGCGTCACACCTGCCGCGATGAGAAGTTGCTCGCGGCGCGCATTTGACGTCAACCGTGCTGGAGTTTCACGCTTCGTGAATTGTGCTGGATGCGCGTCAAAGGTGACTGCAATAACCGCCCCCCCCGCTGAAATGTTGCATGCTGCGCGAATGAGTGCTTGATGTCCGACATGGACGCCGTCGAAATTTCCAAGAATGGTTGTCGTCATCGGCAGATTGGCTCACATTCGAGCGAGCGAGCGGGTAGTTTTACGGGATGACCTCTGCGCAATCAACTGATGTTCTTCAGCACGCTTCGAAGGCCGACGGGCTTTTGAAGTCGCTCACCGACGAGTTTCGCTCGACCGCGAGCGAGATTGTGCCTTGGTTTCTTGACAACATGCCATCGATGTATTTTCAAGACACCTCTGAAGAGGCTCAGCGTGTGCACTTGCGTTCGATTTTGGCGGCACGCGCATCGGGGCGCCCCGTCGATGTGATGCTTCGAGGCACGGATGGCAACACGATGACTGCGATTCGCGCGGGCAACCGTTCGGGAGTCCTCGCGGACATCGTGCGCGATCTTCCCCTTGACGCCTCGCTGCGTGCAGCGAAGATTCACTCATCGAAGGATGGCACCCTGGTCATCGATACGTTTGAATTCGGCGAACAGGAGCTGTTCGATCCCAGCACCGCCGCACAAGCCGCTGCGGTCGCAAACACGATCGCATTCGCCAAGCGTGAGCATGCGTCGATCAACATCGACCGGCTGAGGGGTTATCTCGCGGGTTGCTCGGCGCGCTATCTGCTCACGCTGACTCCGCTGCGAATCTGCCGACACTTCGAGTTGTTTTGCACGATTTCGGGCAGCGACAAACCCGTGGTCTCGCTCGAAACCGAATCCGACCCAACAACGAGCAGAATCACGTTTGCCGCATCGAATGCACGCATGCGCACGATGCTCGAGCGCGCCGCGCGAATGTTGACTCGCAACAATGTCAACATCACGCGCGCGCATCTTGACATCGTGCAGGATCCTCCGCATGGCTCGGTGACATTTGTTGGATTCATCGTGCAGTGGGCAAACCAGACGCGCATTGACGCGAACGATCCACGCTGGGTCACGGTCAAGAATGAGTTGCTGCGCATCAAGTGGATGGACTTTCGCGCGCTCGAGGTGCTCGGCCGACGCCCAGAATTCACGCTGAATGAAGGGGAACTCATCGGAGCGTTTGCTGACCTCATTCGCCACATGCTCAGCCCAACCGATCCGCTTGCGTTCAGCCGCGACCGGGTGACTGCCACGCTCGAAGGCCGAGTCGCGCTCACCCGACCAATCCTTGCCCTCTTCACCGAGCGGTTCAATCCTGATTCACCCACCGATGATCGCGCGTTCGAGAGCAACAGCGAGAAGATCGCTTTGCAGATTGCCGCGGTCAATGACTCTGATGATTCGCGCGAGATTTTTGCGGCATTCCTGCGCGCGGTGCGAGCAGTTCGCCGCACGAATTACTACGTTCCAGGCCGCTTTTCGTTTGCGCTGAGACTCGATCCAACACTGCTTGTCGGACCGACCCGTCCCGAGACACCCTTCGGAGTCTTCTTCGTGAACGGCCGTGGATTTCACGGCTTCCACGTGCGATTCAAAGAGATCGCGCGCGGCGGCCTGCGTGTCGTCAAGCCAGCAACTGCCGTGTTGTTTGAGCGCGAGTCAGAGCGACTCTTCGACGAGGTCTACGGACTCGCCTTCGCGCAGCAATTGAAGAACAAGGACATTCCTGAGGGTGGAGCGAAGGCAGCCATTGTGCTCGAGCCGCCGGCCGAAACAAATCGATGCGTCAAAGCATTCGTGGATGGAATCCTCGACCTCATCACCCCAGAACCAGCGACCCGCTCGAAGATCGTCGATCGACTTGGACTCGAAGAGTTCATCTTTCTCGGCCCCGACGAAAACATCACGCCGATGCACATCGAGTGGATCGTCTCACACGCCGCACGCCGCAAGTACCCCCTTGCAAATGCCTTCATGAGTTCGAAACCCAACGGCGGAATCAACCACAAGGAATACGGCGTCACGAGCGAAGGAGTCAATGTCTTCCTGCGCATCGCGCTGATGTCACAGGGGATTGACCCAACCAAGCAACGCTTCACGGTCAAGATCACAGGCGGCCCCGATGGAGATGTCGCAGGAAACATGATGCGCATCCTCGACCGCGACTATGGCACAAACGCCTGCATCGTTGGAATTGCCGATGGAAGCGGAGTTGGAGAAGATCCAAACGGCCTCGACCACGCTGAACTTGCCCGACTCTTTCATGCTGGGCTCCCCATAGCAGCGTTCAATACATCGGCGCTCTCGCCGAGTGGTCGCGTCGTCAAGGCGGATAGTCCAGAAGGCGTGCAGCTTCGCAACACATTGCATAATCGCCTTGCCGCGGATGCGTTCATCCCTGGAGGCGGGCGCCCCGCAACGATCAACGATCGAAATTGGCGCGAGTTCTTGATGGCTGATGGCAAGCCGTCGAGTCCGCTCATCGTCGAGGGAGCAAATCTCTTTCTCACACCTGAAGCGCGTATTGAACTCACCAAGGCTGGCACACTGATCATCAAAGATTCGAGTGCGAACAAGTGCGGCGTCATGTGCTCGAGTTTCGAGATTGCCGAGAGCATGCTGCTCAACGAGGAGCAGTTTCTGACGATCAAGCCAGCGTTTGTGGCACAGGTGCTTGAGAAATTGCGCGAAGCTGCAAGACAGGAGGCAGTGATCTTGCTCGGCGAGGGACGGCGCCATCCATCGATCCCACTTCCTGAGTTGTCAACCAAACTCTCTCGCGCGATCAACGCGGCGGCAGATGCGATCAAGCCTGCTGTTGCGAGTTGGGCGATCGACGACCGCGAACTCTTTCGCGAGGTGATTCTGCACCACATGCCGAAAGAACTTGCTTCGACCGTCGGAGAGAGGCTCTTCACTGAGTTGCCCGCTCCATACCTCGAGTGGGTCGTCGCGAAGGGCGTTGCGAGCAGCATCGTCTACCGCGAGGGAATTGACTTCTTCGCGTCGATGGAATCCACGGCCGTTGCAGAGATTGCCCTGCGATATCTGCGCAAGGAACGAGAGACTCGCGCACTCATCCGCGAAGTGCAATCGAGCACTCTGACCCACGGAGCACGCATTGCGGCATTGCTCGAGCGGGCGGGCACACGCGCCGCGCTGCTCGAGACCGAAACCTAAACGGAGGCATCTCATGACATCACTCTTTCGCTCGCTCGTAATCGCTTCGATCAGCGTTGCATCTACTGTCTATGCGCAGGAGGATGCATCCGACATTGATCCAACAGTCGCTCAAGAGCGCATTGTCGATGCGAAGATCGAGGCGGTCGTGCTCTATCAAGGGCGCGCCGCGGTCACGCGGGTCACAACCCAAACTCTCACTCCAGGCATCTGGAAACTTCGATTTGATGCCCTGCCTCTCACCATCCAACCAGACACCCTCGAAGCGAAGTGCAGCACGGGACGAATTCTTTCGGTTGACTTCGCACTGCGCCCGGTGGCGGATGCGGCGTCGACGCCAGAAGCTGCTGCACTCGATGCGCAGATCTTGAAACTAAATCAAACGATCGCTGCAGCCGCAGATGGCCTCGCAGGGCTTCAGAACGAACTCAAAGTGATCGAATCGGTGGGAGTGCGCGCATCTGCAGATGCTGGAAAGGATGCGGGCACGGCAAAACTCGATCTCGCGAGTTTGGACAGCCAACTGACTTGGATGGCAGCACAACGCGCGCGCGTTTCGAGCGCGACCCGTGAGGTGCTCGAGCGCACCGAGCTGCTGCGCAAAGACCTTGTCGCCGCACAGTCGCGTCGCAGTGCGCTCGGCGGTCAAGGAACGGCTGTGCCGAGTGCCGAAGTGCTGCTTGCCGTGACGACCGAGGGGGCGCTCTCCCTGCGCCTCTCCTACCTCGTGACCGATGCGCGCTGGGAGCCCGCGTATTCATTTCGCGCCGCGCCAGACCGCAATGCGATGACGATTGAGTTTGATGCGGTCGTCATTCAACATTCGGGCGAAGATTGGAAGGGCGTTCGCCTCTCGCTTTCGACCGCGCGTCCATCGCGCGCTGCGAGCCCGGTGGCTGTGACTCCCTGGTATGTCAATGTTCGCGATCCGAGGCCACCTGTGAGCGAGGGTTTTGCAGCGGCGCCAATGGTGGTATCCGCAACCGCTCCTGAGCCCGCGTCGGCGGAGATGCCGGGCGAGGTGGATGCATCGGGCATGGCGGGCAGGCGCCGTATGGTCGCGGAGAAACGCAAGTCACTCGCGAAAGACATGAGCGTTGATGCCGCCGTTGGTGGATCGGGTCCGAGCGTGACGTACACCATCGCACTTCCGTTTGACGCTCCAAGCGATGATCAACTGAGGCGGCGCGCGCGCATCGCATCGTTCGATGCGCCAAGTCAATTCGTCTATCAGGCACAGCCGGTCGTCTCGGAGGGATCTTTTCTGCGCGGCACCCTCACGAATACAAGCGCTTTTCAGCTCTTGCCAGGGCGCGCATCAGTCTTCGTCGGTGCGGACTATGTCGGCGCAACATCGTTTGCAGGCGCGTCGCCAAAGCAAGAGTTTGAGGTTTTCTTTGGGGCCGATCCCGCAGTCATGGTTCGGCGCGAACTCATCAAGCGCGAAGATCGGCAGTCAGGTCTCTTCGGCGGCGGGCTCGACAGCGTGAGCGATTACCGCATCACGCTGTCCAACGGAACGGGACGATCGATTCAGGTCGAACTGCTCGATCGCCATCCGGTTAGTCGGAGTGACAAAGTTGAAGTTCGGATTCTCAACCTCTCGTCGCCTCTTTCAACGAACGCTCTGTATGTCGCAAAGGAACTCCCGCAGGGAATCATGCGGTGGGATCTTGTGGTGCCACCAACTCCCACAGGAAGCGAAGGCACCACCATCACTTGGTCGGTCATCGTGAGTCGATCGAAGGACATCGACATCACGCCACTTCCCAGCGAGTGATCGGCCGCTGAGCGCAATCATCGAGTCTGCTCTCACGTCCACCAAGGCTTCGCAGGCGGCTCTTCGATGATCACATCTTTGAGAAATCGCACCGCGCGACGGAATCCTTCGTCGACACTCATGAGCGCATCCTCATGTTCGATCGAAAGAACATGGTCATATCCGTACCGTCGAAGCATCGCGACGAATGGCTTCCAGAACTCATGTCCGTGACCATCACCACACGTGCGAAAGTTCCATGATCGCGCAGTGAGCGCGCCATATGGACGCGTGTCGAGGTAGCCGTTGCGCGGTCCCTCATGCCGATCGAGTTCGGTGTCTTTGGCGTGCACATAGAAAAGCAGCCCGGCTTCGCCGAGAACCTTTGCAGCGAGCACTGGGTCGATCCCCTGCCAGAAGAAATGAGATGGATCGAGATTCGCACCGAGATTCGGCTTGCCCTTGATTCCCGATGCGGCCATTGCGCGGCGCGAAAGTTGAATGAGAGTCTCAGGGTTGTAGGCGCAGAAGCCTGGGTGTCCTTCCCATGCGGTGCGCACCCCGTGCGTT
Source organism: uncultured Singulisphaera sp. (assembly GCA_964355975.1). GTDB lineage: Bacteria > Planctomycetota > Phycisphaerae > Phycisphaerales > SM1A02 > F1-60-MAGs104. The sequence goes on from CAYHFW010000002.1 coordinate 123,791, forward strand.
CGACAGAGCTTCGCCTGTGCCGCCCAATGGGGAACGAGCACATCGTCCCACTGATACTTCAGCGTCTGAGAAAACTCACCGGGCCAAGGACAAGTGACCCAGTTTGGACTCTTGTCGCCCTTTGCGCCGCCGGGGCATCCTGAAAAAGTGATGACGATGTCGGTGCCAAGTTTGGGAGCGAGCTTCACAGCTGCGACGTAGGCGTTGTGATGCACGCGCGCAATCGTGCGATCAGGATGGACTGGATTTCCATGCACCGCGAGCCCTGAGAGTTCAAGCCCGTGATCTTTGAGGAGTGACTTGATTCGCTCCTGCGCGCGACGATCGGAGAGCACCGTCGATGGCTCAAAGAACGGCTTGCCGGGATAGGCGCCAACCGGAAGTTCAATCGCGCCAAGCCCCTGCTCGGCACACAATCGAACGACTTCTTCGAGGGAACGACCAGCAAAGAGCGCAGACATCACTCCGAGTTTCATGGTCGCGCAAGCGTATCTCGTACACTCGTGCATGGGTCAGTTCATCCATGAATCTCCGTTCAATCTTTCTTCTGGTTTCGACCGTGTGCATTGCGCTTGTCGCATCGCAAGCCGCCTGTGCCGACGACTCGACGCCGCAGGCGGCGCCACCGGCGCAACCAGCACCACCAGCGACCCCCGCTGCAACTGAACCCAGCACGACACCATCTCAGGGGGCGTCGCCGAGCGCTCAGGCAGCTCAGCCGAGCCCGATAGCACCTGCGAGTTCGCCGCGACGCGTGCACCTCGTCGTCGATCGCAAGAATGAATGTGGCGGCGTCGTCGTATACGAAGATGAGGATCGCATCGTCCTCGAACGGGATGGAAAGCGGAGTGAATTCAAGAAGGATGAAATTCTTGATGTGATTCCACTGATGGAGGTGCTCGCGCCAACTCCAGGAGTGATTTATCGACGCGATGGAACGGGGTTCCCCGCCGACATCGTCGCAGATGACTACGACGAGGTGCGATACCAAGTCGGAGTCGTCAAGGGAACGGCGCCACGCAGTGAGGTCTACCGCGTTGCACTGAGCCGTCCATTTGAAGAGCGCTACCGAGCGATCAAAGCGACCCTCAAGAAGGACGACACCATTCGCAGGCTTGCGCTGTGTGATTGGCTGATCAGCGAGGGCAAGTACATCGAGGCGCAGGCCGAACTCACGCAATTGATTGAAGATGCCAAAATGCCCGAGGCGGTCGTGCTGCTTCGACAGGTCACCGCACAACTTGCAACAACGAAGGGACGCGATCGCGCCGACTCGCCGCCGAGTGAGGCGAACGACCCGAACTACGTTCCAGATGAACCGCCACCACCGGCAAGACTGCCAACGCGCACGATGACGCCAGATGAGATCAATCTCATTCGCGTCTATGAGATTGATCTTGACCAACCGCCCAAGATCACGATTGATCACGCAGATACACGCGCGCTGCTGAGCGACTTCAGTGCAAGCCCGCTGGTTCCCACGGATGCCATCGCGCAGACGGCGCTCGTGCAAGGCGATCCGCTGCAGATTGTCAAACTCGCCTTTCAATTGAAGGCGCGCGACTTCTACAGCAAGATTCGTGTGACAAGTGAACCTGCAAGTCTCAGCGCATTTCGCCGAAAGGTGCACGATGGATGGCTGATCACGAACTGCGCAACGAGTCGCTGCCACGGCGGCTCAGATGCTGGAAAGTTTTTTCTCTTTCACCTCAACACAACCGACGCGCGCGTTCGCTACACGAACCTGCTCAATCTTTTACGCGGCACGAGCAACGGCCGACCACTCGTGAACTTTGAAGATCCGTTGCAATCGGTCATCGTGCAGTACGCCCTGCCCGAGAGTGAGGCGACGACACCCCATCCAGCAGTGAAGGGGTGGAAGCCAGTCTTCGGCAAGAAGCTCTACCCGCAGAAACTTGAAGAGACCCTGCAGTGGATTCGTTCGATGTACCAGCCGCGCCCCGTGTATCCCATCGAATATGTTCCGCCAGACCTGACCGCTCCCCTTCCTGGATCCCCCGCGGATGCAGGCGAGCCAACGCGGTAGCACGCTGCTGCGATTGGTGCGCCTTCTTTGCAAAGAGCGGGATTCTGCACGACGCCTGTTCGTTTGCGTACCCGCGGCGGAATCTTCGCTCGCGCGAGTTCTCGAGACGAGCAAGTCTGCGCAGCTCGGCGAGAGCTGTCTGAGCCCCGAGTGAAGATTCCATCGCGATCGCGCTGGATTGGCGTCCTGCTGCCTTGGCGTCTTGTCATCTCTCGCTTGCGTACCCGCGGCGGAATCTTCGCTCGCGCGAGTTCCCGAGTCGAGCAAGTCTGCGCAGCTCGGCGAGGGCTGTTTGAGCGCCGAGTGAAGCATTCCGCCGCGATCACGCTGCCTTGGTGAATTGCCCTCGCGCTCTCGCTAGATTGCTGTCTTGCTATCCCGCGCCCGCACCGGTTGAACGTGCCGCCCTCACGCTGCCCTGAGCGCGCCGTAGACTTGCACGCCCGACGAAAGCACCCATGAAACACACCGCATTCACCATCGTTGCCACGCTCGCCGCTTCTCTCGTGATCGCTGGATGCGAAGACCCAACGATCGCGCAGCGCGATGCTGCGCAAGTGCAGATCACTGATGCTGCCGAATCAATCGCGCTCGCGGCACGACGTGCCAGCCTCGATCGGGTGGCGGCAGCCGAAGATCTTCGCGCCGCTGGACGCAGAGCGAATTCGATCTCGGATGCCTCCGCGGCACAGCAGCAAGCGGCGGCTGGCCTCGTCGCCACCGCCACAACCCAAGCAGCCCTGCTTGAACTCGCTCGCGCGGCGCAACTCGAGAGTGCCAATCGCGCAAGCCGTTCGCTCGCCCTCGCGTTGACACACGTCGCCGACGACATGAATCTCTTGCTCCAGGCTCAGAAAGAGTCTGGGCTCGAGGCGGCGGCAGCGGCCCTCGGTCAGGCGCAGTCGATGGTCAATGCGCAGAGCAGTGCGCTCGCGTCAGCACACGGATCACTCGAGTCAGATGTCGCAGCGCTGAAGTCACGCCACGACGCATCGCTCGCACAAGCGCAAGAGATCTTGATTGCAGCAGAAGAACTTCGTCAAAGTGGACTCTCCGCTGGGCGCGGACAAATCATGGTGATCGCCGCGCAAGCTGGAGAGAAACGCGACGAGGCGCGCGTGATCCAATCCGAGGCTGCACAGAGCAGCGTCGAAGCGACCGCCCGCCAAGGTGAGTTGCGTCTTGCCGCAAGCGTCGCGCAGAGCGCATCGCGACAAGCCGAAGCCGTAACGAGTGCACTTGAATCAATCAAAGAGATGCAGTCAAGTTTCGACAAGAGCGCTGCACAGGGCACCGAAGTCATCGCGAACTTGCGCGAGAGCGTTGAGGCGATCGTCGCGGGCACGGATTCGCTCAAGCATCCAGAATTGACTGGTTGTTACGAGCGAGCGCTCGCAGACCTCGAATCTGCAGAGTCGTCAGCGCGTCGCAGCGGAACTGCGGCGAGCGCAGTAAACAACGTGCTTTCGATGCGCGCTCGCGCGCTGCTTGCGCGCGGCGAAGGCGAGTTTCAGACTGCGCTCTTGTTGAACTCTCTCTCTGGAAGCCCAAGCATGGGCGCTCTCAGCGGCGCCCTCGGCGAGGATGCACAGAAGGCGCTGACGAAGGCCCAGGCATCAACCACCGAGGCGCTTGAGGTCTACGCGACACTGAAAGAAGCACTCGCAAATGGACCGAGCAACAATAAGGAAGTCGCGGCTCTCTCAACGACGATCGAACGCGTTGTGACAACAGTCAAGATGCCGACCTTTGAGATTTCAGCAGATGCCGCACCGAAGAAAGCAACAGCTCAGGCCGAGAAGAGTGCACCGAGCCCCTCTGACGGTGAGCCCTCGGCAGCAGTCGATTCGCCGGGACCACCCTGCGCGAGCGCGGATGCTCTTGCAGCATTCATCGCATCGACCTCGACGCAGCCGAGCAACGCCATTCGAATCGACGAGTGCTTGATCGCGCTCACCCCAGGAGGGAAGCAACTCCAATCTGCAATCTTTGACGCGGTGAAGGCGATGGGCGCGCTGCAGCGGGCAATAAAAGAAAAGTTTCCGAAGAGTGATCTTGCTCCGACCGGATTGCTGGGTCCTGGATCGCTCGAGACTGTGGTTTCGGATGCCACCGAGGAGAGCGCGACCATCGCGATTGGCGGAGCGCGCGGTTCAATTCCATTTCAAGGGGTGAACAGCGATGGAGAGTGGAAGCTTGATCTTGACGCAACTGCCGAATCGATGGATGGCGCGATGCTGATGCAACTCTCGATGGCGGGCAAGATGTTTCAGAAACTCGTAGACGCAATCAATGAAACCACTGCGAAGATTCAGAGCGGCGAACTCGATTCAGCCGAGTCCGTGCAAGCCGCCCTCCAAGATGCGACGAAAGCGATGATGGGTGGCCTGGGTGGTGGTGGCGGACCGCCCCCCGACTCAAACTAACGCGAGACATCAGCGCGTCGCGCGAATCGTGCGAGCACTTCTTGCGCAGCACTGCGCACCATCTGATCTTCGCAGGCATCGGCGGCGATCTGGCTGAGTCGTTGCAAGAGATCAAGATCACTCGCGCGCTCAAGCACCTCGAGCGCACACCAGACGGCATTGCGTCGAAGTTGGGTGATGCGAACACGATTGAGCGCACTCGGGCCGAACGCTGCGCGACGCGTCGGCTCATCCCACCCGAGAACCTGCTTGAGCGAGAATGCCGCGTTTCTTCCGTCGTATTCTGGATGAAACCCGAGGCGCTTTGAAAGGCGTGTCGGCTGGTTGTGCGGGCACACCTCTTGGCAGATGTCGCACCCGAGCAGCCAATCTTGCGCCTTGGATGCGACTTCTGGGTCGGCCATCCCACGCTCTTCGATCGTGATACCGCTGATACATCGCGCACCATCGACCGACCATGGCGTGATCGCCTGCGTGGGACACGCATCGATGCAGCGCGTGCATGTTCCGCACGGATCAGCATCGATGGCTGGCGGCGCAGTGCGCACACTCAAGCGTGCCGTGGTGATGTAGCAAGCGAGCAAGACCCATGACCCGAGTTGCGGCGCGATCAACAGTGTGTGCTTGCCGATGCGGCCGACGCCGGCTCGCTGCGCCATTTCGCGCTCCATGACCGGCTCGATGTCGCAGCAGACTTTTCCGCGGCATCCTGGCAATGCCGTTTCGATCTCACGCTGCAGCCGTCGCAATCGCTTCTTGATGCGGCGGTGATAGTCGCGGCCGCGTGCGTAACGCGCGGTGCGCCCAGCAGATTCTTGAACTCCGGTCTCGCTGTTCTGCACGGTGACGGGACGCGCATCGGGGCGCCCATCGTGGTAACGGTCGGCCACCACGATGATGCTCTGCGCACCCACGACTAGTTTTGCTGGGTCGAGGCGTACAGCGATGTTGTCAGCCATCCACGCCATCGGTCCATGCTTGCCAGCCGCGAGCCACGCATGCAACTCTTCGCCGCGCACACACGCAGAGGCGTCGCAGATTCCAACCGCCGCAAATCCAAGTTGAAGCGCGCGCGCGCGTGCCCATTCAGCGAGTCGATCGCTGTCATTCGCATCCGTGGGACAGAGCAATGTGTGCGCGTCGTGAGCGTGCATCTCAGAGCCCGAGCAGGCGGGCGAGCGCGGCGGGCGGAACATCGGCGATGAGCCCGCGTCCACCGATCACTCCTTGCGCGGCGAGATACCCACTGCGCACCGCACCCTCCATTGTTGCTGGCCAGTCGGTCGCGCACCAATCCCCTGCAATGAAAAGATTGTTGATGCCACCACGCACTCCATCGGCGCAAGCGCGCGGGCGCAGCGCATCGATGCCTGGAGTGCACGCGAATGTTGCACGCTTCTCTTTCACGGTGCGCACCGCCACGGGGTCGAGTCCCGCAGTCGACGGCAGTGCCCAGTGAATGTCACGCATGATGCGCGCGGAGATCTCGGACTCATCGAGTTCCATCCAATCGTCGGCACTGCTGACGACCGCATGCACATGAAAGCGTCCTTGCGAGTCGCGCCCCTTGTCGAAGAGCCAGTGCGTCGCACGCCCTGGAAGGACGAGATGCGGGGTGGTCAGTATTGGCTGCGAAAAGAAGAGATGCGCCCCGAGAATTGGACTGAACTCAAACTCGTCGAGGCGCGCGAGTCGCCCGTCGGCAGTACGCAGAACTTGCGAACAGAGCTTTGCGAGACGGTCAGGGGGCAGTGCGACGACGACCGCCGATGCTTCGACGACTCCTTCATCGGTGACGACGCCAGTGATACGGCGTCCATCGAACGCCAATGCGAGAGCGCTGACTCCCATGCGCAGCGCACCACCGCCCTGCTCAAGGATTGTTTGCGCTGAGTCATAGAGTGACCAGAGGGGGATGCGTGAGAGTCCCATGACTGGGCTCCACGAATCCTGCAAGAATCCCCCTTGAAAGACGTACATCGCGTGAAACGCATCTGTGCGCGCGCACGGGACATTGCATGCGCTCGTGACGATGGGTTCCCAGAAGAGTTCGCGTGACCGCTCGGTCTGTTTCGTCTCATCAAGAAACGATGCGAAGGATCTCCCGCGCCATGCTTCGCGCCCATCGCGTCCGAGGCGGATCAACCGCCACATCGCCCGCGCAATCGACCGCTTGTCAGCGCGGTTCAGAAAACGCAAGCGAAGAAAACTCATTGTGAAATGCGCTGGCGCTGCAAGTCGCCCAGGGCACATCACATCATGTGAATGCGGCGGATTCGCCCACCAGATGCGGCGATGCCACTCGATGTTCGAGAGCACCCCGAGGCGTTCGTAGAGATCGATGAGGTTGGTGCAACTCCCCATGAGCACGTGCTGACAGTTGTCGAGCACCTCTTCACTTCGAGGATCGACAAAACTTGTCGCGCGCCCACCGAGTTTCTTGCGCGACTCGAGCAGCACGACTTTTCTTCCCCCGTCGATCAGTCGCACCGCGGCGGCAATGCCCGCCAATCCCCCTCCTACCACCACAACTGGTGGCATCATGCGCCACCACCCATTGAGCGAGCGCGCAAGCCGATGAGAACCTTGCGCAGGGTCGAGAGTGCAACGCGCTCGCGGACGATTCGCGATGGGTCTCTGGCAATCCGTTCGAGCAATTGTCGGTAGATCTCAGTCATCGCTCGCAGCGTCGGTCGACACGCTGGGGTCACCATTCGATCAAGCGGCGCGCTGCGAACAAAGTGTTCACGTGCAAGGGAGATCATTCCACCGACGAGGTTGGCACACGCTTCAGGGTTGGACCAGCGGCAGAGTTCTTGCGCAGAGATGCCAACGCGCGCAAACTCAGACGCGGGGATGTAGACGCGATCGCGCTCGACATCTTCGACGATGTCGCGCACGATGTTTGTGAGCTGAAAGGCAATCCCGCGGTCGACCGCCAGCGCAATCGCTGCGGGATCGTCGTATCCCCAGATGCGCACACAGACGCAACCGACGGTGCTCGCAACTTGGGTGCAGTACGTTCGCAACTCGTTCCAATCTTGCAATCGGCGCGGTTGAAGATCTGCCAGTTGCCCATCGAGCATTGAATGAAAGTCAGATGCATCGAGCGCGTACTCACGCGCAACAACTGCAAGCACCTGCCAGACCGACGAGCCGTCAACCGCACGACCCGCGAGCGCCTCGTCAGTTGCTGCACGGAAGGCTGCAACGCGCTCCGCACGCTCCTCCTGATTTGAAAGCGCGCCGTCGGCGATGTCGTCTGCTTCGCGCATCCATGCATAGATCGCGTACATAGCCGATCGCCGCGGCTCGGGTGTCAGGCGCAATCCCCAGTAGAAATTTCCTGCGCGGGTGCGTGTGATATCGCGACAGTCGGCGACCGCCTTTCGAATCTGAGGATCACTTGTCAATGCGCTCGCGATCATGAAACCAACTCGTTCGCCTCAATCGCGCGCCTGCCCCACCAGCGCGCCCGTCCAACGAGCAGCAGTTTGGAGAACTTTGAGAGTGTGGGGCGCGCGAGACATGTCTCGTAGTTCCACGCTTCGATCTGGCGCAATGTGCCCGTGCCCCCCGCAAGAAAGAGCCAGATCAGCGGACGGTGCGCGGGCTGCAACATCCCGAGAAGTTTGGCACCAGACTCAAAGAGCGTCCATGTCTTGATGCTCTGCGCACGCATCGCCTCGCGCCACTCGGCAAGAAACGTTCGGTCGGGCGCGTATCCAATGCGACAGGTCGCGCCGAGGCGCTCTTCAAAGCGTTCCGAACTCCAGCAATCACTCGGCAGATAGATGCGGTTGCGTTCGAGATAATCGCGGCGCACATCCTGCCAATGATTGGTCAGTTGCAGTGCCGTGCAGATTGCATCGCTCGCAGCAAATGCCGCCGCGTCTCGCCGCTCGCCAAGCACCATCAACACGAGCCGTCCCACAGGATCGGCGCTCAGTTTGCAATAACCCAACAGTTCTTCCCACGAGGCATATCTGTTCTTGACTTGATCGCTCTCGAATGCGGTGATGAGATCGTGAAACGGATCTGCGGGCAGATTGTGCCGCTCGATGGTCGTGCGGAGTGCCACAAACACTGGATGGCTTGCCGTCCCAGCAAAGCATGCTTCGAGGCTGCTTCGCCACCACCCCAGAAGTTCGGTTGCCCGCGCTGGCGATCCCATCTCATCACCAAGATCGTCGGCCACTCGGCAGAACGCATACACGGCAGCGAAATCATCGACGCGATCGGCGGGCACCAATGCACTGAGCACCGAAAAATTCTCTCCATGCGTCTTGGTCAGATCGCTGCACCAAGCGCGCGCTTGCGCGAGTGTGGCAACTTTTGCACTTGTGGGTCCGTACTCCGCCAGACCAACCGTTGGCTCGCCGCGCGTGACGCTCATGGATCGCTCAGACTACACCGCCAAAGAAGAGAGTGCGAAGGCTATGATCACGAACCACCCATGAAGATCTTGCTCGCGAATCCAAGAGGCTTTTGTGCCGGCGTCTACATGGCGATCGACGTGGTTGATCAACTGCTCGAGATTTGCCCCAACGAAACGATCTATGTCTTTCATGAAATCGTGCACAACCGACACGTCGTGCAACGCTTTCAACGGCGTGGAGTTCAATTCGTCGAGTCGATCCATGATGTTCCAGATGGCGCGATCGTCGTCTTCAGCGCGCACGGAGTGAGCCCCGCAATCCGTCTCGAAGCAAAGGCGAAACGACTCGCTGCAATCGACGCAACCTGTCCACTTGTGACCAAGGTGCATGCTGAAGCAATTCGCTACGCACGAAAGGGCTATCAGATTCTCCTTGTGGGGCACCGACACCACCAAGAGGTCGTAGGAACGCTCGGCGAGGCGCCCGATTCAATGCAGGTTGTCGAGAGCCCAGCCGACATTGCGAACCTCGTCATTCACGATGCCGAGAAACTCGTCTATCTGACGCAAACGACACTCTCGCTCGATGACGCAACAATTGTGATCTCGGCGCTCAAAGCGGCGTTTCCATCGATCAAAGAGCCACCGGTGAGCGACATCTGTTACGCGACGACCAACCGACAACTTGCAGTCCGCGCGATCGCGCCGCAGTGCGACCTCGTGCTTGTCGTTGGAAGTGCGAACTCATCAAACTCTGTACGCCTGACCGAGATTTCTATGAATCTCGGTACGCCCGCGCGTCTGATCGATGACCGAAGTGAAATCGTTCCCTCGTGGTTTGAAGGCGTCAACACACTTCTTGTGACTGCGGGGGCAAGTGCTCCAGAGGATCTCGTGCATGACCTCATCGAACAACTTGTGCGCGACTTTGGCGCCGAGGTCGAACAACATGATGTTTGCCATGAGCAGGTCGAGTTCGGCCTTCCGGGCACTCTCAAGACGATGATGCGCGCCCGCGATATTGACCCTTCAGACCGGCGCATCGTGCGCGGTGACGAGGGGGAGCAGTTGCGCGCTTGGTTCGCAAAGCATGAGATTCCCTTTCGGATTGTCGACCTGACGATCGCGGGTTCGACTCTCAAGAACTGACCAGTCATCGCACCACATTCGAGCACGCACTGAGCACCCGCTGAGCACCCACATGGACTCTTTCTTTTCACTGACCCACGAGACGCTCTCGGCATGGATCGCCGCCCGCAGCATGCCTCGGCATACGACGGACCAACTCTTGGACTGGGTCTATCGCAAGAAGGTGTGCGATCCGATGCAGATGACGAATCTCTCGCGGGGCATTCGCGCCCAGCTGAGCGAGCAGATGCTGTTCACAACAGCGCGCACGGTTGCGCATCAGACAGCGTCGGATGGCACGCACAAGATGCTGCTCGCTTGGGATTCATCGAGTGCATCGAATGCAGAAGCCGCGCCATGCATCGAGCACGCTCCCAACACTGTTCAAGCAGACGGCGGCGACGCTGCGCCAGGTGCGCGCCCCAACATTCCACTTGAGATCGCACAACCACGCACTTCTATTGCGCGGGGCAAAGAGACCGAATGCGTGATGATTCCGACTGAGGATCGGCGCACCGCGTGCATCTCAAGCCAGCTCGGCTGCCCTGTGCGCTGCACATTCTGCGCATCCGGCATTGGCGGGTTGGAGGGCAATCTCACAGCGGCGCAGATCATCGAGCAGATCTTTCATCTCACCTGCCTTCCGCGCGTTGAACGCATCTCGCATGTGGTCTTCATGGGAATGGGAGAGCCCCTCGCCAATTACGAGGCCGTCACAACTGCCATTCGCACAATCAATGCGCCGTGGGGATTCGGAGTCAGCGCGCGGCGAATCACCCTTTCTACAGTCGGGCTACCCGCTGCCATCCGCAAGTTCTGCGACTTTGAGATTCCAGTCACCCTTGCGCTCAGTTTGCACGCTCCCAATGATGCGCTTCGCCGCGAAATCATTCCGTGGGCGCAGTTCAGCACGATTGACGAGTTGCTCGATGCCTGCGACGAGTGGTTTCGCCGCAATGGTCGCGAGATCACACTTGAGTACATCCTGCTCGGTGGATTCAACGATCGACCAGAACACGCCGAAGAACTTGCAACACACGCGCTGCGAATTCACGCCAACGTCAATCTCATCCGCTACAACGAGGTCAAAGGGATGCCCTACCAGCGACCCGCGACCGAAGACGTCTTACGTTTTCAGAACATTCTGCGCAGTCGCGATGTCAATGTGCACATTCGTGCAAGCCGCGGACGCGATATCTCGGCCGCCTGCGGCCAATTGCGGCACGAACAAGCCTCGTCCACCTAAACGACTGCGCACTGGATTGTCGCACTCACGACACGCCAGAATCTGCGGCGATTTGCGTGATTTCAGCTCCGTCCATCGAGCGAATGCTGCCATTGACGGCGGCATCGTGGAAGCGCCGCGCACAATCAATCCACGCAGCGCGTGTTCCCCGCGCGACCGCCGCACGCTCAGCGAGTGCGATCAGTGACTCTTTCGCACCGCGCGATCGCATGTTGCCGCGCAATCCGCTCGGAATGAATGGCAGCGTCGCGCGCAAGATGCGGTCGGGCCAATCGCTCGAACGAAACTCGACCACCCATCGGTGCGATGCGATCCGCACCTCGAGGCGGTGCAGGTAACGCCTGCGAATCTCATCGCCACGCGCAAGGCGCACACCAAGGGTGTTGCGAATGCGATGGTCCTGATCCAGACTTGTTGTCAACGCTCCGACATACCAGAGGTCGCGAATGAGAAAACACTCAGCAAGTGGCAAAATCATCAGCCGCGCGAGTTCGCAACCCTCGTCCGTACCGTCGGTGTTGCGAAGTGCCGTAATGCACGCTGCGTACTGCGTTGCGTATTCAAAGCCTCCCCACATCTCACACCGACGCATCGCCGTGGCGAAATCGCGCATCGCCTCGCGACCATGACGGGTGCCCGCGAGCGGACTCAGCTGTCCGAGCGCCGCGGCGACTGCCTTTCGCAACCGCTTGCCGCGACTGCGATCCCGTCTGCCGCCGAGTTGACGATCTGCGCTCACGCGGCGTGCGAGGCGCAATGTCTCATCCGAAGCCGGCAGCGCAGCAGGAACCCCCGCCCCCTCCTGCGCGCGCTCTGTGGAGCGCACTGCGAGTAATCGTCCAAGCTGAACTGCCTCAAAACTGCGTGCATATCCGCGTGATTCCATCCTCCGCGCCGCCGCTTCGAGCGCATCGATCGTGACAGGAATGAACCCACGCTGAAACGCGATTCCGAGGGCGACGAGATCACTCTGTCGGTCACTGAGAAAAATCGCGCGCGATTCTGTCACGATGTCGAGGAGCACGCACCGACTTGCAAGCGTGGTGACCTGCGCAATCGACGACAGCCGACTCGCGCACCGCTGCGAGACCTCGTCGATTTGATCCTCGAGTGGTGCGATGTTTGCAACGAGTGCGGTGCGCGTCGGATCTGCAACGCGCAACTGCGCATCGGTTGCGATCGCGCGAATTGTCTCAACGGGGTCAACCCCGATCACCAAGTCCGCCTCGCCGTAAGGAATCTGAATCGTGCAGCTCGCCGCGCTCGGCGCTGCGGACTCGTCCATACGCGTGAAGCTGAGTTGCGACCACGCGCGTCGCCCAGGTCCGATGGCCACGCCAAGGTGCGTCCACTCGACGCGAAACCCCATCGCACGCCCCGCCTCGGCCAGCAACTGCCCTGCGACCCCAGGAGCATCTCCCCGAAAGCCCGCGATGTGAACTCTCCACATTCCCTGATCAGCATGCGCAGGTCTCGGGGGCGTCACGCGCACAGAAGTGCGAAGTGCATCGATTCCCGCTGGAGGACGCGTGCGAATGATCTCGACCTGCTCGAGCAGTGATTCGAGGCGAAAGAGCATCCCGCGCGCACCAGGCACGACTGTGCGCTCGACGAGCGGTTCGGGGCGCAGCGGGTCAGAGCCGCGCAGTAATCCACGTGCGATCTGGGTCGCCAACCCAGGATCACGCAACTCGCAGGCGTTATCTGCTGGCAGCACAAATCTCTGAAATCGCAGAAATCCATCGAGGTCGATCTCGCGCGCGGTACGTTCGAGAGCGACCACATCAAACCGAGGCGGAGGACCATCCTGCGCAATGATGATTGTCAGCGCCGACGACTCTGCAGCCGCGACGAGTCCGTTGCGGAGCGCTTCACGGTCATTGATGTCGACGCGCAGGAATGCAAGCCGAGACTCAGCATCGGCTGCAGAGCAAGCGCGCGCGAGTCGCTCGATTTCGATCTGCGTCTCGCCAGAGAAACTGCAAACAACAACGACCCGCGGGGCAGACTCACTCGCGGCTTGGCGCACGAGCGCAATCCCCTCGCGTTCAAATCGCCGCGCATCCCATATCTCTGCGGTGCAGGCGATGTCCGCTGTCGTTGCACCACCCCGCTCTGCCACGATCGCGCGTGTGAGTCCATCGGCGAATGCGCGCTCTGCGATCGTCTCTGCAGCACAAGCGATCTCTTCAGCGATGAGATCAAATCCTGCAGCAAGCCCAATTCCGATTCCGCGGCGAGGAAGTTCGACCGTTGCAACGCCGGGAGGAACACGCGCGAGCCGCTCGGAGAGTTGCAATCCAGGGCGCACCTCATGCAAGAGGCGAATGACACGACGCGTCAGCAAACTCGTCCGCAGCCCATCGTTGATGCCGAGCGGCTCGACATCACCTGCACTCGGAGGCATCGAATCCCACCAGACTTGCGCAGGAACCCCCTCATTCGCACGCAACGCCTCAGCGATCGCAACGATGCGGGGCGCGACCGACCCTGGCCGCGCCTCGACAACGATGACGTGGTGGCAGCGCTCGAGCAACCGTGCAACGGCGGCGTCGTCAAGCGGTTCTGTGACAGTGAGCCGCAACAATGGAACGCGACCAGTCATTGTCAGTTCATCGAGCATGTGACGAACTGCAACCGCACACGCTCCGATTGCGACGAAACCATATTGCTCGCGTTCACCTGGGCTCGGCAAGTGTTCGAGTCGATTCAGTTCGAGCCGCCGAACAATCTGAAGTGGATCAGACGACTCACCTGCGCGCGTCGTGTTCCTGCGCCGAAGCCAAGCATCGTGGTCGACGCGCGCGACATGGCGGTTTGGCGCCATGAGCAAAGTGGCGGCAGAACGAAGAATCGCGATATGTGCGATGATCGCGCAAGGACGGCGCGTCGCACGCGAGATTCGCAGCGCCCCGTCACACCCATCACGCAATCCTGCAACATCACACGGCTCGATCGCAGTCATCCCGCTGCGACGGCAGACTCGACGAGGGCAGGTCGTGGGCACCGCGAATGGGTTGTCTTCAAGCACGATGCAGACGCCCGCGCCTTCACCCAGCGGTGATTGTGCGAGTTGCGCAAGCGCCACGACCGCCTGATCGAGGTCGTCGTTGGCAATGAGAACGACTGCACGCCGTCCACGCGCCGCCTCTTGTGCGGCGAGCTCAATCGCTCGCACCGCATCGAACGCTGCAACGACGCGCACTCCATTTCGCGCCAAAATGATTTGTTGCTCGGCACCCTGAGCGCACTCAAAGATCCCTTCAAAAGGTGCGCGCCGCGCTCCCACAACGAGACTCACATCGAGTTCAGTCTCAAGGAATCCTTTCAGCAATCCCTCTGACGCGGTGCAGAGAGCGTGACCATCGACCCGACCCAGGGGGATGGTCCACGTCGGCAATGTCGGGAATGTCGGCGATGGCGATGCGCTAGCGTCCATCGAGCACCTCGTCGACGACGAACGCGAGCGCACTCGCATCGTGGTCTGGGGCGCGTCGCTTGCCACACCGCGCGACGTCTGGCTCAGCGTTCGCAACGGCGTAACTGCACTGCGCACCTTGCAGCATCCCAATGTCATTGAGTCCATCTCCAACCGTCACGACCTCGCCCGGATCAATGCCCCGCGTCTTGCAGAGTTTCTGAATCATGCTCCACTTGTCGACGTTGGCGTCAAAGATCTCGAGCAGGTGTGTTTCGACGCCTGCTTGCCCGAGGGCAACGAGTGCGGGCCAGTGCTTGAGAGTGAGTCGCTCAGGAACTTCTTCTCGAATCGTTGCAGCAACCCGCTCAAGTTCATGTGCCGCAGCGACCGTGCCAACGCGCAGCACATGTTCAAGTTGCACCCGACGCACGCTTGCATCGCTGTCGAGCGCAGCGACAGAACGCGTGACCAGAGGATGCACGCTGAACCACCAGCGACTCGCTTCGTCGAGTTGAGCATCGCCGACCAAGAGGTAGTCGTATCCCGCGTGCGTTGCATCCTTGAGGAGGTGCGCGAGGTGTCCGTGGTGCACGAGACTTTGCGTGCAATGCGCGACCAAATCGCTCGAAATCACGATGCGATCGACACAATCGCCACTCCTGACCTCGTGCATTGCCGCCCCCCCCGCGGTAATCGTCATTCCAGCCCCGAGGGTTGCTTGCGCCACAGCGCGACACTCGACCCACGAGCGCCCCGTTGCAAAAACGACCTCGATTCCAGCCTGCCGTGCACGATCGATCGCATCACGGTTCTTCTGTGACACCTCTCCGCGTCGGTCAAGCAGTGTGCCATCCAAATCAGTCACAAGAATTCGACATCGCATTGGATTGCGTCGCAATGCTACACTTCGCCCCCTTATGGATCGCAAACGACTCGGTAGCGTGCAACAAACCGACCTCACTGAGGGTCGCATCAACGATGACTTTCTCTTCTGGCTCAAGACCAGCGGACCCAATTGGCTTCTCGCCGTTTTGGTCGTCGCATGTCTCGTCATGGGGTGGAATTGGTGGAAGAATCGCGCAGCGCAAGCACGCGACCTCGCATGGACTGAACTGAATGCGGCAGACATCCCATCGGCCCTCAAAGATGTTGCAGCGAAACACGGCGATGTCGATTCGGTCGCAACGTACGCATTGCTCAATGCGGGCGATCGCTATCTGCAAAGCGTTCTCTCCGGCAAGCGGTTCGATCGCGAAGCGACTGCGGCTGACGCGACGATGACTCCAGAACTCAAGACCGAATGGCTCGCTGAAGCGGATGCGCTCTACCTCGATGTGATCACTGCGGCGAAGGGCGATCCAACACGTGGATCACGGGGCTTCGAAATCGGCGCACTCTTTGGACGTGCGGCTGTTGCCGAATCACGCGGCGATGTCGCTGGAGCGAAGACAAATCTCGAAGCGGTGCAATCTGTTGCAGGCGACGACTACCCATGGCTCACCAAGAACGCGGCAGCGCGACTTGAGTCTTTGGGGGTGATTGCCACTCCGTATCCGATTCCTGCAGCGCCTGTGGCGGCACTTCCGCCAACGGTGGATCCAGCAACTGGACTCGCCCCCACATCGCTCTCGCCAGACACAGATGCGCTCAAACTGCTTCTGGGAGATATGGCAAAGAGTGGAACTGCTCCAGTTCTCGCACCGCCTCCAGCGCCTGCACCAGAGCCAAAGCCGACTCCCTGATGCCGGCGCCCTCGCGCTGGGGCTGCGATGAATCCTGAACCTCCCAGTGATGACTCGAACGCGCGCGCGCGCGCCGAGAGTTCGCCGCTTCTTTCAGACGCGGGAACGGTCGACCGTGATGCGCTTTTCGCACTCTACGAAGAGTCTGCTGGCGCAGATGAAGACCGACCTGTCTCGGTGACGTTCACGCTGAGTCACGACCTCAACAAGCGACTCGATCGCTACCTCGTCGATCGCGTTCCATTCTTGAGTCGAACATCTCTGCAGCGCCTCATCGATGAGGACGCAGTGCTTGTGAATGGGCGCGTGGCCAAGGCGAGTACAAAACTGCGTCTGGGCGATGTCGTCTGCGCGACCCTTCCTCCCCCGCCAAGTAGTGAGATTCCCGCAGAAGAGATGGCGCTCGATGTGCTCTTCGAAGATCAAGAGATGATCGTGATCAACAAGCGCCCAGGACTCATCGTGCACCCAGCGCGCAGCCACAAGTCGGGAACGCTGATCAACGGACTCGCCTGGCATTTTCAGAATCGCACCAGTGGACAGCTCTCTGGGGTCGGCAAAGAATTCGCGCGACCTGGCGTTGTGCACCGACTCGACAAGCACACAAGCGGCGTCATGGTTGCCGCCAAGACAGACACTGCGCACTGGCGTCTCGGAAAGCAGTTTGAGATGCGCCAGACACAGAAGCGATATCTCGCGATCGTTGAGGGTCATCCTGAACCGTTCGTCGACTTGATCGATCTGCCACTCGGAAAGCATCCGACAATTCGCGAGAAGTACGCAGTGCGCCACGACGAGACAGCGAAGCCCTCGCAGACTTTTTACCGCGTGCTCGAGAACTACCTGGGTTACTCGCTCGTCGAACTCGAGTTGCGCACTGGTCGCACCCATCAGATTCGCGTGCATCTCTCGCACATCGGCTATCCACTGATGGGCGATGACATGTACGGCGGAAGTCACATCACCGAGCGTGACATCGGTGGAGACAATGACACACCGCTCATGATGCGTCAGGCACTTCACGCTGCGTATCTTGGACTCCGCCACCCGATTTCAAATGAGCCGATGAGTTTTCAGGCACCACTTTGGGGAGACATGCAGCGCACCGTCGACCTGTTGCGCACCCACCGATTTCAACGCAAGATCGATTCAGGCGGAACGATTGTCAATGTGCCAGACACGCGACCAACCCCGCGCTGACCCCGCACTCGCACTCGCAGTCGCGCGCAAAGCCGTTCTTTGGAAAGAACGCATCATTAAGCGGGCCATTCCTTCCAAAGAACGAGATTTCGTGCGACGACGTTTCGCGTGGTTGCGCGCGCTGACCGTTCGCGTGCGACCTCGCGCTGCATTGGTGTCTTGGTGTCACGCGCTTGCGTCCTCGCGGCGGAATCTTCGCTCGCGGCGAGTTCTCGAGCCGAGCAAGTCTGCGCAGCTCGGCGAGAGTTGTTTGAGCCCCGAGTGAAGATTCCGCCGCGATCACGCTTGCCAGAGCGCGCCACGCTCGCGCTGCGTTCATTGCCCGATCATTCAGCAGCCTGCTAAATGCGCTCTTCGACGGTGTTGCGGCGCATGAGTACCTGCAGCGCAACGCGCGGCGACACTCCATCGAACAACACTGAGTGCACCGCTTGCGCGATCGGCATCTCGACGTGATGTCGCACCGCGAGTTGCGCGACCACCCTGCAGGTGTCGACACCTTCAACGACCGAATCCATTGACCTCAGTGCGGCTTCGCATGATTCACCTCGGCCGATCTTCTCGCCGAGCGTTCGATTGCGACCATCTGCGCTGAAACAAGTCGTTGCAAGATCACCCATTCCCGCGATTCCAAAGAATGTGTCGCGCCGTCCACCGATCGCGCTACCGAGACGTGAGATCTCCGCCAGTCCGCGCGCAAGAAGCGTTGCCTTTGCGTTCATCCCGAGGTCCATCCCATCGATCATTCCTGCGGCGAGCGCGATGACGTTTTTGATTGCCCCGGCCGCCTCAACCCCAACTTGATCGGTGCTGCAATAAATGCGCCACGCGTCATTGGTCAGCGCGCGCTGCACGCGCTGCGATGCGAGTTCGCTGCCCGCAGCGATCAGCGCCGTGGGCAAGCCGCGCGCAACTTCTGTTGCAATTGTGGGGCCTGAAAGTGCAACGCGCTCCCCCTGAACTCCGACCGCAGCGAGCACCTCGGTGGGACGCAGCATCGATCCCATCTCAAAGCCTTTGGCGACGCTCACGACAATCGCATTGGTCGGGCAATCGGCGACGAGAACTTTCCAGACGGCGCGTGCGTATTGAGCGGGAATGGCCGTCAGAACGAGATCCGCACCATCCATCGCCACGCGCGCATCGCGTGTGACCTCGAGCGACTCGGGCAGCGTGAGCCCAGCGATTCTTGGGCTCGCACGAGTGCGAAGAAGTGGATCGACCTCGTCTGCCGTTCGCCCCCACAGCACGACTGTGTGCCCCGCGCGCGCTGCGTGGCATGCGAGCACTGTTCCAAACTGTCCGCATCCAATGACTGCGATCCGCTCTGCCATTGATGCAACCTACCACGGCGAAGAGCCATGAGCGGTGCTACCCTCACAACACTATGACAATGATGGATGGCGCCACCCCAACGATGCAGATCGACCGCGAGAGCGAAGCCGCCCAAGGCGGCGCGCGATTGGAACGACGACTCTTCGTCGCACTCTGCGGTGGAACGCTGCTGCTCGTTGCATGGCTCGGAGAGTCGCTGCTGAATATCGAGCATGCGGTCGCGCAGATTCCGGCGGTCTTGGGTGCGATCATCCTCACGGTGCCGATGGCGAGTGGAGCAATCAAAGAACTACGCGCGGGACGCCCATCGAGTGACTCACTCGCGACCGTTGCGATCTTGGCCGCGATCGCGAACCATCTTTACTTGGCAGCGGGGTTCCTTGCCTTTTTTCTCTGGCTCTCTGAACTGATTCTCTCGCGCACCGCGTGGGGAGCGCAACGCGCGATCCGCGAGTTGCTCGAACTCACCCCCGACATGGCGCGAATCGTCGACGAAGCAGGCGGCGAGCGCGAAGTCAGCCGCAAAGTAGTGCGCGTGGGCGACATCGTGCGCGTTCGCCCTGGCGAAAACCTGCCCGCAGATGGTCGGATCATCCGCGGCACAAGCAATATCAACCAAGCGTCGCTGACGGGTGAAGCGGTTCCCGTGGATGCGCAACCTGGGCTCGACGTGCACGCGGGTACGACGAACCTGACCGGGCAGATCGACATCCAAGTCACTGCGGTTGCAGGCGAGACGACCATTGGAAAAGTTGAGTCGCTCATCCGCGAGGCTGAGAACTCACGCAGTGATCGACAAGAGTTGATCGAACGACTTGCGAGTTACTACGTGCCTGTTGTGTTGATGGTGGCCGGGGTCGTCTGGTTCTTCACCAGCAAGAGCGCAATCGCAAGCGTGCGCGATCAAGCGGCCGTCCGCGCGATCACAGTGCTCGTGGTGACTTGTCCAGGCGCGCTCTTGATTGCCTATCCCACGGCGATGGTCGCGGCCTTTGCCGCCGCCGCGCGCCTTGGAATCATGATCAAGCAGACACGCACACTCGAAGCGGCTGGACGCATCGACACCGTCGTTCTCGATAAGACTGGAACGCTCACAACGGGCAAGTTCAGCGTGAGTCGCCTCGCGCCAACGGAAGGGTGCGAAGGCGCTGCGCTGCTTCAGGGGGCAGCGGACTGCGAGCAATCATCGAACCATCCGCTCGCCAAGAGCATTCTCGAAACAGCACAGCGAGCGCGCATTCAACCCGCAGCACTGAGCTCGTACGAAGAAGTGCACGGGCGCGGAGTCCTCGCCCGCACGGCAGCAGGAGCAACGCTCTATGCGGGACGGTCGCGTTGGCTCTGCGAATTGAATCCCAGCATTGCAGCCGAAGTCGCCAAAGTTGAAGCGCGCATCGATGGCATGTCGAGCGTGCATGTGATGCAGGACAATCGCTACCTCGGCGCCGTTGGACTCGAAGACAAACTGCGTCAACACGCGGCAGAAACTGTCACACGCCTGCGCAATCTCGGCGTTCGACGCGTCTGCATCTTTACAGGCGATCGCCTCGCCGTCGCTCGGCAGGTCGGCGAGGCTGTTGGAGTTGACACGATCGAAGCAGAGTGCCTTCCTGAAGAAAAGCATGAAGAATTGAAGTACCTCTTGCAACGCGGGCACAGAGTGCTCGTCGTGGGAGATGGAATCAACGACGGTCCAATTCTTGCGAGCGCCGACGTTGGTGTTGCGATGGGACTCTCCGGCTCAGACATCGCCACAAATAGCGCTGGAGTTGCGCTGATGAACGATGACCTGCGCCACATCCCCTTTCTGCTTGAACTCGCCGCAAAGGCGCGTGGCGTCATCGCGGTCAATATCGCCGCGAGTCTTGCCCTCGCACTGGTCGGACTCGCGCTCGCCGCAACGGGACAGATTCAGATTTGGGTGACCCCCTTCTATCAAGCCGCCGCGTACATCTTCGTGATCGCAAACAGCCTTCGACTCGTGCGATTCGGCGAGGAGTATGCCGACACCGAAGAAGTGCGCCGAATGGCAGAGTCACGCCGCGCCCAGAAGCCGCTGCGTGCCGTACACAAACTTTCTGCGACCTCGTAGCGCGATGACTGCCCCCCGGCGCCGATGCACTCATTGCAAGGCTCGGCTGGGGTGGCAACTGTTGGCGCTGTTGGCGTTGACTGCGCGAAGCCCTGCTGTGGACGATCTCACAGCGACCGCACGGCAGAGCGCTGGAGAACGCATTTTCAGCAACTCGTGCCTGCCCTGTCATCGCAGCGGCCATGGATCTGGACTCGATCTCACCGCACCGGGAACACTCTCTCGTCGTGCGCCGACGGCTGTAGAAGTCGTTCGCGATGGAACGATGCCGCCGTGGCTGCCGAGCGCGAAGGCTGCACACTTGCAGGGATCGCGGACACTCAGCCGCGACGACCGCCTCGCGCTCATCGCGTGGCTTGATCATGGGGCACATGATGCGAAGTGGGAGGCGCCCACAGAGACTGACCCAAGCAAGCCTGCTGCATTCACTGTGCGCGTCGGCGAAGGATGGCTTCTCTCACCCGACCCTGAACTCAATGTTCGATCGTTCGCGCTCACTCCATCCATCGAAACATCGTTGGCCATCGGTGGTTTCGAGCTCGTCGCCGATGCACCTGGAGTCGTGCACGGCGTCTCGCTGCTCTGGGATCAACGGGGCTATGGATTGCGCCTCGACGCATCTGACCCCGCTGCGGGATACGAAGCTGTCGGCGACATCGGATTGCACGCATCGGGCTCAGCGGGTGCCATGTCGCGACTCACGCCGCGTTTGATTCTGCCGCGCGGGTACGCGATCGAAGTTCCAGCGGGCGCCGCGCTCATCGTTGAAGCACACGCGCAGGGACGGGGAAAACTCGAATCCCCCGCTGCAACGATTCGCTTCTTGCCGGCCGACGAGGGAGCGCGCATCCTGCACCCCTATTCGTTCAGTCGCACGCGCCCTGCACTGCTCACCGCCTCGGGTGCAGCCGTGGGAGTTTCGATCCGTGCAGGATCGCGCGTGCAATCGATCGAGGTGGTCGCGGTCGACGTCGCGGGTACCACAACTCAGCTTCTCCAGATTCCCGCATGGAACGAGCAATTTTCAGAGCCGTGGTTCTTTGATCCACCCGTGGCGCTTTGTGATGGCACACGGCTCGAAGTGCGCTCGACTGCCAACCCCGTCGCAGAGCGCACGCCACTCGATTCGCATGCGGCGGCCATGAATGATCCGACGGTGGTCGTGCTCATCGCAGACGACACCGCCATCCCAACAAACGAACCCGCCAAATCCGCCCGCCGCGAGGCGAACGGGAATTAGGCGATCGTCACCTTCGGATTGAGATAGACATCTTGAATCGCATTGAGCAAGCGCACACCTTCGGCCATCGGCCTCTGGAACGACTTGCGACCTGAGATCAGCCCAGTGCCACCTGCGCGCTTGTTGATCACCGCCGTGCGAACTGCTTCGGCGAGATCATTCGCGCCGCTTGCGCCACCTGAATTGATCAGTCCTGAGCGTCCACAGAAGCAGTTGAGAACCTGATACCGCGTCAAATCGATCGGATGGTCACTGCAGAGATCGGTGTAGATGCGGGGATCGAACTTTCCGTAACTCGACGATCCCATATTCAGTGCTTGGTAGCCGCCATTCAACTCTGCTTGCTTCTGCTTAATGATGTCCGCTTGAATCGTCACGCCAAGGTGATTCGCTTGCCCAGTGAGGTCAGCACTCGTGTGATAGTCCTTGCCGTCCTTCTTGAAGGCGCTGTTGCGCAGATAGCACCAGAGCACTGTTGCCATGCCAAGTTCGTGTGCATGTTGAAATGCCTCTGAGACTTCGATGATCTGCCGATCAGAATCTTCAGATCCAAAGTAAATCGTGGCGCCGACAGATGCCGCACCGAGATTCCATGCCTCTTCGACCGAGCCAAACATGATCTGCTTTGCCTGGTTTGGAAAGGTCAACAGTTCATTGTGGTTGATCTTCACGAGAAACGGAATCTTGTGCGCGTACTTTCGTGCCACCGAGCCGAAGACTCCAAACGTTGTTGCGACGGCGTTGCATCCACCCTCAATCGCAAGTTTGATGATGTTCTCGCCGTCAAAATAAATCGGATTCTTTGCGAAACTCGCGCCAGCCGAGTGCTCGATTCCTTGGTCCACAGGAAGAATGCTGCAGTAGCCCGTCCCCGCAAGTCGACCGTGATTGAACATCGCATGCAGATTGCGCAGAACCTGCGGATTGCGGTCGCTCTGAATCCACGTGCGATCGATGAAATCCGGACCAGGCAAGTGCAAGAGGTCTTTGCTGACTTTCGCCTTGTGGTTGAGCAGCGAATCGGCCTCGGTACCGAGCAGTTCTTCGAGGGATGGCGTCGCACTTGTCACAGGTCGCGTTGTGGTCGATGTCATAGAAAATTCAGGATACCACGCTCGCATTTGATCGCCGCGCGCGTCACAATGCGCGCGCGATGTTGGTCTATGCCGGAATTGACGAAGCGGGCTACGGCCCTTTGATGGGCCCACTCTGCGTTGCAACATCCCAGTGGTGCATCGAGGGGGCTTGTGATCCGCTCGCTCCCCCTGATCTTTGGAAGAAGTTGCAGCGCGCTGTCTGCCGTACCAGCAAAGACCGGCGTGGACGCATCGCGATCAACGACAGCAAGAAGTTGAAGGGAACGGGAGCGGCGAGCGAGCATCCGATGCGTGCGATCGAACGCGGCGTGCTTGCAACACTCTGCACGGACGAACCGCGGTCGATCGCGCCAACGACCGACACAGAACTCTTCGCACACCTCGGTGTCGACGATCCTGCGCTGCATGCGGCGTGGTACGCGGGATCGATCGATCTTCCATGGGCGTGTGATGCAAAGCATCTGAAGATCGCGACGGCGATGTTTCGTGCCGCAGCGGTTGCTGGTGGAATCACAAGCCACACACTCGCATGCAAAGCGCTTGACGCCGAACCGATCAACGCCGCGGCGCAGCGTGGAATGGTCAAGACGAGCATCCCGTGGTCACTCTTGATTGAACATGTGCAGGCACTCAGTGCGAAATGGCCAACGACTACGATCCGCGTGGCGGCCGATCGGCAGAGTGGACGGATGCGCTATCTCGACGACCTCATGCGCGCATTCCCGCGGGAGCAGCTCACGATTCAGCACGAAGATGAACGCGAGAGCATCTACACAATCGCACGCGACGGCGCGCCGCTGGTGATCTCGTTCACCGTCGAGGGGGAGACCGACCACTTGCCCATTGCGCTTGCTTCGATGACCGCCAAATACACGCGAGAACTCTGGATGGCGCGGCTCAATCGCTGGTTTGCGCAGCATGTGCAACCGCTCGAGCCGACCGCGGGGTATGTCAAGGATGGCCGCCGTTTTCTTGGTGAAGTTCGCCCCGCGCTCGAGGCGCAGGGAATCGCAGAGACGCGCCTTATTCGCGCAATCTGAACCAATCGCAGCCGGCGGCCGAGGGGGCAAAACTGGCAAGAGACTATTGACCCAATGCCATCCCTTGCTAGACTTCGGGACTCTTTACGAAATGGAGCAATTGAACAATGGCAACTGACCTCAACCGCGTTCGAAACATCGGAATCTGCGCACACATTGACGCTGGAAAGACCACCGTCACCGAGCGCATTCTTTTCTACACAGGCAAGATCCACCGCATGGGTGAAGTGCACGAAGGCACCGCCACGATGGACTCGCTCGTCGAAGAACAAGAGCGCGGCATCACGATTCAGTCTGCCGCGACAACCTGCCCATGGGAACACAACGGGCAGGAGTACAAGATCAATCTCATCGACACGCCTGGCCACGTCGATTTCACGATCGAAGTCGAGCGATCGCTTCGCGTGCTCGACGGCGCAGTCGCAGTGTTCGACGGCAAAGAAGGTGTTGAAGCGCAGAGCGAAACTGTCTGGCGTCAAGCGGATCGTTACGGCGTTCCACGCCTCTGCCTCATCAACAAGATGGACAAGCTTGGAGCAGATTTCGACTTCTCATACGGATCGATTCTCACACGCCTCGGCGCGAACGGTATTCCGATTCAGTTTCCTCTCGGATGGGGAAATGACTTCAAGGGCATCGTCGATCTCATGACGATGCGCGCGATGTATTGGTCGCAGGCTGATGACGGACAAGAGATCAAAGAGACAGACATTCCAGAAGAGTGGATGGAAAAGGCGCTCGAATGGCGCCACAAGATGGTTGAGAAGGTCGCTGAACTCGATGACGCCCTCACCGAGAAGTACCTCACCGACCCATCGACGATCACGACTGCAGAATTGAAGAGCGCACTGCGCAAGGCCACGATGACACTGCGCGCATTCCCTGTGCTCTGCGGTTCTGCGCTCAAGTATGTCGGCGTTCAGAAAGTGCTCGACGCCGCGATCGATTACCTGCCCTGCCCTACGGAATGTCCTGACGTCGAAGGAACCGACGCGCGCGATCCAACGATCAAGTTGACTCGTCCGCACACCGAAACTGCGCCATTTTCTGCGCTGGTTTTCAAGGTCGTCTCGGACGTTGCGGGCACGCTCACCTACCTGCGCATCTATTCCGGCAAGTTGACCAAGGGGTCGCGCGTTTTGAATCCAGGCAACGATCGCAAAGAGAACGTCTCGCGTTTGTACGAAATGCATTCGCAGCATCGCAATGCGCTCGACGAGACTGGCCCAGGCCAGATCGTCGCAGTCGTTGGATTGAAGGACTCGTTCACAGGCGACACGCTGTGCGATCCAGAGCATCCAATCGTGCTCGAGCGCATGACATTCCCCGAACCGGTCATCTCGATGTCGATCGAGCCCAACACTGCTGATGACAAGAAGAAACTCGGCGAAGCACTCACAACAATTCGCCGCGAAGATCCATCGTTCCGTTCGAACTACAACGACGAGACGGGCGAAACGATCATCTCAGGCATGGGCGAGTTGCATCTTGAAATCATCAAGAACAAACTCGTGCGCGACATGAAGATCGGCGTCAGCGTTGGCAAGCCACGCGTTGCTTACCGCGAAACAATCACCGGCGTTGCCGAGAAGGTGCGCGGACTCTTCAAGAAGCAGTCGGGTGGTCGCGGTCAGTACGGCGATGCCGTTGTGAACGTCCGTCCGATGACCAAGGAAGAGGCGACTGCCGAAGAACTGGTGATGAAGAATGGAATCGTCTTCGAGGACATGGTCAGCGGTGGCGTCATTCCACGCGAATTCATCCCAAGCATCGAGTACGGAGTGCGCCAGGCCGCGGCAAGCGGAATTCTCGGCGGCTACCCAGTGATCGATGTCAAGGTCGAGCTCGTCTACGGTTCGTACCACGACGTTGACTCGAGCCAGATCGCCTTCGAACAAGCGGGCGCGCTCGCATTCCGCGAAGCGTGCACCGAAGCAGGATTGGCGCTTCTTGAGCCGATCATGAAGCTTGTCGTAACAACCCCCGACGAGTTCTTCGGAAGCGTCTCGGGCGACATCGCAAGCCGCCGTGGTCAGATCACGGACAGCGAAGTTCGCGGAGTCCTGCGAATGGTCACTGCAGAAGTGCCACTCTCGGAACTCTTCGGATACACCACCAGCCTTCGCTCGATGAGCCAGGGACGCGCTTCCAGTTCAATGGAACCGCTGACCTACCGCATCATGCCAGAGCGTTTGAAGGACGAAGTTCTCGCCAAACAGTGATTGCACAGACTGATCCAACCCCATGAGCGCTCAGCGAGGCATTTCAGCTTCGCAAGAGTTGCCGAGGGCACACGATCGGTACTGGCTTGATCTCGCGGCGCGCCTCGCTCTTCGCGGGCATGGTGGAGCAGAACCAAACCCGATGGTGGGTTGTGCACTTGTCGACGCAGAAGGCATCCTCGTGGGCTGGGGATTTCACGCGCGCTGCGGTCAAGCACACGCCGAAGCGGCGGCGCTCAAACGTGCCGGCGCGCGCGCGCGCGGAGCGACGGCATACGTCTCGCTCGAACCCTGCGCGCATCACGGCGCGACTCCCCCTTGCGCACTCGCGCTGATCAATGCAGGCGTCGCACGCGTTGTCTATGCAGTGGCCGATCCACATCTGCTCGCTGCTGGCGGCGCGGCATTGCTGCGATCTGCCGGAGTCGCAGTCGAGCAGATCGAACACAGAGGATGCGCTCGCGTGAGTGCCCCGTTCGTCACGCGCATCACCAAGCAGCGTCCGTGGATCATCGCGAAGTGGGCGCAGACAATCGATGGGCGCACAGCGACACGTGCTGGCGATAGTCGATGGATCAGCGGTCCCGTGAGTCGCGCGATGGTGCACCGCGAACGCGCGCGCGTTGACGCAGTGATGGTCGGCATTGGAACGGTGCTCGCGGACGATGCGCATCTCTTGCCGCGATTGGGTCATTCTGGAATTGCCAGAAGAATTCCGCTGCGCGTCATTGTCGATCCACGGCTCGTCGTACCCACAGATGCACGGGTCATTCAGACAAGCAATGCGGGAGCAGTCATGATTCTTGCGCTGTCGACTGCCATTGAGCGACTCCACACCGATCGGCGCAAAGCATTTTCGGATGCGGGCATCACGCTCGAACCGCTGCACGAACCTGATGCGACTCAGGCGCATCGTTCTTTTCGCGGACTCCCCACTGGTGCACTGCAAGCTGCGATGCGCATGCTCTTCGCCCGCAAGGTTTCAACTGTGCTTGTCGAAGGTGGAGCGGGACTGTTGGGCGCTCTCTTTCACGAAGACCTCATTGATGATGCGTGGTGTTTCACCGCGCCACTCGTGATCGCCGATGGATCTGGGTCTCCCGTCGCAACTGGTCCTGGGTGTGGCCTGATGATCGACGCGAACAAGTTCGAACTGCTCGACGCGCGCCGTCGCGGCAGTGATTCGATGACGCTCTGGCGGCGACTTCACTCGTGCGTTTCGCCCGCGTAGTGATCGGCATCGAGTCGCAAGTCAATCGCTGCGGGGAAGATTCGCAGCACTCCAGATTCATCGTCGATTCCAAACCGCCCACCATCGCGCTCGCGCGAGAGCGTGAGCACGACAAGGTCGCGCCCGTCGAATGACTCGAGCACAATCTTGCCAATCACGAGGTCAGCGGGAGCGGGGCGCAGCAAAATGTCAGTCGCGCGGTTCTCGCAGAGTTTCGTGAGCAGCGCGCTGACCTTTGCACTCGATGCACTGCGCACCGCAGCGCTTGAAGCGATGCTCCACTCCCCTGCCACGCGTTCGATTCGCGAAGGCTCAGATTGAGTCGGTTCAATGCGAATAGCGCGGATATCTGATGGGCGCACTCCGCTCGCAGTTGGATCGATCATCAGCAATGATGGTGGAATTGCTGCGGCCACGACCGTGCCATCGATCTCGATGATTGCTTGAGGATGCGCCGAAAGTCGCGCGAAGTGCTCCTGCGCACCACTTCGAATAGGCGAACCGATCTCGAGTCGCTCGATCAATGGCTCGGCAACGACCGATCCATCGCTTTGCGTGCGACGTGTACTGGCGTGAATCGCGAGTGACGCTGCGGGGGCAGTGAGCCCAAAGGCCATGAGATCGCTTGGCATGTCTGCGACGAATCCGCTCGCATGTGCTCGTGCGAGCGCCTCGAGCCATCGCTCGACCGCTGCGCGATCTGCGCGTGTGCGAATCGGCGAGAGCACCATCCACCTCGACCCCTCACGCGCAACTTCAAGTCGCTGCGCCTTTCCATCGCGGTCGAGGCTCTCGCAGACGATTCGATCGCAGTCAATGTCGGCGCGCGAAAAGAGTTGGGTTTGACGCCACCCTGCAAGATCGCGGGAGAGCACCAAGTCATGCAGCGTCGCGGGAGCGAGCCGCGGACCAACCGCGCCTGCTGCGAGTTCGATCCATGCCTTTCCTGCTGGAAGTCTTGCACCGAGGCGGATGCGCGCCTCACCGTCCTTCCAAGAGAATGCAATCGTTGCAGCATCTTTGTCGAGCCCTGTCGCAGCACTGCTCGCGTCGGACTGAATCGCAACCGATTGTGCAATCAGGGCGTGTGCAGCAGCGATGAGTTGGAGCGGCCCATCTGCATCAAGTGGGAACACAAACGGCGTGATCTGTGACCACTGCCCCGCAGTGCGTGTGAACGTCAGCGGTGGGCCGTCCCCTGCAACAATCTCGATGCGATCGATCTCATTCCACGCCACCGAGCCCTCTGGAAAGACCGGCATGAATCCAGCGGCGATGCGATCGGCACGCGCATCGATTGAGACATTCCAGAGCGACCACGCACAGAACCAGAGCGCCAGCGCCGCCATCCAAAGGCCCAAGGTCATTCGCCAGTTCATGGGCGCCCCCTCCAGAGAGTGATGGCCAGCGCGATCAGAAGCGAAATCACAGGGACTCCAAGCGCAAGCCCCGCGGTGATCTGAAGGCGCTGCGCGACCGAAACATGTGCGATGCGCGGCGCTTCACCCCCGCTGCCGAGATCTCCAATGCGATGATCGAGTCCCGCTAGCCAGAGTGCGCCATTGACCGCGAATTCTCGATTTCCTGGATTGAGGAGCACCGCATTGGGACTGAGAGGTCGAAGCGCATCGACGGTTGCGGTGAGCATCCAACTGGGCGATCCCACAACAATCGCACGCAGCACCTCGTTCTCGAGAGAACGCCTGCTCGTGCCAACTGCAACACTGACATCCGCGGGCATCGATTTTGCAGACTTTGCATCTGGCGTGCGGCGACGCCAATCGCGTTCAATCGAGCGCCCCGCGCGCGGTTGCGCGACGAGCAGGCTCTCGCCAGTTGCCGCAGGCTGAGTCTCGGCCGAGAGTGTCACTGGAACCGCAACTGGAAATCCAACGCGTTGCTCGCCGAGCGCCGCCGTGGGCCATCCCCCAGCGTCGCTCGCGACGAGTTCGATTCGTGTGCGCCGCTCAGTTCGTCCCTCGGCCACTGGCACATCTTCGACGATGACTCCATCGGTCGTTGCGCGCGCGCCGAGTGTTGCGGCAATCTCTGCCCACGGATCACTTCGCCCCGCGAGCGGCCGCACGCTTGGACTCAGCGAGAGAAAGAGCGCGCTCTCGCTCTTGACGAGATTCGAGACGGCCTCGAGCAGCGCTCGTTCGCGCGCATCGGCTTCGATCGATATCGCCCTCAGCGGAATGATCATCCACACAGCATCCTTGGGAGCGATCGGCTTGGGATCAACGGTCACTCGCCACTCACGCACCTCGATGCGCGCAGCACGCAGCGCATCTGAGAGTGCCGCGCAATCGCTGCCATCTGCCGACGCATCGAGCAGCGATCGCTCTTCTGCATGCACGAGGATGACCTGCGGACTCTTCGCATCCATGATGCTGCGGATCGCCGCGCTCACGAGTTGCTCGATTCGAAACCTGCGGTCGAAACGCACAGTTTGCCCTTCGTCGCCGCTTCCGACCGTCATCTCCTGATCTGAAATCACTGCAATTCCTGTTGGAGATTCGACGACGATTGCCCCGCCTTGCGCGAGGGCGATCGAGAGTTGCGAGAGTCGATCGGTCGGGAGTGCATCGAGCGCATCGGCGCTTCGAAGCAGGCCCCGGGCGCGCGCACCGAGTTCTGGGCGCACCGCCCGCGCGAAGTCGCGCAGACTTTCGGGGGCGTGTTCGTCGAGCGCGCGGCTCGCAAGCCAACTCGACAAGCTTCCGAATTGAAGCGCCCAATCGCGGTGATTCTGCGCAAGAATCACGGCCGCCTCGCCATCACAGGGCAACGCGCGATCAGATCGATCGCTGCGCAATGCGGTGATCGAATCGGCGAGCAGCGGTCCGCCAGTTGCGAGCGCCCTGAGCGCACCGAGCGATTGCTCGATTGGTGCGCGGTCGGGTGATTCGGCAGGCAACTGCTCGTACACGGTCGCGAGATCGCGCGCGCCGCGCGCCGCAAACTCGCTCAACTGAGTGAGCTCGGCGAGCGCGTCGGCAATGCTCTCGCGCACCGCTGCTGGATCGCCACGTCGCTCCTTGACGATGCGTGCGAGCCATGTTGCATACTGCGCGACGCCATCCGAATTTGTGGGATCGATCTTGTGCAAGAATTCAGAACGCGGTGCCGCGAGCGCCTGCACGACTTCATCAATCTGTGCGGCGATTGCGCGATCGAGTGCTCCTGCGGGGGCGATCCAAGTCATCTGCCAGCCCGCGGGCAATTGCTCGATGATGCGGGCAGTCTGCGAAGTGACCACCCACTGCCGCGACTTGGTTGCATCGATTGCATGACGACTGACTGGCGCGTGGGCAAGCGCTGCAACGCCGCTTGCGACCGCGAATGCACCGATGACTGCGAGCGTGACGCGCAGTCGCACACCGACGGCTCTTCGGCTGCTTGCGCGTTCTGCCTCAGACGATTGCACCGCACATGCTGCAATCAAGAATGCGCCGGTCACGCTTGCGAAATACGCGATGTTTGAACTGTCGAACGAGCCATCCAAGAACCCTTCGAGTCGTCGAATCGGATCTGCAGCGAAGAGAAGGTCAGCCTGCGAACTCGCGAGCAAGGGTGCGATTGACCGAATCGCGATGAGCACGATCAACCACGAGAACAACGCCGCGAGGTAGGCGACGGCTGAACTCAGCACGAGTGACCCAAAGAAAATGCCCGATGCGAGATACATCGATCCCGCGAGCAACACCCCCGCCGATGCGCACAACGCTTGGGCGGAATCCGGTCGCGCAAGCGTTTCGAGCACTGCATATGGACCGCCGAGCCCAACGGCTGTGATGACGAGCAACGCAAACATTCCTGCGGCGTAGCGACCAAACACCATCGATGCGACCGATGCGGGACTCGTCGCGAGCACCTCCCAGAAACCGCTGCGGCGTTCTTCTGTCGTTGGACGCAGCGAGAGTGCAGGCGCGGTCAACAGCATTGCCCATCCGGCAGCCGCCGCAACTGTTCGCAACTCTGCGGGGGCACCAGGAACGATGACTGCGATTCCACTGATCACACCCGTCGCGAACGCGAAGATCGCAAGCGCTCCCCAGACGGTTGGGGTGTAAAAGAGCGCCGCGCACTCGCGCCGCGCAATCGTGCCGATGTCTGCGAGTGCGCCGCTCATCGCGCCGCTCCATCGCGCCGCTCGTCGATGAGCCGTGCGAAGATCTCTTCGAGCGGAGGATGCATCTCTTCGAATCGGCGAACGACTCCACCCGCGACGTAAATCGCTTGCCCAACTGCAGACCAGAGTCCGACGCGCGCAGCTGCGTCCGCTTCGAGATCAATCCGCGTCCATCCGTCGGCAATTGACCGCGACTGAACTGCGACGACACCGAGAATCGATCGCAAGGTGGTCGGATCGAAATGAGTCGCCTCGATCTCTATTCGCACTGCGACAGCCCCCTGTTGGCGCAATTCAATCGCGCTTCCGCTCGCGACCAACTTGCCTCGTCCAATCAGCACGAGGTGGTCGCAGGTTGCCTCAACTTCAGCAAGGTTGTGGCTCGAAAAGAGCACCGTGTGCTCTCCACGAAGTGAACGGATCAGCTCGCGAAAGGCGACGGCGGTCGTTGGATCGAGCCCAGTTCCAGGTTCATCGAGCACCACCACTGCGGGTGATGCAACGAGTGCTGCAGCGAGTCCTGCACGCTGGCGAAATCCACGGCTCAGCGCGCTGAGCAGTTTTCGCCGCACTTCGCTCAGTCCACAGCGTTCGATCACCCGATCGATCGCGGCGCGACGTGCTGTGCGCGGCACCCCCCACAATGCGCAACGAAACTGCAGGTACTCACGCACAGTGAGTTCGCTCGGCAGTGGATTGGTTTCGGGCAAGTAGCCGAGTTGTTGCCGGGCGAGACGCGAATTCTTGGTGATGTTCACTCCCGCAATCGAGATCGATCCCCGAGTCGGTTCGATCGCGCCTGTCATCATTCGAATCGTTGTCGTCTTGCCTGCTCCGTTTGGACCAAGAAATCCGCAGACCGACCCCGTCGCAACAGTGAACGAAAGATCAGAGACCGCAGTGAATGATCCGAACTCTTTGTGGGCGCTTTCGACGACGATCATGGGCAGAATGGCGAGTGTAAGCGACCGTACACTGAGTCGACCCATGGTTGATTCCGCGCCGCAGGCAGTTCGCTCAGAGACCAATGACTTCTTTGCACATGTTGGTGCAGGCGCTGGCGTCGTCGACGCGACCGGCGAAGTCGTTTGGATGAACGCGCGAATGGCCGAGCACTCGCCAGAGACGCTGCGCCACTTCACAAAGCTCTGTGCTGAGGCGGCCGCGCACTTCACGAAAGACCCCACTGCGCACATCCGCAAGCGATTTGCGTCGGGCAATCTCTTCTTCGAGTTGATGATTTCGATGGCGCCAGCGCAGCGTGCGACGGGAATTCTCTTTGATGTGACAGCGCGCACCCGCCTCACTGAGCGGCTCGACGGTGTCGACCAAGCGGGTGCTGATTTGCTCGATCTCGATGCGCAAATCGTGAATCCGCTCAATGTTGCCGAACGCCTCGCGCTGCTCGAAGGCAAGATCTCAAACACGATGCGCCTGCTCTTCGCGGATCATCCATTTGAGGTTCGACTTCGCAACCGAAAGACCGAGCAACTCGAACTTGTCATGGGTCACGGGATCGAACCATTACGCATCGGTGAGTCGATCTATGCACGGAGCGTTGGCAATGGGATCTCTGGCCTCGTCGCGTCCACGGGCGAGAGCTACATCGGGCGTGCGCTCGATCAAGATCCGCACTATCTGCCTGGGCTTCCTGGAGCGCGTTCGAGTTTGACCGTTCCGCTGTTGCTTCGCGATCGCGTCATCGGCGTCGTCAACGTCGAGTCACTGAAAGCCGATGCATTCTGCGACGAAGACCGAATGGCCCTTGAGACCTTCGGCCGTTACGAAGCGATGGCTCTCAACATTCTCGACATGCTGATCGTCGAGCGGTCAACGACAAGTGCGCGTGTCTCAGAGACATTGCGTGATGAATTGACCGCACCGCAGCAGCGGCTGCGCGATGCGACGCACGAACTCGCAGTCGGAAAACTCGGCGCGTACGAATCGCTCGAAAGTGCGCTCGAGATGCTCTCGGCGCGCATCCGCGGCGCGACGGCTGGCCCACAGTCCGTTCTCGGAATCGACCGACTTCCACGCGATCGAAGTCTCGACCCCTACATCTCTGGAAAGCGAATACTCGTCGCCGACGACGATGCGCAAGTGCGTGAGACGATCCAGTGGCTGCTGCAGGAAGCGGGCGGACTCGTAGAGAATCGCGCGGATGGCGGCGCTGCGCTCGAACTCATTCGCCGCTGTGCGGAAGAGAAACGTCCCTTCGACCTTGTGATCTCAGATGTGCGCATGCCAGACCGAAACGGGTATGACGTCTATCGCGGCACACGTGACTCTTCGCCGCAGACAGCCTTTCTGATGATGACAGGATTCGGCTACGACCCCAACCACTCGATCGTGCGTTCAACGCAAGATGGACTGAGTCACTTTCTCTTCAAGCCCTTTCAGGCGCAGGTGCTGCTCGAAGAAGTTCGCAAAGCCCTCGGCGCCCCCGCATAATCGAGGCGATATCACACGCGCGCGCGTGCCGCCAACACCCGCGGATGACCCTCGAGATCGTGCAAGACTTTGACGTCGTCGAGCTGCGCTTCGCGCGCAAGTGCCATCGCAGACTCCCCCTGACTTGAACTGATTTCGACGAGCAGCGATCCGCCTGGTTTGAGCCATGTGGAAGCGGACGCGACGATTCGCCGCACGAAGTCGAGTCCATCCGATCCTCCTCGCAGCGCGGATGAGGGTTCATAGTCGCGCACGTTTCTCGGCACCTCATCCCATTCTGCATCACTGATGTAAGGCGGATTTGCGCAGATGAGATCGAATGTGTGCTCAAGTGATCGGCCCACAAATGGCGCATCGAGATCTCCCACTTCGACGCGAATGATCCCCCCGAACTTGTGCGCATCGACATTGCGCTGGGCAAGTGCGGCGGCAGCGGTCACGAATTCGGTTGCGAGAATCTCGAGCGGTCGGTGGGCAGATTCGTCGCCGAGTGGGGTGGGTGATCCGCCTTGCCATGCGAGTTGGCGCCGTCCAGTGCGCGAGGCAGTGAGAGCACGCGCAATCGCAATCGCGATGCAACCTGTCCCAGTGCAGAGATCGGCGATGCGCAGTGGATTCACCGAGGAGTCCCCATCGGGGTTCGAGTTCTGACTTGCGAGTGCGACCGCCCCATCGACTGCACGCAGCCGCTCGATCGCTTCACTCACGAGCGACTCGGTCGCAGGTCGTGGAATCAACGTCGCTGGTCCAACTTCGAGATCGCATCCAAAGAAACTCCAAGATCCAACGAGATATTGCACGGGTTCGTGTCGACCAGCCCGCTGCACAAGCGCGCGTAACTGTTCGAGTTCGGTGGTCGCCGCGACTCGTTCAACGTCCATGAAGAGCCGCATTCGATCGCACTTCAACACATGGGCAATCAACAAATCGGCACAAACCATGGGCGATTCGACCCCGCGTGCTGTCAGATACTCCTTGACCCATGCGCGGAGCCGGCGAACGGTCCATGTTTCTGCCATGACGCAATCCTAACGCGATCTGGGGTAGGCTCTCCCTCCGGCCTTTTATGAACACAAACGACTCACAACGCCTGCTTGAATCGATCGCCAACGACGCCACGATTCGCACTGCCTTCGCTGAAATCCGCGTCGATGGTTCACGATTGATCTGTGTTGCAAAGGATTCCGCCGCCCCCGCGCAGTACACACTTGAGGTCGTTGATGCGGGATGGCGCATCGCACTGACGACGGCCGATCGCTGGTTGAGTGAGTCGATCGAATCGCAACTCGTCGAGTCGCGCGACTCGCTCGAAGAACTCTTCGAAGAAGAACTCAAAGATTTGGATTCCACAACCGCCGCACCAAACGTTCGTCACTTTCGCGACGAAGCCAAGCAATACGTCTTTGAGTGCACGCTTTCAATTGACATGCCCACTGCAGCGGTACGCACGCATTTCGCGGCATTCGAGTCGACGTTTCGCCAACTCGGCGATATGTCAGGGGCGGAGTCCGATTGAACCCGGTTCCGCGCGTACTCATGCTTGGCTGGGAGTTCCCTCCGTTTATCACGGGTGGGCTTGGCACCGCATGCCACGGGCTCACGCGTGGACTCACAAAGGCTGGATGCGATATCACGTTTGCGCTCCCTCGGTCGATCGATCGGTCGCACTCGTCGCATGTCCGCCTGCTCTCGCCCGCGAGTGAAGTCGCAGAGCCTGCTGCGTGGACGGCACCACCCGAGGGTCATGTGCTTGAGTCCGTCCCGCTCATCCAAGAGCCAGAATTCGAAGAAGTGAAGCGCGTCCAACTGCGACGCATCGAACTGCTCAGCCAAGGAACACCAGAGCGCATTCGCATCCTTGACTTGCCAGCAATGCAACAGAGCGCGTACTGCTCGCAGAGTGCGCGTGCGGGAGTCGTTGAAGTGATCGCGGGGAGCGATCCAGTGCTTGCCCAGCACATCGACTCGATGACCGACGCAGAGTTTCACGATTACTTCAATGCGCTTCAATCGCAGCGACTCGATGAGGGCTCACCGATCGATGTTGCGATTCGACGCGCGCTTCCTGAGGCAATTCGCGGCGAGCAATCGACCGCGCACAGGGCCGCTGCCCCCACGGGTGGCTACGAGGGCGATCTCATTCTTGAAGCTGAGCGCTACGCCCACTTTTGTGTGCGTGCTGCGCAGAAACTTCCGTTCGACATCATCCATGCGCATGACTGGCTGACCTATCCCGCAGGCATTGCGCTCGCGCGCCTCACAGGTCGACCGCTCGTCGTGCATGTGCACGCCACTGAGTTTGATCGATCGGGCGATCACGTCAATCAAGCGGTCTACAACATCGAACGACGCGGAATGCACGCGGCTGTGCGCGTGCTCGCTGTGAGCATGCTCACTCGCAACTTGCTCGTCAACCGATATGGCATCTCTCCTGCAAAGATTGATGTCGTCTACAACGGTGTTGACCTCGAGCCTTCTGCGTACGGAATCAA
Organism: uncultured Singulisphaera sp.; assembly: GCA_964355975.1. Lineage (GTDB taxonomy): Bacteria > Planctomycetota > Phycisphaerae > Phycisphaerales > SM1A02 > F1-60-MAGs104. The sequence goes on from CAYHFW010000002.1 coordinate 160,714, forward strand.
GCGCATCGAACGCAGCGAACGCATCGTGCTCTACTTCGGACGCATCACGATGCAGAAGGGCCCCGAGTATTTCGTGCGTGCCGCAAAGCGCGTGCTCGACGTCGAAGAGAATGTGCGATTCGTCGTTGCCGGATCGGGCGACCAAGCAACACAGATGATCGAAATGGCTGCAGAACTCGGCATCGGAGGACGCATGACGTTTACTGGGTTCTTGCGCGGCAAGGACATTCAGCGCGTCTTCTCGCTCGCCGACCTCTATGTCATGCCGAGCGTTTCAGAACCATTCGGGATCGCACCGCTCGAAGCGATGGGACATCGCGTGCCAGTGATCATCAGTCGAAACTCAGGCGTCTCGGAAGTGCTCACCCATGCGCTCAAGGTGAACTTTTGGGATGTCGATGAGATCGCGAACAAGATCGTTGCCGTCTTGCGCCATCCGCCGCTGCGCGCCGAACTGCGCGACCGTGGATTGTTTGAAGTTCGCGGAATCACCTGGGATGGCGCCGCGAAGCGCTGCCTCGACAGTTACGCGAAAGCGTTGTCGGCCTTGCATTCCGACACGATTCGACGCGCCGCCGTCGCACATTGAGTGCGCATTCCTATACTTGCTGACCTCTATGGGTCTGTTTACACGCCGCAAGCCGTCTGCGACCAAAGCGCCGCAGCACCCTGTCCACACCGCCCCCACCAACACCGATGCGCAGACGCCTCCCGCGCCCCTCGCTGGTGACGCGCAACTCGAATCACAGGCGCAAACACACGCGCTTTCAATCCTGAACGCAGCACGCGACGACCGCGCAGGCGTGCTCAGCGCAGCATTCTGGTCAGACAAACTGATGGCGTGGTCGATGAAAGATGCAGAGTTCAAAGTGCAACTCTTTCACTTCGTCGATTGCTTTCCCGCGCTCAAATCATCTGATGCGATCTACGACCACCTCGTCGATTTCATGTCGAAGCCTGGGCTCAGCGTGCCTCCTGGACTCGACATGGGATTGCGTGCGGGCGGTCTCGCCAAAGGACTCGTCGCCAAGACGATGGCGGGACAGATCGAATCGATGGCGAGCAAGTTCATCGCTGGGCGCGATGCCAAGAGCGCCCTACCAACCTTGAAGAAACTCTGGTCGGATGGAATGGCATTCAGTGTCGACCTGCTCGGCGAAGCGTGCTTGAGCGATGAAGAGGCGCAGATGTACCGGGCGAAGTACATCGATCTCATCAGCAACCTTCCGAACGAAGTCGCACTCTGGGCTCCCAACGCGCGCCTTGAGAGCGACCACCTCGGATCGATCCCACGCACGAATGTCTCGATCAAGATTTCGTCGCTCTTTGCGCGCACCGATCCAATTGATTTTTCGGGTTCGCTCACGGGACTCATCGATGCGCTCACTCCGATTCTTCAACGAGCGCAGAAACATGGGGTGTTCGTCAACTTCGACATGGAGCACCACGCGTTCAAAGACTTGACGCTTGATCTCTTTATGCAGTGTTGCGAGCGCGTGCCCTTCGAGGCGGGCCTCGCGATGCAGGCGTATCTGCGAAGCGGCGAATCTGATGCGCAGCGGATCATCGATTGGTCAAAGCGCACAGGGCGCGTCGTCACGGTGCGGCTCGTCAAGGGTGCCTACTGGGATTCCGAGACGATTCACGCAGAACAGTCTGGATGGCCCGTTCCCGTCTGGGGAGCCAAGCGCGACACCGATGCGTGCTTCGAGCGGATGGCGCAGCGTTTCATCGCGTCGACGCCCCACACGGTTGGGGTGGGCGGAGTCAAACTCGCGCTCGGAACACACAATGCACGCTCGATCGGCGCAGCGCTTGCGATGGTCGAACGCGCTGGCCTTCCGACATCGGCGATCGAACTGCAGATGCTTCATGGAATGGCGGACGCGATGAAATCAGTCGCGATCGCGCGCGGACTGCGGCTGCGCGAGTATCTGCCCGTGGGCGAGATGATTCCGGGGATGGCCTATCTCGTGCGCCGACTGCTCGAGAACACGAGTAACGAGAGTTGGCTTCGAAGTGGTTTTTCAGATGGCGCCGACGCCGCAGCACTCGTTGCAAGCCCACACCGAACGACTGGCATTGGCTCTGGCACAGATGATGGGCTCAAGAGAACGAGGCAAGGGCCTGAACGTCATGTGCTGAGTCGGTCGCATCCAGACATTGCCGATGGGCGACCGTTTTTTACGGAACCTCTGCGAGACTTCTCGAACCGCGCGCAGCGTGAGACGTTTGCGGCGGCCGTCGGCAAGTCGACTGTTGCTGTTGTCGCAAATGACACGACTGTTGAAGCTGCTCTGCAAACCGTCGAGCGATTGCACCGCGCGTTCCCGGCGTGGCGCGATACTCCGTTGACGGCGCGCGCGGCGGTGCTTGTTCGTGCCGCGGCTGCGATGCGTGCACGACGCGATGAACTTTGCGGCATCATTATTCGCGAAGCGGGCAAGACGTGGCGCGAGGCAGACGGCGACGTCTGCGAAGCGATCGACTTCTGTGAGTACTACGCACGCGAGGCTGCGCAACTCTTCGATCCTCGACGGCTCGGTTCATTCACAGGCGAACTCAACGAAGAGTGGTTTCAACCGCGCGGTGTCGCGGCCGTGATCAGTCCGTGGAACTTTCCACTTGCGATCTGCTGCGGCATGACTGTCGCGGCGTTGGTCACCGGAAACACGGTCATTGTCAAACCTGCCGAGCAGACGCCGTTTATCGCGAAAGTGATGTGCGAAATTCTCTGGGCCGCAGGCGCTCCGAAGGATGCCCTCGCTTTTTGCGCAGGGCTCGGCGAAACCGTCGGCGCAGCGCTTGTGCGCGATCCACGCATCGCGCTCATTGCATTCACTGGATCAAAGGGCGTTGGGCTCGACATCGTCGAGGCATCGGGGCGTACTCCAGCGAATCAAGAGTTCGTCAAGAAGGTCGTTTGTGAAATGGGTGGCAAGAACGCGATCATCGTCGACGAAAGCGCAGATCTCGATGAAGCCGTCGTTGCAGTTCGCCAATCTGCGTTTGGCTTTTCTGGACAAAAGTGCTCAGCGTGCAGTCGCGTGATCGTCGTTGGGAGTGCGCACGACGGCTTCCTGCACCGCCTCATCGAAGCCACACGAACGCTCACCGTGGGCGATCCACTCTTGCCAGGCACCGATGTCGGTCCAGTCATCGATCGCGATGCGGCCCAGAAGATTCGCAGTTACATCGCACTCGGTGCGCGCGAAGGCAAACTTGAGATTGAACTCGCCGTGCCAGAAACACTCGAAGCACGCGTCGGAAAGCCCTTTGTCGGACCGACCATTGTTTCTGGTATTCGTCCCGAGCATCGGCTCGCCAACGAAGAAATCTTTGGCCCAGTCCTCGCGGTCATTCATGTGCAAGACTTCGACGAGGCACTGCGTGTCGCCAATGCGACCCAATACAAGTTGACTGGTGGCGTCTTCAGCCGCAGACCATCGAATCTCGCCAAGGCGAGGCGCGAATACCGTGTGGGCAACCTCTATCTCAACCGTGCGATCACAGGTGCGCTTGTCGGACGGCAACCCTTCGGTGGATTCGGCATGAGCGGCGTCGGAAGCAAGGCCGGCGGAGCGCACTACCTCTTGCAGTTCGTCGAACCGCGAACGGTGTGCGAGAACACGATGCGCCGTGGATTCGCTCCAGGGCTCGAGTGACCAGTCGCTACCGGCCGCCGAGCGTTCGATATTGAATCGCCTCAGCGACGCAGACTGCGCTGATTTCGCTCTCATCCGCAAGGTCCGCAATTGTGCGCGCAACGCGACGAATCTTGTCGTGTGCACGCGCGCTGAGACCGAGTTCGTCGAGGCCATTGGTCAGAAGGTCTGCTGCCCGCCCATCGAGTTGGCAGTGTCGATCAAGTACTTCAGTCGCGAGCCTCGCATTTGGAGTTGCGCCTTGCCGCGCAAACGCCAACGCCCGCGCGCGCAGCACCTGCGCACGCATCGATGTGCTCTCGCTGCTCGGCTTCAATCGCGCCAGATCACGCGCGCTCACGCGGCGCACCTCGACATGCAAATCAATGCGGTCGAGAATTGGTCCTGAGATGCGGCCCAGATAGTCATTCATCGCGCGCGCACCCCCAGCGCCTGCAATGCGGTCTCCGCGAGATGTCGGGTTCATCGCGGCCACCAGCATCGTCATCGCCGGCCAGCGAATCGATCCGATCGCGCGCGCAATCGAGACGACTCCACCCTCAAGTGGCTCACGCAGCGCTTCGAGAACATCGCGACGAAACTCAGGCAGCTCATCGAGAAAGAGAACGCCGTGATGGGCAAGCGTGATCTCGCCAGGGCGCCCACTGGGCCCTCCGCCCACGATTGCTGTCGCGCTCGCGCCGTGGTGTGGGGCGCGAATCGGTCTTGGAATCGCGAGCTTTCCAGCGCGAATCGCTTGCGTGCAATCGAGTCCTGCACACGACCCAATGCGCATCACTTCGAGCGCTTCTTCCGCGCGCAGTGGAGGAAGAATGCCCGCAAGTGCGCGCACCAACATCGTCTTGCCACATCCAGCAGGGCCGAGCAAGAGCGCGTTGTGCCCTCCCGCGGCAGCAATCAGCATTGCACGCTTCGCGACCGCTTGCCCTTTGATCTCACGAAAGTCCACCGGGGTCAGCACCAAACTCTCACACGCATCGTGCGCGTCATGCGCCTCGCGTGCTGCAGACGATGGGTCGGATTGCACCTCGCCCATCGGACGACTCTCCTCCGATGGCTGCCATTCGCCGCGAAAGAACTCGACGACTTCGCCCAGCGTGCGTGCCCCAACAACGCGCACATCGGGAACAAGCGATGCCTCGATCGCGTTCTCTACTGGCAGGATGATCCCACGACCATGCGCACGCGCAAGCAGCGCCGCACTCACAGCTCCACGAATTGGTCGCAGGCGTCCATCGAGCGCGAGTTCACCTGCGACCAACCATTTGCTTGATTCTGGCGCAGCGTCACGTTTCGGTTCTGCCGTGCCCGATGCAAACAGCAATCCCATGGCGATTGGAAGGTCGTAAACCGGCCCTTCCTTGCGTGTTCCAGCAGGGGCAAGATTGACCACAACGTGATGGCGCGGCACCTCATACCCCGATGCTTCGATCGCGCGCCGCACGCGCTCAACAGACTCACGGATCGCCGCGTCCGGCAATCCAACGACACAGATCTGCGGCAATCCATGGGGAGAAATGTGCACTTCGACTTCGCACGCGAGTGCGTCGATTCCGCGAAGCATGAATGCGTGAACGAGTGCGTGCATGCAGGCAACCTATCGGTGCGCCGTGCGATTTCGACAAACCAGACCCTTTTTCTGTATCGTCCTCTTTCGAGTTGTCATTTGGATTTCACAACCCTTCTCATCACAATTGCCATTGGATGCATCGGCGGCATCTTCGGCGGGCTGTTTGGCGTCGGTGGCGGAATCGTGATCATTCCGCTGCTCACGCTCGCGCAGGGCAGTAATCCACAGCTCTATCAGGCGGCCAGCCTTGTCGCAGCATTTTTGGTGAGCCTCGGCAGTATTCCTGCGCACGTGCGCGCAAAGGCAATCCAGTGGACCTTCGCATGGCGCACGATTCCAATCTCGATCTGCGCCGTTGCCGTTGGGGTGTACATCTCGAACAGCATCACAAGCCCAGTCGTGCTTGAGCGAATCTTCGCCGTATTTCTGCTCTATGTCGCAGCGGCTGAAGTCTGGGCACGACTCAAACCGAGTTCGCACGCTTCGACCACACAATCCGCCGAGCAACCAGCACGCACAGGATGGAAACCTGCGGCGATCGTTGGCTCTCTGATGGGAATCCTTGCTGGACTGCTTGGCGTTGGGGGTGGCGTCATTGCGGTGCCGCTCATGCGCTCCGTCAATCACTTCTCGCTGCGCACCACGATCGCAACAAGCGCGTTCATGGTCCTTCCCACCGTGATCGCTGGAGCGATTCTGAAGTTTTCGACGCTCTCGGAGGTGGTCGATCCGCAAGGCAATCCGATCACGATGAATGCAGCGCTCTGGCTGGCTGCCGCACTCGCACCTGGGGCATATCTCTGTGCACGAGTGGGCGCAAGTCTTGTGCACAAACTTCCAGCGAAGCACCTCGCCGTCGCATTCGCCTTGCTCTGCGTTGCGCTTTCGATTCGGATGATTGGAATCAGATTCTAGAGTCGCACACTCGAAGCCAACGCGCAATCATGAACGAGCAAACCCAACAACTCATCGATCGATTCCATCACCTTGCCCCCTGGCGACGCAAAGCGGTGTTCATCTTGGGCGCGCTCTGGATCACCGTTCCACCGCTCATGGGATTCTGGCTGATCGCGAAACTGGGCCCTGTGGGCGATTGGTTGCGCGCACGCCCTGAAGATGGCGTTGCGATTTTCGTTGCGGTCTTCGCAGTGACCGCTGGCATCGGAGTGCTCCCAACCTACGCACAGGCCATTTTGGGTGGATGGGTGTTCGGCGCTACGACAGGTTCTGCCGCATCGATGTGCGGGCTCGTTTCTGCGACCGCGATCGGCTTCTTTCTTGCCCGATTCATCAGCGGCGGCACCGTGATTGCGCTCGTCGACAGCAATCCGCGCGGCGCTGTGGTACGCAAAGCGCTCGTTGATGCGAGTCAGAGCAAGACATTCTTCTTGATCACCCTCTTGCGACTACCACCCAATTCGCCCTTCGCTTTCGCAAACCTTGCGATGGGTGCCGGAGGCGTGCGGCCCCTGCCGTTACTCGCAGGCACAGCACTTGGGATGCTCCCACGCACAATCGTCACATGCACCGCCGCCGCGACGGCCGCGTCAACCGGTGCGCACGACATTCAGCAGCTCGTCGTTGAGAAGGGTTGGATCGGCCTCGCAATTGGCTTGGTCACGCTGTTCGTCGTGATGATGATCATCGCTGCAATCGCACGCAAAGAACTGAGGCGCGCGGGCCTCATGCCCGACGCGAAGAAATCAGTTCGCCCCTGACTTCACGGCGTCTTCGTTGGCTCGCGTGCGCTAGGAGCCTCGAGCGCAGTTCCTTTTGCAGAAGCTGTCGCATCAGCCGCAGCAGGCTCGACGCGCGTCGACTGCGCCAAGCGCGAATCGATCTCTTCGAAGAAGTGGTCGGTCTGCTTCCAGAATCCTGGCGAACGCAGCGTGCTGCGTGTGTCGATCACAACCTTTGGCAATCGATCATGCGTCTCGACGTGAATAGAAAGCGTCCAAGTTTCGCTTTGTCTCTGCAGCGCCGCGCCAGGAGGCGCGTGATCGCGCTTCAACTCTCGGTAGACCTCGATGCGCCCACCTGCCTCATCGACGAAGACTCCATTTTCGGTGACCATCCAGTCGGTGTAGTGCGGATGCTGCGCGGCGGCGACAGCAGCCTTCCAGAGCGCGTCGGGAGCGACTCCTGGATAGTCGCGCGATGTCGTCGTGCATCCCACGAGAGCGACGACGCACCCCAGAGAGAGCACCAGTGCACGCACACGATCACTCAAGATAATTCGCATTCGTAAAGACCTTCTGCACGTCATCGTGCTCTTCAAGCGCGTCGGTCAACTTCGTGATTTGCTCGCCGTGGTCTCCGTCCACATCAACCGTGGTCGACGGAACCCACGCGACCTGTGCATCGGATGGATGCGCACCCGCACTCTCGAGCGCATCGCGCACTGTTGCGAGCGCTGCTGGCGTCGTCGTGATTTGCCAGACGCCATCTTCTGCGACGACATCCTCTGCCCCTGCAGTGATTGCGATGTCAACCGCGCGCTCCTCGTCGAGCTTCTCGCCATCCACAACGATGACTCCAAGCAACTGAAAACCGAACGCGACCGACCCTGGAACTCCAAGATTGCCGCCATTCTTGTCAAAGATCACGCGGATATCGCCCGCGGTGCGATTCAGATTCGATGTGAGGCATTCGACGATCACCGCGACACCGCCAGCGCCATATCCCTCATACCGAATTGTGTGGAATGTCTCACCGTCGAGTCCGCCCGCCCCCTTCTTGACCGCTTTCTCAATCGTGTCGCGTGGCATGTTCGCAGCCTTGGCATCATCGATGGCGAGGCGAAGTGCAGAGTTGAATCGCACATCTCCGCCGCCAGCACGCGCAGCGACGCTGATCGCTCGCCCACACTTCGACCACACCTTGCCGCGCTTGGCATCCACAACGGCCTTGCGGCGCTTGATGTTCTTCCATGCACTATGACCAGCCATATGGGAACTCCAACAACCAGATCGCGCGATTGATTAGTGCGACTTCGCCTTGCTCTTGCCGGCCTTCGCCTTTTTCTTCGCAGATGCAGCCGCTGACGCTGCTGCCGCGCCCGTTGGCTTCTTCACAGACTCGCGCGCAGTACGGGCCGTCTCGGCCTTGCCAGAATTGTGAAAGGCATCGGCCGCGGCGACGAGAGCAAAGTGCATCAGATTGGCACGATCACTGCTGAACTTCTTGAAGAAGATCTCAGTGAGCTCGCTTGGCTTGATTGGCTCAGCGAGCACTTCGTAGTGCACGAGCATGTCGACCGTCGTCCAATCGATTGGGATCAACGGCACTTCAAATCCAAGCAGCATGACGCGCGAGACAACGTAGGTGCGCATTCCCTCGAGATTCTCGAGATATGTGCGCACGTCGCGCTTTGGTTTTCCGACGAGTTGATCGAGACCGACGCGATGGTGGCGACGAAAGAGATCAAAGAGCGTCATGCGCAGGCGGCGCATGCGTTCGAAGCCATCGGGATACTTCACGCCAATGGTGGTGACCATCTCATCGACGAGGTTCACGCGAAACTCGTTGAAGTCGACATTGCGGCTTCGAATGCGTTGGATCGCACCGTCGGCCATCTCAGTCGTCGCGTTGTACAAGAGTGCTGAGTGAATCATCAGCCCAAGAAGGTCAGTGGCGTTGGGCTCTTCGGTACGCGCCTTGGCGCCATACTTCTTGACGAGCGAGTTGAGTCGGTTGATATTGAACGCTGGTTTCTTTTCGGTCACGAGGGGTCCTCGATGATTGGGGTGCTAGGAAACGAAGGTGTGATTTCGGTGGGTGTGATCAATTCAAACTTGAGTTCAGGAACGCGCCGAAGACTGGTTGACTCGCGCAGAGAAGCGCGCAGGAATCCAACGGCATTTCGAAGCGCAGCGACTGAGAGTGGGCCGCGATCCGCTGGAAGCACTGAGACTTTGATGCGTGCACTGAGAAGGTCTGGGCTCATGAGCACTTCCTGAATCGAGACCATGCCTTGCATTCGCGGATCGGAGAGCCCGCGCACGATGCGCTCCTGCAACGCACGTTGCAAGACGCTGGCAACCTGCGCAGGGCGCGAACTTGGAATGGCATCGCGCATCGAACCATCTGCCGAGAATGAGACTCCTGGCGGAAGTCGCGGCCCCTTGAAGCGCGGCTCGGACTTTTGGTCGGATCGATTTCCAGTGCGATCATCAGAGCGGTGCTCAGACCGCTTCTCAGACCGACGCTCACGCATTTCCACCGCCTAGTGGACGAACCGTAATGGTTCGGTAGCACTCGAGCACGTCGCCCTCGCGAATGTCGTCGTAGCCGTTGATCTTCATACCGCATTCGTTTCCAGATCGCACCTCGCGCGCATCCTCTTTGAACCGCTTGAGTTGCTCGAGGCGTCGATCCTTCTCGATGACGATGCCATCGCGCGTCACGCGGATTTGCGCGTTGCGCTCGACCACTCCATCGGTGACATAGCAGCCTGCAATCGCGCCGACCTTGGTGATCTTGTAGACCGCACGCACATCGGCATGGCCGAGTACCTGCAATCGCACTTCGGGTTCGAGCAATCCCCGAACGGCTTTTTCCATGTCATCGGTGAGTTGGTAGATCACTTCGTAGAGACGAATGTCGACCTTTCGCGCTTCGGCGAGCTGACGCGCCTTTGCACTGCTCGTGACGTTGAATCCGACGACCACTGCGCCCGTTGTTGCAGCGAGTTCGATATCGCTCTCGTTGATTCCACCGACGGCAGCGTGCTTAATCGAGATTGAGACATCTTCTGCCTTGATGCGACCAAGGACCATCTTGAGCGTCTCAACAGACCCCTGCACATCGCCCTTGACCACGAGTGGCAGTTCTTTCTTCTTCGAATTCGCCATCGCTTCGAAGATGTTGTCGAGTGTCACCTTTGGCGCAGAAAGTTCGCGGTCGCGTTCGAAAGCGCGGCGATCCTTCGCTGCCTGCTCAGCCGCTGCGAGCGACCCAACGACATAGAACTTGTCGCCCGCATCGGGCAAGAGATCCATTCCCGAAATCGCGACGGGTGCGGTCGGCTCTGCGGATGCCAAGCGAGCGCCACGATCGTTCACGATGTCGCGAACTCGTCCGAATGCTCTGCCAACCACAACAAAGTCGCCGCGCTTGAGCACCCCTTCTTGCACGATCAACTGCGCCACGGCGCCACGACCTTCTTCCATTCGCGCTTCGAGCACTGTTCCCTGTGCGTGACCGCCCCAGTCGGCCTTGAGCTCGAGAACATCCGCTTGCAACGCGATGAGTTCGAGCAATTCAGGAAGACCTGTGCCCTTGAGACCGCTGACGAGCGCAACTTCAACTGATCCGCCCCACGGCACAGGATTGAGGTCGTACTTCGCAAGTTCGCCGTAAATGCGCTGCAAGTTCTTCTCGTCGAATTCTGGACGATCGATCTTGTTGAGGGCAACGATCACAGCGACCTTCGCCGCCTTGATGTGATTGATGCTCTCGATCGTTTGCGGCATGACTCCATCGACTGCGTCAATGACGAGCACCACCACGTCGGTCACCTTTGCGCCACGGGCGCGCATCGATGTGAACGCTTCATGTCCAGGCGTGTCGATAAACGTAATCGTGCGCGGCTGATCCGCGACCTTGACTTCAACCTGAAACGCACGCGTCGACTGGGTGATTCCACCCGCTTCGCCCGCCGCGATATTGGTGCTTCGAATTCTGTCGAGCAACGTGGTCTTGCCGTGATCTACGTGGCCGAGAATCGTGACGACTGCAGAGCGCGCACGCTCGTCCGATCGTTCACGCGCCGCGAATCCTTGCTCGATTTCATCTGCAGCAGTCTTGGATGCTTTGACTTCGACATCGATGCCGAACTCCATCATGACTTCGGCAGACTGCGTTCCGTCGAGTGCGCTGTTGATCGTGATTGGATTTCCTGCAAGCAGGAACTTCTTCATGATCTCAGTGACCTTGATGCCGGTGAGCGCCGAGAGTTCTTTCACCGAGACGGGATCAGGAACTTTGACAGGACCTTGCGGCTTGGCGACAACGACGCGGGGCGCATGCGTTCCGGGGCGCGCGAGCCCGGGCTTGTGCTTGCGGAAGAATCCATCTGCACCAGCAAGTCTGTTCGTGCGCTCTTCGAGATCTTTCGACGATCGCGACCCTGCCGCACCGCCCGAATCTCCCTTGCGACCCGATCGACCTGGATCTCTCGAAGTCGGTCGCTTTCCTGGAGTAAATCCGCCTCCACCAGGACGTGCAACACCTGCGCCACCTGCGGCACCTGGACCACCCATCGGCGCGCCGAAGCGCGGGCGCGGAGCTGGAAGCACATCGGCCTTGTCGATTCGAATGACCTTGGGACCAGAGAGGCTCGTCTTGGTCGGCTGCTGCAGCATCTCGCTCGTTGGCTTCGCTCGCACAGGTCGTGTCGGAACATTCATCGCAGCAGGCTTGATTGGAATGACTGGCTTCGCCGGCACGACAGGCTTCGGCGGTGCGACTGGCGCGGGGGTTGGCGTTGCAACGACGGCTGGCGCAGGGACTGCAGCAGGCGCCGAGGTCACAGGGGCGACGACCACGCGTGGCGGAAGAATCGTGACGGCTGGCTTCTGAACTGGCGCAGCGACAATCGCGACTGGTGCGGGGGCGACTGGTGCGGGGGCGACTGCGGCGGGTTCAGCAATGACAGGCTTGGCTGGCGCAGCGGCCACGGCTTCAACGATTGGCGCAAGCGTGACCGCAGCGGCTGGTTCCTCTTCAACTTCACTCGCCTTCCCCTTGCGCTTTGGGGCAGCCTTGACCGCGCGCTTCTTCGCTTCGGCAAGGTCAACAGTCTGCGCGGTTTCACTCGCAGCCGACGAACCTGATCCACCGAACCACTCCTTGATCGTCTCAGCCAATCCCAGCGGGATCGACGCTTGAGGTGAGGTCACATCCTCAATGCCTTCACTGATGCACTTCTCGATGATGTCCTTTGTGGTGACACCGAGGTCCTTTGCCACTTGGGTGATTCGAACTTTCTTCAGGGACTTCACTGCCACGAGTTACTCCAATCAGTAGAACACGAAACACCAGACAAGAAACGATCCTCGAATCACGAACCACACCGACGCAATCGACCGCCAAATCAACGCAACGGTGTCAACCTGCGCCTGATCCACCAATGCCAAGAATGCTGTCTGCAGCGGCTTCGCTGCCCGCATCAACAACTGGCGCAGGATGCCCTTCCGCTCGGCGATTGCCCAGCAGCGAATCGACCACGGCACCCTCTTCAGCCTTCAGCAACTCGGCTGCTGCGCGTTCGTTCTGCATCTCTTCTGCAACGACCTTGGCGCGATCTGAGCACGCGTCGACGACGCGCGTCGCCAACTCTTCGCTCATTCCGCACTCAGCAACGAGTGAAGGCTCGCCGATTTCTTCGACGTCGAAGACGCTGATCATGCCGAGCGCGCCCATGCGATCGAGCATCTCATCGGTCGCACCTTCGACCGCCTTCACGGCCGCCTGCAGCGTTTGCAATCCCTTCTCGAATTCTGGCGGCGTGAGGATGTCGACATCCCATCCGGTGAGTCGTGCTGCGAGGCGAACGTTCTGACCTCGGCGACCGATTGCGAGTGACAACTGATCGTCACGAACAATGATCGTCGCGCGACCGAGCTCGAAGCAGAGGCTGACCTCTTCGACTTCTGCAGGCTTGAGCGCGTTGGCGATCAGCACCTGGCTCGATTCGTTCCAACGCACGATGTCGATCTTCTCGCCGCCGAGTTCATCGACGATGTTGCGAATACGCGATCCGCGCACTCCAACGCATGCGCCCACTGCGTCGACCTTCGAGTCGACCGACGAGACCGCGAGTTTCGTGCGAAATCCTGGCTCGCGTGACATCGCTTTGATCTCGATGGTGCGCTCGGCAACTTCAGGAACCTCAGACTCAAAGAGTCGACGAATGAAGTCAGGATGAGCACGGCTCATGACGATCTTGACTTGGCTTCCAGCGTCGCGCACATCGAGCAAGATGCAGCGCACACGGTCGCCCGCCTGAAACTGCTCTCCAGGAATCTGCTCACTCTTGGGCATAAATCCTTCGGCGCGCTCGAGCTGCACGATGAGCGCATTGCCTTCATAACGCTGCGCAACACCCGTGACCAATTCGCCTTGCCGCTTCGAAAACTCGTCGAGCAGCGAAACGCGCTCATTCTCGCGGAAGCGCTGAATCATCACTTGCTTTGCGGTCTGCGCAGGAATACGGCCAAGGCGCTCGAGCGGGATCACCTCGCGCGTTGCGTCTTCGTTGTTGCGCCAGAGAAGAATGCCACCGCCGAGTCGATCGATCTCGCAGCCAAATTCGTCTGGATCCTCAGAATTGAAATGCTTTCGGGCAGCACTCACCATCGCGAGCTCAAGGTCTTGAACCAAGAGTTCACGGTCGATGTTGCGCTCTCGTGCGACAGAGTCAAGGAGGCGAAGAATGTCATTCATGGGGAGGATCCTTTCAAATTGTCACCGCGAAAAAAAAGGGTCACGGCTGCGCGGTGCAACCATGACCCGTCCGACTGCGCTCGTCGCGTCGATCAACCCACGGGGGTCTCCGACGAAACGATCGCCTTTGCCGAAACGAACAGCGGATGGACGCAAAGACGCGTCATACGCAGTTTCGGAATGCCGATGTGAAACGAACCATGACTTGGTTGACCAAACTGACTGAGTCGAAAGACATTGACGTGGTCGCTCTCATGAGTGCGGCTGACAAAGGACGGACGGGCACCTGTGGGGTCCAACCCCGCAGGAGAGGCGATTATAGCCGCACAATGCATATTTTTCAAGGTGATGCAGGCAATGCGATCGCGAACCCATCGTTAGGATCTCGAGAATGCGTTTCTTGACATCGATCTTTTTCGCCGCTTTTTTCGCATTGTGGTTTTCACTTCCCTGCGCGGCGCAGGATGGCATGGCGACCTCTGAGAGCGTGGTCGCCGTTTCTGTGGTCAGCGCAGCGGCGCAAGTCGCGCCTGGCGCAGACCTTCCCATCGCGATCGTGCTCACTCCACAAAGTGGATGGCACATCTGGACCAATGACCGAGCCTTTCCAGATGGGGTCGCGAGCTTCGATGGAGCGGTGCTGACGGCGGTTCGCCTCGCGACCTTTTCGCCTGCCTTGCGGATTGCGCAAGACGAGGGTGCAGGGTGGCTGACATCGCCCCCAACCGAGAGCGAGCCCGTCGACGTGCGGGCGCAGTGGCCGGCGTACCACACAGTCCGCGCAGATGTCGGCGAGGGCGAGCAGAACTATCCAGTTTTTGAGGGAAAGACAGTCGTTTTTGTTCCAGTCTCGGTCGCGCCTGACGCCCCCGCTGGACCACACAAAATCACGTTCACTCTCGAGTTTCAAGCGTGCACATCGACGACTTGCGTCGCACCCGCAACGGTGGATGTCACAGTCGAGGTGCAGGTCGCTGCAGGGGCAGCTGCAGGCAGTGCCCCCCCGCTCTTCGCAACGTTCGATCCAGCGTACTTCGCTGCGATCCATGGCGGCTCGCCCGCGCCACGCGTCATCGAGTTCGATGTCTTCGACTTCACTTTTTCGATTGATCCACGCGGAAGCGGATTCGCGCTCTTGCTGCTCGTTGCGGCGCTTGGCGGACTGCTCTTGAACTTCACCCCGTGCGTGCTGCCGGTGATTCCACTGAAGATCATGGGGCTCGCGCGGTCGGCGGGCAATCGCAGGCGCTGCCTCGCACTGGGCACTGCGCTCTCTTTGGGCGTGGTGCTCTTCTGGATCGCGTTGGGCCTCGCGGTCGCGCTCGTGAGCGGCTTCACGAGTTCAAGCCAACTCTTCCACTACCCACTCTTCACCGTTGGTGTCGGCCTCGTCGTCGCTGTGATGGCATTTGGAATGTGCGGATTCTTTTCGGTTCAACTTCCGCAGTCGATCGCTGGCATCGACTTTCGACACGACACCATTGGCGGCTCTCTCGGATTTGGCGTCATGACCGCAGTGCTCTCGACACCATGCACCGCCCCACTCATGGGCGCCGCCGCTGCGTGGGCCGCGACGCAAGCCCCGTGGGTTGTTCTCGTTGTTTTTGGCGCAATTGGCGGCGGAATGGCGCTTCCCTACATCGTGCTGAGCGCGCTCCCGCAACTCGTCACTCATGTTCCAAAGAGTGGGCCACCCAGCGACGTCGTGAAGCAAACGATGGGACTCTTGCTGCTCGCGGCCGCTGCCTATTTCATCGGCGCTGGTCTCTCAGGATGGATGGTCGCCCCGCCCGATTCGCCGAGCGAGTTGTATTGGTGGCTCGTCTCAGCGATCGGCGTTGCCGCTGGACTCTGGCTCGCGTGGCGCACACTTCGCATCACGAAGCAATTCAAATTTCGCGCCATTTTTTGCACGCTCGGACTTGCCATCGCGCTCATCAGTGGATCGATCGGCGTTCGCATGACCGACGACGGTGCAATCGATTGGATTCCATACACCCCTGAGCGCCTCGCGAGCGCACTGAGCGAAGGCGATGGAGTGCTGATCGATTTCACCGCAGAGTGGTGTTTGAATTGCAAGACGCTCGAAAAGACAGTGCTCGAGAGTGGTTCAGTGCTGGAGCGACTCAATCAGGGCGGCATCCGCGCGATCAAGGTCGATCTCACTGGCAACAATGAATCTGGGCGCGCGCTGCTGAAGTCATTCAATCGCTTGACGATTCCGCTCGTTGTGATTCTCGCACCAGATGGTCGCGAGGTCTTCAAGAGCGATGCCTACGCGCCAGCGCAAATCACCCGCGCGCTCGACGAAGCGCGCGGCGGGCGGTGAGAGGTCGGATGTCACGATCCGCTCGATCCCCACGCGCCGAGCAACAGCGCGAGGTCGCCGCCATCGACAAGTCCGTTTGCGTCTAGATCCGTGCAGCCGCTCCCAGCTCCCCATTCGACGAGCATCGTCGCGAGGTCGCCTGCATCGACCGATCCATTGTCGTTGATGTCTCGACTCGGTAAGAACACGAGTTCTAGATCACCCGTTCCTGACGCCCCTTGGTAGCCGCCCACGCGAACGAGCAGGTTGTCGCACCCCACCACATCGAACGACAACTCTGATTGCAAACCGGAGCCTGACCCACACGAATCATCGTCGCACCACGACTCCTGACTGCCAGTGGGCGGGAAAGTCGGCGGTTGGTAGACGCAGGTCGGCATGTGGTTGTACGCCACGAGCACCGTGTCCCAGTTGGCGTGGCCGCAGGTCGTGATGTAAAAGTGACCGTTCTCGCAAGGTGGAACATAGTTGAACCAGACGTCCTTCTGAATTTGAGCACAGGCCGTCGGCATCCCCGTCGTCGAAGTCGTCGCGGAAGTGGTCTGGAAGGGATTGAGTCCCGGCAGCAGCGATGTTGCGGCAGAGCACTCGTCTGAAAAAAACGGTGCAAACTGAACATCGAGGGAGTATGGACCATCTGCGACGACTGTTCCCATCCAGTCATTGAAGAATCGATCTCCACCGTTCAGGATTCCGGTCCAGTTGAGCGGCTGATTCACGATGCAGGGCTGCCAGACGTCATTGACGTAGGATCCCGGGATCGCGCCGCGGCCGGTGACTGCCACGAAATGCCTTCTCGCGAGGTTGATTGTGACATTGCCAGCCGAAATGCTCGCCCGCTCACTCCAACAGAGTGGCCCAGGCCAGCAACTGTAAAGTGTGTCATCCGCTGCGGCGATCAGTTTGTAGCCCACGGGGAATCCGCCAATCGTCCATTGCTCAAAGAGGAAGAGTTCAACATCCCATCCTGGATCGCATGCGATCGTCCACCCAGTTGTGGATGTGAACTTCACCTCAAACAGGTCGATCGGGTCATCCACAGCGCCGAGAGTCGGGCACGTCCCACCACTCGTTCCGCTGCCGGTCTGTCCCTTCACCAGTGTGATCGCCCCAAATGCGGTTGTTGTCGCGACGGCGACTTGTCGCGCATCACCGGTCTGTTGCCCAGTGTCCACCGATCCTTCGTCGAATTCCGGTCCCGCGATTGCGGTCAGTGCGACAAGCAGGACGATCACGGTTGAAGTGCTCAAAGTTTTCATGTGTTGGACTCCTTGTTCAACGGGGTCAAGAGCGAGGCAGAAGTGAAACGGATGCCGTGTTCCGTGAAATCAAACATGTTCGGACAGTACCGTCCAAACCGTATTCATTTGCATACTTGTGCAATATAACACGCTTTTGCGCTTGTGCAACTAAAGTCCTTCGTTTTACTGCCGTCTGGTCTGTGTTCGTAGCAGGGTCGGTTTCGCTCCCGCGTTCGAGCAGGGCCAGACCACGAGAGATTTGCAGAATTCGTGCTGCCTACCTCTCTCGCGTGCCGAAAACACGACGACGACCTCATCTGCTTGGAGCGATAGGCTTGTTGTCCCGACCCTCACCCGAGCACGTCTCGCACCCATGCTGATCACCGAATCTTGCAATTCGAAACCCTCGCTCGAGACCCTCGATCCGTTCGATCTTGCGCTCGTGGCCGAATTGGTGGCTCGACCCCGGACGACCGGTCGAGATCTTGCTGCCCTGCTCGAAGTTTCAGAGGCGAGCATTTCTCGCCGTCTCGCACAGCTGCGCGAGGAGGGAGTCGTTCGATTCCATGGATTCGTGCCCCCCCACTTTCTGGGAATGCACTCCGCCATCACCCTCTATATCGATACCGATGGCGACCCAGGACCGCCTGCGATCGCGCTCGCGAAACTGCCTCACCTGCATTTCGTTGCCACCGTGGCAGATCGCAACGAAATCGTCGCCTTCATGCTTTCACCCAGTGGCGAAGCCGCGACTGAACGAATCGACCGCGATGTTGTGACCATCCCCGGAGTCGTCGCGGTGCGCTCTGCACCGATGCTCCACTACTTCACACCGCAGCCATCGCGACGGGTCGAATCGAATCCGCCAAATGCTGGCCGTCTCCGCGAGCATGGGGTTTTTGATTCGGCAGATCGAGCCATGATTCTTGTCGCTCAGCGCGATGGACGCTCGACAGTCGCATCACTCGCCGCAGCCGCGGGACTCTCACCCGCCGCAGCCGGAGAGCGATTTCAGAAACTGCTCGACTCTGGGGCGTTGACGATCCTGTGCTGCACGGCGCCGGCAAGGCTCGGCCGCCGAATCACTGCAATACTCAGGATGCAGATCCGCGGACCGATTGGACCCTCGGCGACAGCGATCGATCGCCTGACGGGTGCCTCGTATGTCGTGGTTGCAGGAGGTGACTGGCAGATTTCAGTTGAGGTAGACGTCAAAGACGAGGAAGAACTTGCTGCGCTCGCTGCGACGATTCGGGAACTGCATTGCGTTGTCGGGATGCAGGTGCTCCCACTGCGCGCAGTTCTCAAGGACACCTACGACTGGGGCGCACCAGACTGCACGGGTCGATAGCCTCCTCTCAGATCGGGTGGACACGAAATCGGTTGTGGATTCGCTCATCGAAAGCCACTCGGCGAGCACCCTGCTGAGACTGAGGCGCCTTGATGTGATTGCCTCTCTCGCCCGAACTCGGATCGCATCACAAGCCGTTCTTTGGAAAGAACGCATCACTGAGCGGGCCATTCCTTCCAAAGAACGAGATTTGGTGCGATGGCGGTTTGAGCGCCGATTGAAGGACTCTGCCGCGCTCACGTTGGATTGGGTGCGCTCACTTAGGAGCGCTGCTTCAGGGCGACGGTCGGAACCAGTTTCACGAACTGACAGCACGGTTCATCGAGACTTCCAAGAGTCGATGCCCATTTCAGCAGCCCGCTACTGTCGAACGCCCATCCCCTCGAGTGCGCGCATGTGCCGCTCGATTGCGGCGCGTCGCTCAATTGAAAACTGACGCAGTGGATCGAGCGCGAACGTCGCATCAGCGTCGAGTGCTCCTTGCAGCGCGGCGCGCGCGCCGACTCGATCACCCTTCTGCTCGCGCACGACTGCAAGCCGCAGCCAACTCTCCGTGTGCCGTGCATTGAGTGCGAGCACTGCTTCGAGTGCATCTTCTGCGCTCTGCCACTCGCCACCCGCGACTTCTGCACTGCGAATTGCCAGCGTCGACTGCACCAAGAGCGCCGCGAACGCCTCGGGATCATCCCCTGCGATCCCGCGAGCGCAATCGCGACCCTTGCCCAACCACTCTGCAGCCTCAGACGGAGTTGGATCGGCCGACGCCGCCGTGAGCCACTGTTGCGCGGCATAGACGGCGAGTATTGCCCGCGTTGGCCAGATCGCTGATGCGTCCGCAAGCGACTGCGCTGCTTGCGCCCGTGCAACGGCGAGTCGCTGGGTCGAGTTCGCCTGCGCTTCAGTGTTGATGAGCATGGCAGCACCGAGCGCGATGTTGTCCTGTGCGGCGAGGCGTGGACGAACAATGAACACAAGCGCGAGGGCCACCAAGGCGAACATCGCGCCCAACGCAATAGAAAGCCGTCGACCGCCCTTGCTCTGCATGCACTCGACGCGCCGTCCATTCCACGCGACTGCGAGGGCGAGCGTGAGCCATCCCCATAACGCGCTTCCTGGAAGCCAAAAGACCATGTCGATCTGCCCATGCGTCAAGACAACAACGCTCATCGCAGAGAGCCCGATCGCGATGCTCGCGTGAGATTCTTCAGCGCGCTCACTCATGAGACGCACGAGCACCCACGCGGTTGCAGCGCCGAGTGCGAGTCCACCCAATCTCCAGAACAAGACATCGGCGCCGTCGATCGCCGATGCCTCGAACGCGATCGAGATCACTGACGCGAAGACCACTGCGACAACAGCGAGTTCTGCAACACCCTTTGGTGCAATCGATGGAAGGGCGACCTGTGCATGCTGGGAATCCGAGCCAGTGCGTGGACGCCCCCACCAGACAAGCAGCAACTGCGCGGCGATCAGCCCGACCCCAGCAACGCCGACAGCGATCATCCAATCTGCAAATGCGCCATGTGCGCTGAGCACCTCTTCGACCGATTCTTGCGGGCGATACTGCAGAAATGCGCGCTGAAATCCAGCGGGGCCAACGCCCATCCACGGAGCGCTCAGAAATGTCTGGACTGCCCCAACGAGGTAGTACCAGCGAAAGAGCAAACTCTGTTCGGCCCACTGCGATCCTGCGAGCCCACGCAACACAACTCCTGCGATTGCGACAAGCGGCAGGGCGACGAGCACGCGTGATGACCACGCAACTCCACGACGCAACAAGAGCGAGACGAAGAGACCGATCATGAGAGATGCGATGCCACCTTTCGAGCCACTCATCGCAACGAGCGCCACGCAGAAAAACGACGCGATCCAAAGCCAGAGTCGAAGGGCGAATGACCCTCGACCAACTGCAATGTTCGCCATGAGCACCGCAGATGCGACTGCGACGGTCGCGAAGACATTGGAGAATCCAAACCATCCAGTCGCTTCGTTCTGCCTGAGCCGGCGCTCATATGCGAGCGCTTGTGATGAGTCGGGCAGCCATCCATGCGCAGTGAGAAAACTCAGTTTCGTCTCTTCGTAGTACTGCACCATCGCGAAATGTTCCGATGACATCTGCGAGAGTCCACGCACCGCCATAACTACGGCAATTCCTCCGAGTGCCGCAACGGCCGCACGCCGAAGCACGAGCCCAGATTCGACGTTGGCCTGCGAAACCACCGCAATCACAAGGGCGAAACCAGCGATCCACGTCGAGGCTCGCCAGAGTTGGTCACCCCCTTCAACAGAGTGCATGAGAAGCAGCGCAAGCGCCGGAAGGCACAAGAGCGCTACGAACATCGCGAGTGATCCGATTCCCGCCGCACTCATCGCGCGGCGAACAATCAACCACGAGGCTCCACCGAGCGCGAGCGCGTCGAGCAAAACGCTTTCCGCTGGAACCGCCCCAACAAACGACGAGGCCTCGATCGCAGGATCCATATCGAAAACCGCAACGCCTGCGAATGAGAGCATCGCGCGCGCACCGACCGCGACAAGAATCGCTCCCATTGAAATGCGATCGGCAAGGGGCAGGTCGCTCTGATTCATCTCGTCGCTATCGTAGAAGCGCATGACGACCTCTGCGCAGCGACCAACGATCACCGTCTATTGCGCGAGCGCGCGCGGACTCGACCCAGTCTTTCTCGAAGCTGCAAAGCATTTCGGCGAATCGATCGGTCGCTGCGGCATGAACCTCGTGTATGGCGGCGGCGGCATTGGATTGATGGGCGAGGTCGCTCGCACCGCGCAACGTTCAGGCGCGCATGTCACTGGCATCATCACAGAACAGTTTCTCTCGCTCGAACAGGGCTGGACTGGCTGCGATGAACTCGTCGTCGTCGACTCGATGCGCGAACGAAAGCGCCAACTTGAAGAGCGCGGTGATGGGTTCGCGATTCTCGCTGGAGGGCTTGGAACGTGGGAAGAATTCTTCGAGACGCTCGTTGGGCGGGTCATCGGCCGCCACACGAAACCAATCGGCTTGCTCAACACAAGTGGATTCGCTGATCCGCTCTGGCAACTCGTCAGCCACGGAGTTGAACATGGATTCGTCCGCTCGGCCGCGCGCGACCTGCTCTGGATGGAGAGCGATCCGCATCTGCTCGCGCAACGACTTCACACAGCAATGGCAACGCCAACTTCGCATGAACACGATGCCAAATCACTGCTTCCAATGCATGGGAGAGGCAATTCGCCAACAGGCGATGGAGCGAGCTAACGCGTGACCTCTTTGACTGCCCCCAACTCAACTGGCTCGATCGGAATGATCGCGGGCAGCGGTCTGCTGCCAATTCTCGTCGCCGATGGCATCCGCGCGAGTGGACGCAAAGTGTTTTGCGTCGGGCTGCGCGACCAATTCGACCCGACCCTGCGCGATCACTGTGACACCTTTCACACTGCAGGCACATTTCAGATCGGCAAGTGGATTCGTCTGCTCCGCCGCGCGCGCATCGAAGAGACGGTGATGGTCGGTCGAGTCGGCAAGGCGCAGATGTATGAGCCGCTGCGCCTGATTCGACAACTTCCTGATTTGCGCGCGATACTGCTCTACTATCGCCGACTGCGTTTCGATCGGCGAAGCCACGTGCTCCTGCGTGTCGTCGCAGATGAACTTGCAACCTCTGGAGTACGCCTCATCGACTCGACGACTTACATCCCTGAGCACCTCGCATCCAAAGGAGTGATGGGATCTGTTCAGCCCGGTGCGTCGCAAGAGCGCGACGTCTCTTTCGGTTGGCCGATTCTCTGCTCGATCGCGAACCTCGGAGTTGGCCAAGGCATCACGGTGCGCGCGTGCGATGTGATCTCTGTCGAAGCAATGGAAGGAACAGACGCGATGATCGAGCGCACAGCAGGTCTCTGCAAGAGCGGTGGATGGATGCTGCTCAAGACTGCACATGACTCGCATGACATGCGCGCAGATGTTCCCACCGTCGGCGTCGCGACTCTCGAGCGACTCGCCAAGTGCGGCGGGAAGATGCTCGTGCTCGGATCGGGGCGTGTCATCATGCTCGAGAAGCAGCGGATGATCGATGCCGCCAATCGCTTGGGCATCGTTTTGCTCGGAATCTGAGTGCCATCCCGTGCAATTCGTCTCAAGAGCAGGACTCAAACTCGCCCGCGCGCTCGAAGCTTTCTCGATCAACCCATCAGGACTCGATTGTGCAGATTTCGGCTGCAATGCTGGAGGTTTCACCGACTGCTTGCTTCAGAATGGCGCCCGCAAAGTCGTTGCAGTCGACACTGGATATGGCATGCTCGACTGGAAGTTGCGCAACGACAAGCGGGTTGAAGTGCGCGAGCGCACCAACGTCTTGCACGCCCCGCCGCCAAAGGACGGCGTCGACCTTGTGGTGCTCGACATGGCGTGGACAAAGCAGGCGCATTCCATTCCGGTGGCACTCCGCTGGCTGCGGGCTGGGGGGCAAATTGTCTCGCTCATCAAGCCGCACTACGAGTCGCAGGGGGACGAACGCAAGGCGCTCGTGAAGGGAGTTCTGCCTCCAGAAGTCGCAGCGCAGGTGATCGCGCGCGTCCTGGGCGAGATGGCTGCGCTCGGAGTGCGCGTCGCAAATGACACCCCGAGTCCGATCGAAGGTGGTGGTGGAAACTGCGAACATTTGGCGCATCTTTTTCGAGTGAATTGAGTCGCGAAACCCTCCAAAGATTCGCCGTCATTGGTAGCATTTCAAGTTCGCTGTGACCGCTGTTCCACCCCCTTCTCCCGACGGACATTCGACGCTCGGAAACGTGATCGACAAGACGATCGACCGTGAACTTCACGAGTCGTATCTCGTCTATGCGATGAGCACGATCACCGATCGTGCGCTGCCCGATGTGCGCGATGGATTGAAGCCATCGCAGCGCCGCATCCTTGTGGCGATGCACGATCTCAACCTGACT
The DNA here is from genome assembly GCA_964355975.1 of uncultured Singulisphaera sp. GTDB lineage: Bacteria > Planctomycetota > Phycisphaerae > Phycisphaerales > SM1A02 > F1-60-MAGs104. Next base: position 184,262 of record CAYHFW010000002.1, read on the forward strand.
CCCGGGCGAAAACAGATCAAGTGCGCCAAGATTTGCGGTGACACGAGTGGTAACTACCACCCCCACGGCGAGTCGGTGATCTATCCAACGCTTGTGAATCTCGGACAATCGTGGAAGACGCGCGCGCTGCTCATCGACAAGCAAGGAAACTTCGGCTCAATCGAAGGCGATCCCCCTGCTGCGATGCGATACACCGAAGCGCGCATGACGGGACCAGCCGTCGCGATGCTCGAAGATCTCGACAAAGAAACAGTTGATTTCAAGCCAAACTACGACGATCGGCTCACTGAGCCGATGGTGCTGCCAGGCAAGTTTCCAAACTTGATGGTGAATGGATCGTCGGGCATCGCGGTCGGTATGGCGAGTTCGATGCCGCCCCACAATCTCGCTGAGATTGTGCGCGCGATTGTCGCGACGATCGACAATCCTGAGATCGATCTCGCTGGACTGCTTGCGATCGTGCCAGGCCCTGACTTTCCAACGGGCGGAACGATTGTGGGACGGCGAGGAATTGCCGAGGCTTACGCCACTGGTCGCGGACGCCTCACCGTGCGCGGCCGCGTGCGGCATGAAACAAAGGATGGTCGCAACACGATCATCATCGAAGAGATTCCCTATCAGGTTGTGCAGAGTCTGCTGATCGAACGCATTGTCGATGCGAAGAAAGATGATCGCATTCCTGACATCGTCGATGTGCGCAATCACTCTGGGCGCGATGCGCAGACGCGCATTCTCGTCGTCTTGCGCAAGGGTGCCGACCCTGCTGTCGTCGAACGTCAACTCTATGAGTTCACACCGCTGCAAACGACCTACAGCATCATCAACATCGCGTTGGTGAATGGTCAACCGCGCACGCTTCCATTTCGCACGCTGATCACGAGCTACATCGATCATCGCTGCACAGTCATTCGACGGCGCACAGAGTTTCTCTTGCGTCAGGCGCGCCAGCAAGCGCATCGTCTCGAGGGTTTGGTTTACGCGGTTTGCGATATCGATGCGGTTATCGCGATCATCCGCGCATCGCGCACGCGCGAAGAAGCAATCGAAACGCTCATGATGCGCGCGTTTCGCATCGCAGAAGATCATCCCAGCGCTCCCCTCGTTCCGCAGCGCATCGCCGAAGCGAGCCGTGTCGGCGCCGGCATCAAACTGACGCGCGTGCAAGCAGACGCCATCGGTGCGCTGCGCTTGATTCAACTTGTGGGTCTCGAGATCGAGAAACTCGCGGCGGAGTTTTCAGCGCTTCTCGCAGAGATCGACGGATACGAACAGATGCTTGGCGACCCCGCGCTTGTGTTGCAGGTCGTGCGCAAAGACATCATTGAGATCGGCGCGAAGTTTGCCGACGATCGCCGCACTCAGATCGAGGCGGATGAGGCGGGCGACTTTGACCTCGCTGAACTCATCCAAGAACACGATGTCGCAATCACCGTGAGCCACGAAGGATTTGTGAAGCGCTCACCAGTTGGAACATTCCGAACGCAAGGGCGAGGCGGCGTTGGCGTGCGCGGTTCAGACGCGAAAGATGGCGACTACATCGAGCGCGTTTTTATTGCGAGCACACACGACGATCTTCTGTGCTTCACAAACACGGGGCGCGTCTACCGCATCAAGGTCTGGCAGATTCCAGAGATGTCGCGCACCGCCAAGGGACGTGCGATCAACAATGTGGTCGAACTCAAAGAAGGCGAACGGGTCGTCGCATACCTGCCGATCAAAGACTTCGAGCGCAGCGAGGATTACTTGTTCTTCGCTGCAGCGAGCGGTCGCATCAAACGATCCTCACTCAAAGAGTTCCGCAACGTCAATCGCAGTGGCATCATCGCAGTCGGATTGAACGATGGCGATCGCCTCGTCAATGTCGTGCAGACACGCGGCAATGATCACATCCTGCTTGCAACAGCGCAAGGAATGTCGATCCGGTTCGACGAAAACGATGCGCGCGTGATGGGGCGAACCGCCGCGGGAGTCGGAGGAATCGATCTTTCCGATGAAGATGCTGTTGTGGGACTCGTGCGCTGCGACGACCAAGCGACGCTCTTTACATGCACCGAAAACGGCTTTGGAAAGCGCACGCCGATGACCGAGTACCTCGTTCACCAGGACGATGGTCAAACCCGCGCGCAATCGCGTGGCGGCAAGGGGCGAATTGACATCAAGACCGATGAACGCAATGGGCGGGTCGTCGCAGTGCATGCGACGCTCGAGAGCGACGATCTCATGTTCGTGTCGCGCGGCGGAATGATCGTGCGCATTCGCGCGAGCGAAGTTCGCCTCGTGGGACGAAACACACTTGGAGTTCGCGTCGTCAAGTTGCAAGAAGGCGACACTCTCGTTGGCGCAGCATGCTTTGAGTCGGACGAGCCGAGTGAATCAACTGGCAACGCCGACGCCGCGACTGAACCGAACCCGACTGAACCAAACCCGACCGATTCAAGCCCGACACTTCCACACTGAGAGGATTGATGACATGCCGCTGAGCGACTGGTCCGAAAACGTCATTCTGGGTGAGATGGCTGATGAACCTGTGCTGCGAGAAGACCTCGAGGCACTCTTCGCGCGCGTCGAAACGTCTGAGACATCCTTTCATGTCGTGCTCGACATGCGCGCGGTGACCTATCTCAACTCTTCAAATCTTGCGCAGTTGCTTCAGTTGCGCAAGGGCGTCATTGCCAATCACGGGTCGCTGCACCTCTGCGGGGTTCGAGACACGGTGTGGAGCGTGCTCTTGATGACCGGGCTCGATCGCCTCTTCAAGTTCACCGACGACGTCCCCACCGCGCTTGCCGCCGCACAACTCGGACTCTAGCGGTCGGTCGAGAGCGTCATGCGAATTCGCCGCACATCCCACGAACCGCGAATCGAACTGATTCCGCTCATCGACGTGATGATGTTCTTGCTCTCATTCTTTATCTACTCGCAGGCGCTCGCAGTGCGCGTGAGTGTCATCCCGATGGAATTGCGAAAGTTTCAGAGCGGGCAGAATGCGAAACCCTCGACCGCGGCAACGATTTCGATCGCGCTCGACGGAAAGCTCTACTACAACCGAATTCCATGCGAGCTCAGTGACATCGTGGGACGAGTCGCCGAATCGAAGAAGGAAGATCCAAAGACCATCGTCTACATCGCGGTGGCCGATGGACAGGGAACGGTCGATCGCGCCCCCGTCATGCAGAGCATTTGGGACAAGTTGCGTGGATGCGGACTGCAAGTGAACTTTGTTGGCAAGCCAATGGACAGTGACGCGCCGCCTCCTCCATTGCCTACGATCACCCCGTGATCGCGCAGCGCAATTACAACACTCCGCTCTACTGGGGGGCACTCATTGCACTGCTGCTGCATATGGGGATTGGATTCCCGATGCTGACCGCGTCGTGGGGTGTGGGAGGCAGCAGTCCGCTGAATTCTTCGCTCGATGGAAGCAGCGAGAGCGAGCGGCGCCAACGCGAACGCCTTGAAAAGGCGCTCAAAGATGCGCAAGACAACGCAGCGCGCGACAACGAAGAAGAACTCATTCCCGGCGTCGAAAATGGATCGGATGAGGGAATGACGTGGATCGGTTACGACGAATACCAAGAGCACCTCGCACAACATGGCGAAGTCGATCAAGCGGCGTTCACCGAGAAGGATGCTGCCGGAGGTGGTGCGCCCGCCGCTGGCGAAGTGAATCCCGCGCCAGCGCCCGCTCAGCCAATGCAGCCTGAACAACCTCAGGCGCAACCAACACCCGCGGTCGAAGCAGTGAGTGCGGCGCAACCAACACCCGCGGTCGAAGCAGTGAGTGCGGCGAGTCCAGCACCGACCACCGCGCCGAGTGATCTCAAGGGAGTTGAAGCGCAACCGACATCACTCTCTGACTTGCCGACAATGCCGACCTCACCCGATGGTGAGTTGCCTGCTGCGATCGATCGCCCCGACATGCAGCCCAATCCATCGAAGGATTCCCCACCGACCGCTGCGATCCACCCTGCGAAGACACCCGATGCGGTTGCGCGCGATGCGGTCCCCGCGACTCCGCAGACGCCACCGCAAAGTCCACAACCAGCACAAGAGGGGGCGACGAGCCCTGTGGTTGCGCCAGTGCCCGGACCTCCAGGAGCACCTGGAACAAGCCAAGAACAGGGCGAAAAATCAGACCGCGAGTCGGACGCGACGAGCGTGATCGATGCGCCACCTTCGACGTGGCGGAATGGAAAGCCCCTTGCGCGCAAGGGGGTTGAAGTCAAGACGCGGAAGCCTGAACTTCCGATCTTGACTCGCCTCACGACTTCTCCAGCGAATCCAGTCTGCGAGATCATCTTTGGGCGAGACGGAGTGCCAGTGACTTGCCGCATCCTGCAATCGAGCGGCTATCCAGATATTGATGGACCGGTTCTCGACGCACTCTATCGCTGGCGTGCAAAGGGATCGCAACTCGACAAGTTGCCGCCTGGGAAGACGCTTCCATTTCGCGTGCGATTCATCTTGAACTGACAGACTGCCGAGAGAGATGTGAATTCGGCGCTCAAGCAGCAGCACCGCAAGCAAGCGTGGACGCGGCGGAATCCTTCACTCGGCGCTCAAACAGCCCTCGCCGAGCTGCGCAGACTTGCTCGGCTCGGGAACTCGCGCGAGCGAAGATTCCGCCGCCTGGACGCAAGCGAAAGTCAGTCGTACGAAATCCCGTTCTTTGGAAGGAATGACCCGCTGCATGATGCGTACTTTCCAAAGAACGGGTGCGCGCGCGAAGACCGCGCCGCTGGGATCTCATGCAGCAGCGCAGCGGCCTGCAGATTTTCGATCACGAAGCGTGCAAACGACTCTGCCACGTGGCGAGCGACGCTTCATCTGTCAGGTCGTATGAGAGTGGCGTGATGGTGACGTTGCGTTCCATCAGTGCTTCGACATCGCTGCCTTGCGCAGTGTGAACGAACTCCATCCCGTTTCCTGTCGGCCAGTAATACGCGTGACCTTCTGGCGACTCGCGTCGATCATGGCGGTCGATGCCAGCGGCCGTGTTCATACGCACAACACGAATCGGCGGCATCGGAGCATCCACAGACTCAGTGCGCGGCACGTTGATTGAAATCACGCGGTGGGCATCGAGTGAATGGGCGATGACGCGGTCAATCGCATGTCGAGCAATCTCTGCGGCGCGATCCCATGCGATGCGGCCTGATCCGCCCAAATGCAGACTCACCGCAATCGCTGGAACGCCCAGAAACGCAGCCTCAATTGCTGCTGCGACTGTGCCCGAATAGATGACATTGATTCCAACATTCGCGCCGCTGTTCATGCCGCTCACAACAAGATCAGGGCGACTTCCAGCACCGAATCGTTCAACCCACATCGTGCGAAGCCCGACTTTCACACAGTCCGCGGGGGTTCCCTCGAGCGCCGTACCACGCATGCGCGCGTTGACCTGAACTTCGCGCGTGAGCAGTGGCTTGTGAAACGTGATGCCGTGACTCATCGCCGATTGCACTCCCGCGGGGGCGATGACAAAGATTTCGCCTAGCGATGAGATCGCGTCGTAGAGCGCCGCGATTCCAGGCGCGGTGATTCCATCGTCGTTGGTGAGCAGAATTTTCATAGACGCGGCAAGGTAGTGCAAAGCCGCGCCGAGTCGTGCCACTCAGCGATCGGTCGGCTCGAGCACATACGAGCGACCACCCCACTGCACTGGCGCTCCACGCCGAAGGTCTTTCGCCCCCCGCCATTGAATGCGCGCAACTGCGAGCGATGCGTATGGATAGGCGAGCGCTGCGATGCGCGGCACTCCCACGAGTTCGAAGATGCGCCGCAGCGTCAGCTGCTGCACGACAAAACTGAGTGCGCCGCAAGACAATCCAGCAATCGCGAGCGGATGGTCACCGAGCGACCATGCGAGCAATCCTGCGCCAATCGACCCAAGCGATGCGATGGCAACGCCCGTGCCGAGCAACATGCACTCAAGGGCAGATCGGCGAAGTCGTCGTGGATTTCGGCGATACGCCTCGATGAAAATGCGCCGCCAACCCTCGCGAAATTGTGGATAGGTCTCGTACATCTGCACGTGCACGAGTCCGTCCGACATGAAGAGACCTGCCCGCCGCTTGCACACATGCACGACTTGCCACGCAAATGCGAGATCTTCGAGCAATGCATCTTTGACCGCGCTGTGTCCACCCACTTGGTCATACGCCTCACGGCGAAACATCATGAATTGTCCGTTGGCGAAAGGCATCGGCCGCTTCTCATCGTTCACCCGCCCAATGGGATAGATCTTCATGAGTTGCAGAGCGGCGACTGGTTGAACAACGGCCTCAAACAAATGTCGAACACTCACCGTGCTCAGGACTGAGAGGAGTGCAAGCTGGCGATCGTGCAGCAACTTGACCGAGGCGCGAATGACCCCAGGGTCGAAGGTTGTGTCTGCATCTGTAAAGAGCAGCACCTCACCCTTCGCGCGCTGCGCCCCTTGATGCGCGGCATTGCACTTACCAGCCCAATCGGGCGGACAGTGCTGATTGTCGACGAGTTGCACCGTGATTCGTTGATTGGGCGTCGCCTGCGCGCTGACCACCCGCGCGAGTGCCGCATGCGTGCCATCGGAGCACCGATCAAGCACAAAGATGACTTCAATGTTGCCTGGGTACTCCTGCGCGAGCAATGAGCGAAGCAAGTCGGGAGCGTGCGACTCTTCGTTATGCGCTGGAATGATCACCGAGACTGCTGGCCAATGATCGAGAGATCCAGTGAGTCCCTCGGTCAAACTCGGGCGATTCTTGCCGTCGCGCCGCACGCGCCACGCAACAATCGCCCAGTACACGGCGCCCACGACGCTCAGCGCGCCGAAAGTCCAACCGAGTGCGATCGCAACGAGAATCATCGGCGCAGACTAGCGGCATCGTGCGCGAACACGCTTGTGCGCGCCTACGCTGCGCGGGTGACGATTCGTTTCACACGCCAACAAGCGATCGACTATGACCGCGCCTGTTCGCAGACTCTGGGAGTTCCATCGATCGTCTTGATGACACACGCCGCCGTCGAGTGCGCAACGATCATTCGCTGCGGCCGCGCGCGGGGCGAGCCACCAATCATCGCCCTCTGCGGAAGTGGCAACAATGGCGGCGACGGATATGCGATCGTTCGCACACTGCACAGTTGGGGAATCGCGGCAATCGCCGTCGAAGTCGCACAGACACGCGGCGGCTCGGACGCTCGCATCATGCGCGATGCTGCGGCGGCTCTTGGGCTCGTGCATCCCTGGGAATCGATTGATTCGCTTCTCGCTGGCGCTCAACCGATGACTTTCGTCGACGCGCTCTTTGGCACTGGGCTGACGCGCCCCCCTGCTGGCAGAGAACTCGATGCCATCCGCTGGATGAACGCGCATGCGGCCAGTGGCAATCGCATTTTCGCGATCGACCTGCCGAGCGGCATGAACTGCGACACCGGCGGTCCGTGCGAGGGCAGCGAAGGCGGCGGCAACGGAATCGTGCGCGCGACCCAAACCCTGACGATGGTCTGCGACAAGAGTGGATTTGCATTTCCTGGCGCGCGTGAGTTTCTCGGAACTCTCTCGATCATCCCAATCGGTGGGCCACCCATCACACAAGAGCGCCAAACCGTGGAATAATGCGGCTCTGTGTACGCGGCGCTCCTTTCAAATCGATATCTGACTTCGCGGCTGATTCCGTTCATCGCGATCGCTGCGGTGGCGCTTTGCGTGGCACTCGTCGTCACGGTCGTCTCGGTGATGACTGGTTTTCTCAACATGCTCAAAGACTCAGGACGGCAAATCGTTGGAGACGTGATTGTCTCAAGCGGTATCGGCGGCATGCCCTACGCCGATGAGTTCGTGAGCGACTTGCGCGGCCTCTCAACGGTTCAAGGCGCGTCGGCTCTCATCGACACGATCGGACTCTTGCGCATGCCCTATCCGCGCGGCGATCAGAAAGAGATCACACACGTGCAAGTCTGGGCGGTCGACCCTGTGAGCCTTGCAACAGTCACCGATTACGCAAACGATCTCTACTGGAGACCGCCCATCGACGATGCGGCAGCACAGGCGATGGCAGCAGACGATCCCCGTCGCCATCTCGATGCGAGCATTCTTTCCGATGGCAAGTCACTCATCAAGTCGCGCACTGGAACACCAGGAATTGCCCTTGGGATGCATGTCTCGGTGGGAAATGCACGACAACGCGATGGGTCATATCTGCCACGATTTGGATGGTTCATGCCCGACTGCGATGTGACTCTCACGGTCGTACCAGTCTCTGGACAAGGCAAGATCGCCGAGCCACGCGAGCAGATTTTTTCAGTCGTCAACGAGGTTCAAACGGGCGTCTACGAAGTCGACAAGAACCGCGTCTACATCCCCTTGAAAGAGGGACAACGACTGCTTCGACTCGACGAAGCGCCGCTCTTTGACCTCAACGCCGAGCCCGATGCGCAAGGGCGCTATCCGATCATTGGAATGACACCTGCACGCGTGACCAAACTGCTCGTGCGTGCCAAGAGTGGCGTCACGGCCAATGCACTGCGCGATCAAGTTGAAAGTGCGTATCTCGACTTTTCAAAACGAATCGCGGCCGACTCATCGCGCATCGCGAGGATGCCTGAGTTCATCAATGTGTTGACATGGGAGCAGCAGTTGCGCGACCTCATCACGCCGGTTGAAAAGGAACGCGAGATGATGCGTGTGCTTTTCTCGCTCATCTACCTCGTCTGCGCAGGGCTCATCCTCTCGATCTTCTGGGCGATTGTGATCGAAAAGACCCGCGATATTGGCATTCTGCGCAGCGTCGGAGCGTCGCGCGCTGGAGTGCTCTGGATTTTTCTGCGCTACGGATTCATCATCGGCACGGTCGGCAGCGCGCTCGGAGTGCTCATCGCGTGGGCGGTCATTCGCAACATCAACGCGATCCACGAGGCAATCGGCAGCGATGCGCCGCGCGGAATCTGGATCGGCACGTTTGTGCTCGCGGGGCTCTGTGCGCTCGCACTCATCCGTGCGATCTGGCGAGGCAAACTGCTCGCAATTCTGCTGTGGATTCTTGGCACGAGCGTGCTCACACTCGTTGCGACTGCGCTTGCGCTGCATCACGGCACACTGATTTGGGATCCAAGCGTCTATTACTTCACGATCGTTCCAGATCAAGTCGATTGGACAACCGCGTGGAGCACCGCACTCGGTGGCGTGCTTTTCAGCGTGATCGGAGCGGCAATTCCAGCGGCGAAAGCTGCAGATATCGATCCTGTCGAGGCACTGCGCTATGGCTGAGTGCACCACACCACTTCTGCAGGCGTTCGGCGTTCGAAAGACCTATTCATTTGGCTCGTTCCCAGTCGAAGTGCTGCGCGGCGCCGATCTCTCTGTTGCAGAGGGTGAATGGGTCGCCGTGCTCGGATCATCTGGGTCTGGAAAGAGCACGCTCTTGCACCTGATGGGCGGACTCGACCGACCCGATCGCAATGGCGGCACGATTCACTTTCAAGGTGCTGAAGTTGCAACGACTCACGGCGCGCGGCTCGATCTCTATCGCAACCGTGACATCGGATTTGTCTTTCAGTTCTATCACTTGCTTCCCGAGCTCAATGTGCTCGAGAACGCAATGCTGCCTGCAATGGTCGGCAATCTGTTTCCACGCCTCTCAGGTCGCGCGCGCGAGGCCCGCGCCTCTGCGACGACCTTGCTCGAGTCGTTTGGACTCGGCCACAGGTTGAACCACCGCCCCGCGCAACTTTCGGGCGGAGAGCGTCAGCGCGTTGCAATCGCACGCGCGCTCGCAAATGCACCACGCGTGCTTCTCGCAGATGAACCCACCGGAAATCTCGACGTCAAGACAGGCGAGGGCATCCTCGACTTGCTGTCAGAACGACATGCGCGCGGGCTCACGGTGGTCATGGTGACCCACGATCCAGTCGTTGCGGCGCGTGCCGACCGCATCGTGCGCCTGACTGATGGTCGGGTCGAGGATGCGCACACGAGCGCATCCAAGTGCCTGTGACACAAGCCTTAGCGAATTGCCTCTTTTTGACTCGAAAGTGCGTTGAAAGCAACGGCGTTCACTCTTTGCGAATCGCGGCATGATCGCATGTGGCAATAATTGATGAGTTTGTTTGAGTCTGAGAGAAATGAATCCGATTCTGTGCTCAGTGGCATGCCGAATGCTCAGGGTGTTGGCGGTTTCCCCCCGTCGTTCGTAGGATTCGGCATTCGACCCAAATCTAGGAGGTTTTCATGTTTGAACGTTTGACCGATCGTGCCCGAAAAGTGATGGCTCTCGCGAACCAAGAGGCGCAGCGCTTCAATCACGAATACATCGGCACTGAACACATCTTGCTCGGTCTCGTCAAAGAGGCATCTGGCGTTGGAGCCAATGTTCTCAAGAACCTCGGCATCGACCTGCGGAAGGTGCGCCTCGAGGTTGAAAAACTCGTCAAGAGCGGGCCAGAAATGGTCACGATGGGAAAGTTGCCACAAACTCCACGCGCAAAGAAAGTGCTTGAGTATGCAATCGAAGAGGCGCGCAATCTGAATCACAACTACGTCGGCACCGAGCATCTCTTGCTTGGACTCTTGCGCGAGCAGGATGGCGTTGCCGCCCAGGTACTCGTCAACCTCGGATTGAAACTCGAAGAAGTGCGCGAAGAAGTGCTCAACCTCTTGGGCGCTGGCGTCGACCAAGAAGAGGCGCAGCCACAGAATCCAACCGAGAATCCGGCAGAAACTGGTGGCGGTGACCGCGGTGAAGGTTCGACTCGGCGCGCCACCAAGAGCAAGACCCCTGCTCTCGATTCATTCGGCCGCGATCTCACTGAACTTGCGCGCGCGAATGAACTCGACCCAGTCATTGGACGGCACAACGAAATCGAACGACTCATTCAGGTGCTCTGCCGCCGCACGAAGAACAATCCGGTGTTGCTCGGTGAGGCAGGCGTTGGAAAGACTGCGATTGCTGAAGGGCTCGCCCAGGCAATCGTGAATCAAGAAGTGCCTGACATCTTGTACGACAAGAGACTCGTGGTGCTCGATCTTGCGGCGATGGTCGCTGGAACGAAATACCGCGGTCAATTCGAAGAGCGCATCAAGGCGGTGATGAACGAAGTTCGTCGCGCCAAGAACATCATCCTCTTCATCGACGAATTGCACACACTCGTCGGTGCAGGTGGCGCAGAAGGTGCGATTGACGCATCGAATGTGCTCAAGCCTGCGCTCTCACGAGGCGAGATTCAGTGCATCGGAGCAACCACCTTCGATGAGTACCGCAAGTACATCGAAAAGGATGCGGCGCTCGAACGACGATTCCAGTCGATCACTGTCGAACCACCAACTGCCGCGCAGACCGTTGAGATTCTCAAGGGACTGCGCGAGAAGTATGCGAGCCACCACCGCGTGAAGTACACCGACGACGCGCTGCGCAGTGCAGTTGAGTTGTCGGGTCGCTACATCACAGGCCGCGTGCAGCCCGACAAGTCGATTGACGTGCTCGATGAAGCAGGCGCGCGTCTGCGCCTCAAGAGCATGACCAAGCCACCTGATCTGACCGAACTCGAAGAGCGCGTCGAGCGACTTGCGATCGACAAGGATGAGGCGGTCAAGGGTGCCGACTATGAGCGTGCAGCTGAACTGCGCGATCAAGCCGAGAAGTTGCGCAAGGAGAAAGAGAAACTCCAGCAATCTTGGCGCGACCGGATCAACGAGACCGAAGCGGTCGTCGATGAAGAGGTCATTCGCGAAGTCGTCGCAAAGATGACGGGCGTTCCGTTGACTCGTCTGGCGAAGGGTGAGTCTGAACGACTCATGCAGCTCGAGAATGAATTGCACCGCAAGGTTGTGAGTCAAGATGACGCAGTCAAGGCCGTGTCTCGCGCAATCCGCAAGGCACGCGCTGGGCTCAAAGATCCAAAGCGACCGATGGGCTCATTCCTCTTCGTCGGACCATCCGGCGTTGGAAAGACTCTGCTTGCCAAGACCATCGCCGAATTCATGTTTGGCGATCCTGATGCAATGATCTACCTCGACATGAGCGAGTACATGGAGAAGCACGCGGTCTCACGACTCGTCGGCGCCCCTCCTGGATACGTCGGCTATGAAGAGGGTGGACAGCTCACCGAGAAGATTCGCCGACGCCCCTACTCAGTCGTTCTTTTGGACGAAGTCGAGAAGGCGCATCCCGATGTCTTCAACATGTTGCTGCAAGTGATGGAAGAAGGCCGACTCACCGATTCGTTTGGACGGCAAGTCGACTTCAAGAACACCATCGTGATCATGACGAGCAACATCGGTGCAGACCTCATCAAGGGTGGTTCGAGCTTCGGCTTCACAAAGCGCGCCGAAGTGCAGGATTACGAGCGGATCAAGAAGTTGCTCTTGGGCGAAGCTGAGAAGTTCTTCCGTCCAGAGTTCATCAACCGTCTCGACGAGATCATCGTCTTCCGTCCACTGGTGAAAGACGACCTTGTGCAGATCATCGACATCGAACTCGCGAAGGTGCGCGAACGGTTGGGTGAGCGTCAGATGACTCTGCTGCTCGATCAACCCGCGAAGGACTTCCTCATCGACAAGGGATACAACCCTGACTTTGGCGCACGTCCTCTGCGACGAGCGATCAGCTCGTACATCGAAGATCCACTCGCAGAAAACCTTCTGACTGGCGAGTTTAAAGCTGGCGACACGATTCGCGGCACACGACCTGAGGGCAAGGAGTATCTCGCTTTCGTTGTTGAGTCGTCGGCTCCTGAGATTGCGGCGCCCGCGCCGCAACCCGAGGCTCCACCAGCGACCGCCTAAGCAAGTTCTTTCGATCGAACACAAAGCCTCCAGCAAACGCTGGAGGCTTTTTTGTCGGCGTGCTGCAGTGTTAGCCTTTGCACATGGCACTACGCGCGCACGTCTTGCGGACAATGCTCGGATTTCTCACTGTCGCCGGACTACTCGGCGTTGCATCGGTCTTCTCTCCCACCGACTTTGGCGGCCGAATGGTTGGATCGAGTTGTGTCGTCGCCCTCGCTTGCGCGCTCTTTCTTCCGGTGCTTCCACGTCGCGAGGGGTACGCGCTGCTCCTCAGCGGCAAAGTGTGGATGGTCGTCGTCGTACTCATCGCTCTGGGCGGACTTGCACTCATCTGGAACGACACGATTGGTCGACCGATGCGCGAAGAGACAATCGCCATGTCGCAAGTGCTGCTCGCGCTGGGGATGTTCGCGGCGATCACTCCACTCAAAGTGCTCGAACATTCGGTCGGGAAGTTTCGCCCAGTCTGCAAGGCATCTCTGCTGATAACAGGCGGAGTCACTGGACTGTGCATCGGCGCCCTGCTCATTTCAAATGTCGCTGGGGGACTCAGAGGCAACCAGATTGGCGAGCTCTTTTCGGAGTGGGTCATTTTCGTTCTGGGCGCAATCGCGGGAGTTGCATGCGCAGCAGGATGGGTTGCGCGCCGACCCGGAACGCGCGGATTTGTGCCGATCGTTGGGATTGCCGCCATCCTCGTGTGCATCGCATCGTGGCAAGATGTGGTCTTTGATTCGTGGGCGGGCGGAACACCACCGCTCGGATTGAAGTATGCGCTGCTCTTGACGGGCCTTTCGGTCGCGATCGCGATCCACTCGATTGCGGTGCCGATGCCGCTCGGAAGAATCGAGCGGCGGCTGATTCCCTACATCGCCATCGGTGCGGCGCTCATGGGTGTTCTCGCATTCTTGCTGGCGCGTGACGTCGATGACTGGAATGTGAACTTCTACTACGGGAGAATCCTCGCGGCCGTTGGAATCGTCGAAGGATGCCTCGTGCTCACGCTGATCGTGCTCTGGCAGCTCGGTCGACGTGCAGTGCGCCCATGGACCGTTTCTGGAGCAGAAGTCACATGCCCGCGCTGCGGAAAGCGATCGAACTTTGCGATTGGCGAGTCACCTTGCTCGACGTGTGGATTTCGTGTGCTCATCGCATTTCGCGATGTTTGCTGCGCAAAGTGCAAACACGATGTTCGCACACTTGAGCCAGGACATCCCTGCCCCGAATGCGGACATGAAGTCGAGAGGTCAAGCGAGCGCTACTTCACCGCTGGGGCAACTGGCGCGACCGGCGCAACCGGCGCCGCCGCATCGGACTGAACCTCGTCTGGGGCGAAGCGCGCAATCAATTCACGCGCCGAACTGATCAGAGCGTCGCGATCGGCGAGGTGAATGGTGGGCGAAGCCGTTGCAACGACCGTCGGCGCAACACTCGCGCCCTCAGCAAGTGCCCGTTCTTGTTCGAGCGCCGCTGCATCGACCGATTCGGGTAATCGCGGTGTTCCAAACCACACTCGCACACCTTTGAGTTCGTTGGCGAGAACCCCCTGCTCGTTCACGGGCGATGGAATGAAACAAACCCGATGACCAGAGGCGAAGCCATGATTGAACCACTCGACCGACTCCGTCCACACTTTGCCACCCGCGCCACTCGTGCCGCCCGCGAGAAGCAGTGGTTCGGCAAGCGACCGCGGCGCGAGCACTGCCTTGTCTGCCTCGATCACCATCAGCCATCCTGCGATGACCTGTGGATGCTCGCTGCGAAAGTCCGTGGCATATGAACTGCCAAGAACGACGCCTTGAATCGAAATGATTTTCACGCCGACCGTTGCCGAAGGAGTCGCGGGCAGCGCAGGTACGACTGGCATCGCCGATTGCGCGGATGCCCCCGCAGTTGTGAGCGTGCACATCGCCACGAAGGCGCCTGCCGCAACAAGTTTCAAAGCGTCGAGAGATCGTGCCATCGGGTTAGTCCTTGGTGAATTGCAAGTCATCTATGAGAAATCGTCCAGTCGTCGAGCCCGCACTGCCGCCGACTTCGAGCCGCACCGCAACGATGTTTGAAAGATCAAGCCCCGTTCCACCCGACTGAAAATCGCGCAATCTCAGGCGAATTGTTCGCAACTCTGATTGCCATCCTGCGCCAGTGCCGCTTCCCGTGCGTTGGTATGGAAGGTTGACCGCTTCACCCTGCAGCAGCGACGAGCGGCGAACTTCGACGCCAGCACCATCGCGCAAGACGACGCTAAATGATGCGCCGCCATTCAGTGTCACTGTGTTGGGATGCCGCGACCCCTGCCCCACACGAACTTCGACGAACGCATGGTTGCTCACATCGCGCAGCGCTGAAACGATTGCCCACTCCATCGACTGCGCAGAGTTCCAATCCCACGCAATCATCCGCTGCGTATCGCTCGCGGTGGCTCGCACCGATCCGTTGTGAGGGTTCGAAGTGCTCCAAGTGAACGTGCCATCAGTGTCGCGTGAAATCGCTTCACTGATGTTTACGACGCTTGCTGTGACCGCTCCGCCAGAACTCGAGAGGGTTGTGGATGTCTGCGTCTGAAAGTTGTCGATCACGATTGGGCTGGCAGCCGTTGGAACGACCCATTCTTTCACCACGGTTGTCAATGATGAGATGTCAACGGCGCGCAATGTTGCATTGGGACGCCAGAAGAACTCGCCAAGCCCAATCTCACCTTCGAGGTGATACTTCATGGCGACCAAAATGGATGGTTCAGCGATTTCCTTCGCCTCGATCTGGCCGATCTCAGTGCCGGCGGGCCCCACGAAATCGTTGAGCGTGCCAGAATTGAAGTCATTGTGGTCGGCGCCATGCACATAGACGGTGTTTCGATAACCCGTGCTGCGCTCAGCAAGATCGAACGACCATGCGACCGAGTTTGTTGGGATGCCGCTCACGTCGCCATCCGCCGAGCCATAGAGAAGCATGAAGTTTGCGCTGTGCGGATTCGCGCTGCTCACACCTAAGAAGTCCGTCGGCGCAATCGCGCAGAGCATCTTGATGCTGCTCAGCGTGTAGCCCACAGCGGTCGATGGCGTATCGAAGATTCGGTCATATGCCCGCACAATTCCCTCACCGCCACGACTGTGCCCGATCCAACCAATACGCGTCGTGTCGATCTTTCCGTTGATCGCCCCTCCTGCGACGGTCGCCTGCTGCGCGATGATCGCGGCGGTGTGCTGCAGCGTGGTCGTTGATGACGTCTCGATTCCAGGCACTGTGTTGTTCTGATGGCTGATGACGATGTATCCCCAACTCGCCAAGTGCACGCCGAGATAGTCGTACCACATGTAGTTGTGGCCATTGCCATGTGAGATGACGATGAGGGGTCGCTGACCGAGCGACGCGATCGCCGTTGGATACCAAAGCCGCGCTGCGGTGTATCCCGATGTGGCTCCGCTCGCCGTGTAACTACTCAACGTCGTGACTGCGTATGAACCGGGATGACCTGGGTCACGTGCAACCCAGAGCGCCGCGCGATCGTCGCCGCCATCGATCAGATCGCCCACAGACAACACCCCATTGCGATCTTGGTCGATGACGAGGTCGTAGCCGCGCCCAACCGCGAGGCCTCCATCTGCCGAGAGCGTCGAACCGCCCGTCACTTCGAATCGATTCGCTGCAACTCCGCCCGCGGCGTAGGTGATCGGCTGCGCCGCGCCACGCACATCGACAAGCGTCGCGTTGGAATCCCACTCCACGGCCTTGCGCGCACTGACCACATAGAGGTCTGCAATCTGACCAGGCTGTGCGGCGCTCAATGCAGGGTCGACGGCAACGGTGATGGTTGATCCCGCAAGAAATGTCTGCACGAACGACGCGTGCGGCGCGGTCGTCAACGGCGTACAAGCGAGGCGAATCTCTGTTGGAGAACCCGCGCAGACAGCATCCCAATGGAGAAAAAAGAGCGTCAAATCTTCGCCATCGACATACCCATCGCCGTTGGCATCGCCGGCACCGGAGGTCGCCCAGTTTGCAAGCAAGATTCCGAGATCTTCGGCATTGCGAGTGAGGTCGCCGTTGAAGTCGCCTACGCAATCCCCAGCCGTCGCTCCCTGCTGAAACAGAGTCGCACTCAGAACGAGTGCACCGCCAATGGTGAGTGATCGCATCAACCCAAGGTACTCCGCATGCAGCGCAAAGCAAAAAGAGTTCGTGCCGAATCGCACCTGGCACTCGCACTTCAATCTTCACATTGTGGTCGCAAAGTGCGTCCGTCGCGACGAGTGCAGAACGTAAACAACACAAACAGAACTCGCTAGAATCCGAAGCATGGCAGTTGTTGCAACCGCAAGAAAAAAACGAGTTCTCTGGCTTGTCGCGTACGCAATTCTTTCGTTTGTGCTCGGTGTTTGGGGGGGCTACGACTACTGGGTTCGCATTCCAGCGCACGAGCGCGATTACGCTGAATTCGCGACGAATAAAGAGGTCTTCGACCTGCTCGAGGCGAAGGCAGCGACCTCTGCTCTGAGCGAGAGTGAGATTCGCAGTTACACGGCAGCAAAGTTGGCACTGCAGCGTTTCAAAGATGCGACGCCAGAGCCAGTGCCTGCCTACGACCGTCCTCTTCAGCTCTGGGTCTACATCATCGGCTGCGGTGTGATGGGCGGCCCCTGGATGCTCTACGCCGTTGCGAAATTGCGTCGACAACGACTCGAACTCGACAACGATGGCAATCTCACGATGAACGGAGTGTCGTTGAAGAACGAGCACATTCAGTCGATCGACATGTCGCGCTGGATGAGCAAGTCGATCGCGACGGTGCGCGGAACGAATGGAGAGTCGATCAAGATCGACGACTACCTGCTGCAAGATGCGCATCTCGTCGTCGGCCGAATCGCCAACCGATTTCAACCAGAGGATTGGAATGTTGACGGCACCAAGGTCAAGCCAACTGAAGTTGAACCTGCAGATTCGGCAGCTGCCACCACGAGCGATTCGCCAGCACGAGATTCGCACTGATGGCGCGCGGACTGACCGACCCGACAACTTCGATTGAAAAGAAGGACCGCTGCGGAGACCTCGCTCATCGCCCGCGTGTGCTTCTGGGAAAGATGGGATTGGATGGCCACGATCGCGGCGTCAAACTCATCGCGCGCGTCTTGCGCGATAGTGGCATCCACGTGATCTATTCCGGCCTCTGGCAGACCCCGCGCGGGCTCGCCATTGGCGCACGCGATGAAGATGTCGATTGTGTTGCGGCGTCGATGATGAGCAACTCGCATCTCGTGCTTGTTCCAAAGTTGCTCGAAGAGTTGAAACGCGTTGGACGCCCTGACATCAAGGTGAATGTTGGAGGAATCGTTCCACAAGAGGATGTCGCTGCGCTTATCGCAAGCGGCGTTGCGCGTGTCTATCACACTGGCACAAGCATGGACCAGATCGTCGAGAGCGTGCGCGAGACGGTGCATGCCTATCAACCCCTCGACGCTGGCGCCAACCCGACCGCAAAGCTCTCTCGTTTGATTTCAATGGCGAATGCGGGGCAGTTGCCTGCGAATACTCCGCTGCGTCGACCTGCGACTGTTGTTGGAATCACCGGCGCCCCTGGTGCGGGCAAGAGCACGCTCGTTGCGGCGATGGCGGCCGAGGGTGTGCGCCGAGGCGAGCGCATCGCAGTGATTGCTTTTGATCCGATGAGCCCGATCACGGGCGGTGCACTGCTCGGCGATCGGCTGCGCGTCGATTTCAACGCTGTGGACGAAAACGTTTTCTACCGAAGTCTCGCGATTGTCGGAGAGGACTACCGATCGCTCGATCAACTCGTTGGTCTCGTGGGCAGCGCTGGGTACGAGACACTCATTATCGAGACCGTGGGCGCGGGACAGAATGATGTCGCGATTCGCCACCACGTAGACCGCACCGCAGTCGTCACCGTTCCGGGGATGGGTGACAGCGTGCAGATGGATAAGGCGGGCATCCTTGAGATTGCCGATCTCTTCGTGGCGAACAAGGCGGATCACGCAGGCGAAGCGCAACTGGTGCGCGAACTTCTCGATGTCGCTGGCGGCCGCAAGATCTACGAAACGATCGCGACTCAGGGCAAGGGAATCGTCGAGTTGTACGAAGCGCTGCTTGCGCGCGCGTAGCCGGCTGGCACAAGACATAGTTCCAACGTCCGCGCGGCGGAATGCTTCACTCGGCGCTCAAACAGCCCTCGCCGAGCTGCGCAGAC